>JBCDFY010000020.1:0-45337 GCA_039176995.1 Bacteroidota bacterium
GATGGTCAAGACTTGAACATTGCTGACACTTATGAAGCTACTTTCGCTTCACAAAGCGGTTGCGATAGCATTGTCACTCTGAATTTGAGTGTGCTTGATGTTCTTCGAGACACCTTGAATGAACAAATTTGCCAAGGACAAACGTTCTCTTTCGATGGGCAAGACTTGAATGTCGCTGATACTTATGAAGCTACTTTCACTTCGCAGAGCGGATGCGATAGCATAGTCACTTTGAACCTAAACGTTCTGGATGTTTTGCGCGATACTTTGAATGAACAAATTTGCCAAGGGCAAACCTTTAATTTTGATGGGCAAGACTTGAATGTTGGGGATACTTATGAAGCAACATTTGCCAGTCAGTTAGGCTGCGATAGCATCGTTACTTTGAATTTGAGTGTTTTGGATGTGCTGCGCGATACTTTGAATGAGCAAATCTGCCAAGGGCAAACGTTCTCTTTCGATGGACAAGATTTGAATATCGCCGATACTTATGAAGCAACTTTCACTTCGCAATCAGGCTGTGATAGCATTGTCACTTTGAATTTGAGTGTTTTGGATGTGCTGCGCGATACTTTGAATGAACAAATCTGCCAAGGACAATCTTTCACTTTCGATGGACAAGACTTAAATGTCGCCGACACTTACGAAGCTACTTTCACTTCACAAAGCGGTTGCGATAGCATCGTCACTTTGAATTTGAGTGTGCTTGACGTTCTGCGCGACACACTCAACGAGCAAATCTGCCAAGGGCAAACCTTCAATTTCGATGGACAAGATTTGAGCGTCGCCGACACTTACGAAGCGACTTTCACTTCCCAAAGCGGCTGCGATAGCATCGTTACTTTGAATTTGAGCGTTCTGGACGTTTTGCGCGATACTTTAAACGAGCAAATCTGTCAAGGACAATCCTTCAATTTCGATGGACAAGATTTGAGCGTCGCAGATACTTACGAAGCGACTTTCACTTCCCAAAGCGGCTGCGATAGCATCGTTACTTTGAATTTGAGTGTTTTGGATATGCTGCGCGATACTTTAAACGAGCAAATCTGCCAAGGACAATCCTTCAATTTCGATGGACAAGATTTAACTATCGCCGATACTTACGAAGCAACTTTCATTTCTCAATCAGGCTGCGATAGCATTGTTACTTTGAATCTAGATGTTTTGGATGTGCTGGAAGAAAATATTACTGAGAGCATTTGTAGTGGAGAAAACTTCCAGTTTGGTAATCAAACTTTGAGCGTCGCAGGTGAATATCGCGATACTTTACAAAGCTCGGGAGGTTGCGACAGTATCGTTATTTTAGAATTGACTGTGGAAGAGTTGATGGTTAGTATTTCTTCCGCTTCTAATGCGTTGGGTTGTGACTTTGAAGAGTTGGAACTGACAGCGGATATTGATGGTGATTTTCTGCGCATTCAATGGTTGAGAAATGGAATGGTCATAGATAGTATAGAACAAATTAACGTTTCAGAAGGTGGTGATTATCAATTGATTGTAGAAGGAATGAATGGGTGTATTGCAGAAGATTTGATTAATATTTCGGAGCAATTGGGCGGTATCAGAACAGCCAATTTGAACATCCAACAACCCAATTGTGAAGGCAATGAAATGGGAACAATTTCTGTAGATAGTATCACAGGAGGAATGCCTCCATATACTTATGCGTTAAACGAAAATCCGTTTTCTACCAATCCTAATTTTAGCAACTTGGGAGCAGGCGATTATATACTCAAAATACAAGACGCGCAAGGTTGTGAGTGGGACAGTACGATTACAATTTTACCTGCCACTGATTTAACAGTAAATTTAGGAGACGACATTGTACTGCCTTTTGGAGAAAGTACGATTTTGGAAGCCATCATCAATAAAAATACACTTAGCAGCATTGTTTGGTCTAGTTCTGGTAAAGACAGTTTGGGTTGTGAAGATTGTCTCGAACAAACCGTGAGTCCACTGACCAATACGATTTACCAAATTCAAGTAGAAGACGAAGAAGGCTGCGTGGCAATGGATCAAATTATGGTCTTCGTAGAAAAGGCTGAAGATTTCTTCGTGCCGAATGTTTTCTCTCCAAATGGAGACAGCCGCAATGATTTTTTCTATTTACAGACCAACAATTTGGCAGTAATGGAAATAGAAAACTTCCAAATTTTTGATCGTTGGGGGCATTTGGTCTTCCAGCGCAATAATTTTTTGCCCAATGATGAAACGTTAGGATGGGATGGGCGTTCTCAAAATGGTACGCTGATGAATTCAGCCGTTTTTATTTTTATCGCAAAAGTCAATTACTCCGATGGCAGTACAAGAATGCTGGAAGGAGAAGTGACTTTGTTGAGATAAAATCATCTGATGTATAAGCTCTTCTAGTTCAAAAATCCGATTATGTACCGAAAATTAACATACTACTGCACGATACTTTTGCTTTCAGGTTTCATTACTTCACAAGCGCAACAAGAAATCAATCTCAATCTTCGACGTACAGTTTGGCAAGCGAATCGCACAAACCCCGCTTTTCTACCCGACTATGCAGTTGTCATTGGATTACCAAGTATCCACAACAATCTCTACCTGGTCAATACCAACTTAGAATCTTTAGTTGATCGAGAGAATAATAGAATCACACTCGGCAGTGCCATCGACCAATTAGAAAACAACAATAACTTTCGAGAGTATTTGGATGTGGAAACGATGAGTGGTGGATTCTACTTAGGCAAGTTGCACCTGAGTTTGCACCACGCTTTCAAATTCAATGGCTATTCCCAAATTCCCAAGAAATTGGCGGAGGTAATTTATCAAGGTAATGCACAGTTCATAGGAGAGACGGTGGATTTAAGTCATGATCTAAGTGCTTTCAGTTACAGCGAATTTGGTTTAGGCTTAGGGATTAAACTAGGTGAAAATGTCTCCTTAGGCGGACGCCTCAAATATTTGAGTGGACTCGGAAATATTTCTACAAGTCGGGGAAAGTTCCAACTGACGACGGATGACGATATCTACCAAATCAACTTAAATGCTGACTATCAAATAGATGCCACCAACTTTGTACAGTACAACGGATTGAGCAGCAATGAGGGAGTAGCGCAACTCATGCCTATTGAGTTTAAGCAGTTAATCAGTCAAAATCAAGGTTTGGCATTCGATGCTGGAATTTATCTGGACTTTGAAGATGTAGACATCGGATTAAGCATTTTAGATATCGGAAGCATTACTTGGGATGATAATCCACGTAATTATAGCATCGATGGTACTTATAACTACGAAGGGCTAGATTTGCTCAATGCTTACTTTCGAGATACCATTTCTTTTTCTTCCGTTTTGGATAGTTTAGAAAGTGTATTCAATGTACAAGAGAGTCAAAATGCTTATACAACAGAGCTTCCTACCCGTTTTTATGCTAGTTTCAATTACTATTTAAGTGAAGATTGGTCACTTGGTGCGGGCGTTTATACAGAATGGTATAGGGAAAATTTCTTTTCCGCTGTCACACTGAACGCACAAGCTATTTTGAATGATCTGGTTTCTGTAGGAGCGACCTACACTCTCTTCGATCAAAATTACGATCATCTCGGGTTCAATGCTCAATTCCATCTTGGTTCAGTTCAGTTATATGCCATGACCAATAACATTATGAGTGCTTTTCAGTATCGAAAAGGAAGTAATGTAGATTTTAGAGTAGGACTGAACTTCCGTTTTTCAGAACTTAAAGAAGAAGAAGATTACTAATCAGTTAATTCCCAGCCGTACTCCAACCAGTCTTCCCAGTAGTCAATATCCGAGAGAACAGGCATTAGCGCGTAAGATGCTTCTAATTTCTTGATATTACGGATGGTATTTCTAAATACTTGCTCTGTACTCCATTCTATCTGGTCGAAAACGCTCGGCTGAAAAGCTCGCATTCCTAGTAGATAATAACCTCCGTCTTTGGCTGGTCCGACTACAAAGTCATGTGCATCTAAAGCCGCAAAGGCTTCTTCTACTATATTGCTCGTCAAAGAAGCGCAATCGCTACCAATAATAACTACCTTTTCGTTTTGCTCGAAGGCTTTTTGAAAGGCAGCCACCATTCGAATACCCAAGTCACCAGCTGCCTGTAGATTTTTTTGAAAATCTTCGGCACTCCAATCATCTTTCTGATTGATAAATTGACTGTAAAAGAGTAAGCGATTAGCTTCAAATTGTTCAGCGATTTTACGCGTGTGCTTAGAAAGTTCTAAATAAACTTGGTACGCCTTTTCATCGCCAGCTGTCTTTGCAATTCTAGTCTTGACTTTTCCTCTTTCAGGATTCTTAATAAAGATAAGTAGTGCCCTGTTATTCAATTAGTTAAGTATTTGAATAAAAAATACCGAATACTTCCAAAGACATTTGATATTTTTTCAAATTCCAGCTGACTGTATTCTATTTTCTTTTACCAAACTGGAAATTAAGAAAAATATTGACAAAGAAAGGTTGATTCAAGTTGCTATCAGGAGTGGTTTCCACCATGATTGGGATATTTTGAAAGTAAAAATCCACCATCACGCCTGCCTCAACAGCACGCACATATTCTTCAAATGCACCCCAAGAAATATGCAAAGCAGCCATAGCATGACCACCAATAGCGGGATTAACCTCTCCCCAACCTTTCAAAAAACCGCTGTTATTGTTGATTCTACTATCATCCAAAAACTGTTGAGCAGTCTCTGGACTATATCGAATTGGCCTTGTACGATCGTTGCTCACTTGGGCATCGTTATTAATATTGATATCTAAATAATACGGTTTAATTAAACCTAGAGACGGTCCTAAACGATAAGATGCACCGACAGCTACTCCCTTCTCTGCTGCTTTCTCAGAAAAATATCTTTTCTCTCCAATTCCACCACGGAGCACATATAAATTATTCTGTTTACCATAGATATAAGTACTCCCTTGGCGACCAACGCCTGGATTGAATGTCAATTCTTTTAGGTGTTTTCGCTCTCCAAAATCTACGTAGTAATAGCGCGTCAAGTAATATGTCCGAAGCGTTCCCCAATTTACACCCACACTCCAACCATTGGTTTGCAAGCGCACGTCCGCTGCTAGTTCAGAATTGTAGATAATTCCCCGATTTTGATTAGAGAGCTTGCGAGGCTGCAAAGTCGTTTGTGCAAAAGCAAAAGAAGCAGTAATCAGAAAAATAGTTATTATCGTAAATGATCTCATTTCACAACATATTTGGATAAAACATCTTTGGTTATAGACTTGAATAGTGAAGTGCAGTTAAAACTAAATCTGCTAAAACTATAATCTAAAGATATTACAAAAGTTCAGCAACAACAGGGAAATATATAAATATAGAAAATGTATGACACAAATACTAATATTTTATTTGGTCTTTTCTTGAAAAGCAAGAATTTATATCTTCTGAACGAAGGCTATTTGATGGAAGTTGCGTAGGAAGAAACAAATAAAAAAGCGTGTGCCAAACCCAATCGTTGACACACGCTTTTTATTGAAATAAACTGTAGAGTTATTCTCATATAGTAGAAGGCGACTGCTGTACTTCATAAGTCGGAGTAGGCGCAGGAAGCACATCCAACGCAGGCCGCATGATAAACTGCGGTAACTTACGAAGTGGTTTCATTAAGATAGTTAAAAATGGAATTTTAAGTCCATTTTGCTTCCATGCTTGTATATCTTCTCTATTTCCTTTCATTTTTGATTTGAAACCTGAATTTCCAGCTCCTCCAACGCGCATTCTCACTAAGATTTGTGGAATGTATGCTGCGCTGATGCGATCTTTAAAGAAAAAACGAACCATCATTTCGTAATCTCCTGATAGCCCAAAGTTTTCTCTAAATAAACCATGTCTCTTGAAAACAGAGCGTTTAACAAAGAAGGTTGGATGTGGAACACTCCAACCGAAAATCATTTTAAAGCGATCAAATCGCCCTGACTTCCAATATCTTACTACTTTGTTTGTATCTTTTTGGTCCACAAATACTAAGTCTCCATAAATAGAGTCTGCTTGAGTCTCTCTTCCTGTACTTACAATTTGTGAAACTACGTCTTGATTGCTGTAAAAGTCATCAGCGTTCAAAAATCCGATGTAATCCCCAGTCGCTGCTCTCAATCCTTTATTCATAGCATCATAGATGCCCGTGTCTGGTTCGGAGATAACTTTACTAATTCTGTTTCCAAATGATTGAATGATGTCCATAGTTCCATCCGTAGAATTACCATCTACCACAATGTATTCAATATTATGATAAGACTGCGAAAGTACGCAATTGATCGTATCTCGAATGGTATCTTCACCATTTCTTACTACTGTGATTATTGAAATCTTCATGTTAACTATACCCTTACTAATAAGTCAAAAAAAGGTAGCCTAATCAGTAAAATTTGACGAGACCCTCTAATCCGAATAGCTTTTCAACATACATATCTTACCTGCCTTTCTTGCAGGAAAGTAATCGGAAAAAATGTTGGGAAATGTTAAGTTAACACGAAATAAAACAAGATTAGACTCTTAGAAGGGCTGGGTGTTCTAAGTCCAGCTTAAATGTGAGATATTTTCGTAAATTCTGTTGTCGTTCTTAATCCTGAGTAAAACTTGTCCTATATCGTTCTTTATTTGATTCAGTTACAAATGTATATTAAAAATTTCGTATTCGCTAAATATTCATATGTTTTTTTGGGTGATTCGTCCAGAGTTAAGCATTTCTTGAAAGCATGGTCATCACTCTTCGCCACGAGCGGTTCAACTGATGTACGGAAAAGATATTAAAATGTTTTTTACTAAATAGCCAACTCATCCCTACAAAAGTTTTTAAACCTTTCATTTTATCAAATAAAGTAATGTTCCGAGGAAGAGGAATATCCGAATACCATTTTTGAACATATTCAATTCCACCTGCCAATTTTAGTGCGAAAAAAATTTGTCCAACGCTCAATATCTTTTGAAAATAATACACTCGATTTTTAACTAAACCTTTCTTTTGAGTAGTTGCATATGGATTATCAGAAGTATTCACAACGGGCATATCTTTGTAACTTTGGATACTAGAAATGCCTAAGAACTGTTCGATTCGTTCAAACTCTTCACCACCTTCCACTAAGCTTTCATATCGAACAATCAAAAACCTGCTTTTGTATTTTTCTGCTAATCTTTCTGCAATATTCACCCCTTTGCGCCATGCTAAATTGGTAGAAATCAGCCAGTCTAACCCCTTAGGATTACGCTTTTTAGTAGAAGCAGTCAAATCCAACGGATTACGCATAATGTAGATCAGCTTGACGTCAGGACAGTTATTTAGAACTTCTTCAGCATAGAAAATGTAGGAGGTAGCTTTTAACACCCAATTTTCTTTTTGTTCAGCACGAGTTATTATATCCATGCTATTCAAAAAGAGTTCGTAAACTGTTACTTGTGGATTTTCTTTCGCCCAAGTTTGAATTTCAGGAAGGAATTTTTGCGCGAGCTCGGGTTTGCCTTTTAATAAGTGTTGGGTAGAATATTCAACACGCTTTTCTAAAGAGCTTATGTTTTCAAGAACGGGCACTTGCTCAAACCAAGAGTTCTCGTTGTCGTCCATAAAAAAGTTGGGCGTATTGCCCAAAATACGAGTCAAAAAGGTGTTCCCGCTGTGCTGTCTGCCTATAACGAATACCCCTTTGATCTGCTTGTTTTCTTTCACTGCTTTATGGTTGCATGGTTATAAGGTTACAGGGCTAACTATGAAACCCTGTAACCATAAAACCATGAAATTTTACTTCGTAACTGCTTTCGTCACCTGCTTTTTCAGCCACTGAAACTGCTTTGGAAAAGTCGTCTCAACTGCCAAAATTGCTTTATTAGAGAACTTATCCAAATCTTTCGGGAAGTTGACGTTCATACCATTCACTTCCTTCAAATCCAGTGGTTTAATACGACTTTGCCACTGTAAGAAGCGCGTAGAATCTGGAATGTAGTGTCCAGTGTAGGAGCTTCTGGAATATGCACGATCCGTAGTTTCTAAGCTGCCATGAATTGTCGAGGCATGCCAAAAAAGTACATCTCCTTTATTCAATGCTGGTGCTTTACACTCTAGATCAAACTTTACGATGATATCTTTCACCAATTGCTTGTAGCGATCATGGCTAAATGCAATATTGAAATCACCGCCATTTTTTTCTATGTCAATTTTATGACTACCAGGATAGACATAAAAACGTCCTGCTTCGGCATGAATATCTTCTAGCGCAAACCAACTTCCGATCATTCGTCCTTGGTCTTCCGAATCCAGATAATAGCAATCTTGGTGCGCCCAAGTCATTGGATTGCCTTCAAAGTACATAGATTGTACTAACTTACCAGCTTCACCCATCAGAATATTCATCGCATTCTGCACATCCGGATGCGTCAAAGCAGAAAGTCCAGTTTTTCTGAACGTTGGAAATTTGCTGCTATTCACCGATTGCACATTCAAAATCGAATTGAGCATATGATCGTGATCCGTCCATTTGTGCTTTTCTGGATTTGCGCTAGCTTGGCGATAGATATGTCCTTTGTAAGGACGCACTTCTCTCTTGAAAGAAGACAATGCCTGATTGCACAATTCCTCTGGAATCAAGTTGCGCATAACAATATAACCATGTTCCTCGAAATAGGCTTGCATTTTCGCTGGTTCATCCAGAGAAGGATAAGGATCGTTTGCTAGGACTCCTTCTGGAACTTCCAAATCATTTCCCAGAGGACATTTTACCGTTCGAGTTGCAGTTGAAGTAACCATAGTGCATTATTTTTATTTGATTATAGAAAAGGAGTTCGAGTTTTATTTATTGTTTATCTGTTGATTCGTTTATTTGTTGATCTGATTGACTGCTCAAATAAACAGTTAAACGATTGAACAAATCAACAAAATCAATTTCTGCTTACAATACAATTCTCCAGTACTAAGGTATCCATTTTTGTTCTAATAAAACAATTTAGGGCATCTTCTGGCGAATTGACAATCGGTTCATTTTCATTAAAAGAGGTATTCAACAAAATAGGCACCCCTGTTTTTTCAGCAAATTTAGAGATCAATTTATGGTAGCGTGGCGCATCTTTTGAATCCACAGTTTGTAAAAGTCCTGTGCCATCTACGTGTGTTACAGCTGGAATAACCTCGTGTTTTTCTTTCTTGATTTTGAAGACTTTTTCCATATAAGGCACTTCATCTACCTTCTCGAAGTACTCTTCTGTAGCTTCTTTCAAAATTGAAGGCGCAAATGGACGGAAACTCTCTCTGCGCTTGATTTTTTCATTCAATAAATTGCGCGCATCGTCCCTTCTCGGATCAACCAAAATGGAGCGATTGCCCAATGCACGAGGTCCAAATTCTGCCTTGCCTTGAAACCAACCAATTACATCGCCTTTCACTAAACTATCAGTCACCATGTCGTAGATTTTATCATCTTCTACGCGCGTATAACTCACTCCTTTTTCTTTCAGCAATTGCTCAATTTCGTCATTGGTGAAAGAAATTCCAGTGTACGCCTGATGCGCAAATTCTCTTCTTGGATGATCTAAAATATGGTGGTAATAATACAGGGAAGAACCTACCGAAGTACCACCATCGTGTCCTGCTGGAGGTACGAATAAATTTTCAAAGGAAGTATTATCTGTGATCTTTCCATTAGCTACAGAATTTTGTGCCACACCACCTGTGATACAGAGATTTTTCAGTCCTGTTTTCTTGTATAAATCTTCCGCCATGTGGAAAATAACTTCCTCTGTCACACGTTGAACCGAAGCTGCAAAATCCATATGGAATTGTGTAAGTTCATCTCCTTTTTGACGAGCTGTACCAAATAGTTTGGCGTATTCATCGCTAAACTTTTGGTCAATTAAAGGTACTCCATCCACAGTTCTGTTCCAATCTCCTTTGTTGGCCCTGCGCAAGTATTTAGTATTCAATTCAAACAGCCCATTTTCTTTGAAAACAAGAATCTGCTTGAGCTTTTTCATAATGTTCTCGTCCGCCTTTCCATAAGGAGACAAGCCCATCACTTTGTACTCGTCACCATAGTGAGGAAAGCCCAAATACTGAGTTGCCATGGTGTAGAAATAGCCCACTGAATTAGGGAAAGAAACGCTATCAATGACGCTGATTTTGTTGCCTTTTCCTGTTCCGCGCATCGTAGAAGTGAAATCACCCATTCCATCTACGGAAAGGATAGCAGATTCTTCGAATGGCGAGACAAAAAAGGAAGAAGCCATATGGCTGCGGTGATGCTCAATGTACTGCATTTCCGCTTTGAGTTTACTTGCATCGTATCCCAGTAATTCCGCTAAATCTTCTTTGAGTGTACTTACGTTGGCTTGCTCTTTTCGCTTTCTATTAATAACCGAAGCAATTGCTCCTTTCTTAAGCGTGTAAAATACTTTTTCGTTAAATTTCGCTTTGGGGTCTTTAGAAACGGTGATGTGATCTACATCTTCGAGCGTAATTCCCGCTCGTTGCAGACAAAATTCTACGGCTTTGCTAGGAATGCCCGCCCAGTGCTTGATACGTCGAAAACGTTCTTCTTCAGTAGCTGCAATTAAAACTCCATCTTTGTAAATACAAGCAGATGAATCTCCATGATATGCATTGATGCCGAGGAGGTACATTTCAATGGTGTTTTGATAGATTTTCTAGTGTGTCAGGTTTTAGGTTTGAGAAAATCTATTTTAGTGTTGTAAAATGATGCTCTGTGCAATAACAGATGCAAATATTTTGCAAATGTATGATATTAGTTTTTATCAACAAGCGTACAGGTTGATATTATGAATTTTGACAGAGTGCTTTTATTTAGGAGAGGGCAACTTAATGAAGTGGTTAAATCAAAAGCGAAGCTACGTAAATTTCACAAAAACACAAATGTATTTTTTTAATATGACGCTATAATCAGCAACATTAACTTTTCGCTCGCCGACTTTCTATGACCACCGTCAGAAGGATTAGTGTGCCACCAATTAGGCTTTGCCCATTGGGAAATTCCTTCAAAAAAATCATGCCTAATAAGATGCCGTAGATAGGCTGAATACTACTCATGATGCTTGCTGTACTTACAGAAAAATGTTTGAAACTTTGCAAAAATAGGGTATGTCCTATCGCAGTAGTGACCAGCCCTAAAATAACGATCTGTCCAAGGAATCGCGGCACTTCAACAGAGGAGTAGAGCAATAATACTGGAGCAAGCAATACGAGCGTCACCACCATTTGATAAAACATGATGATTGAGCCATTAAAATCAGCAACTTTTGTCTTTAGAATAATATTGCGAATAGAATAAACCAAGGCAGAAAGCAACCCCATTAAAACGCCTTGAGTAATATTATTACTGAGGTCTAATTCAGGAACGAGAAAGAAAATACCAACCAAAACGATGCCCGCCAATAGCAATTGACTAGCTTGAAACTTAGTCTTTAATAAAATGGGTTCAAGCAAAGCCGTCATTACGGGATAAGTAAAGATGGAGAGCATTCCAATAGCAACATTTGAGAGTTGTAAAGCATAAAAATAAGTCACCCAATGAGCAGCCATCAATACTCCTGTGAAAAGAATGGTTCTTGTATTTTTGGAATTCCCGAAGCGAAAAGAATAACCTTTCCACCAGCAAAATATGCCTAGAAAAAGCAAGGCAAACAAGGCACGCCACCAAATCGTGAGTGGAGGAGGCAGAGTAACGTATTTGCCAAGTGCACCTGAAGTGCTAATACACAACATGGCAAATTGAAGTTCGAGTAAGTGTAGAAGATGTCTATTTTTCATAGGCAAAGTAGAAAAAATGCAATGCTATGTTCTAGAGTGTAAGGTAGTTTTCATTAGATTTTATTAGCAATCGCTACAATCCGTTCTAACAGTAATCTTAAATGCTCAATGGTTGTGAACGGACTCATGAGCGTAGTTCTCAGATAAGTTTTGTTTTGTAATTGTGTTTTTACAATGTAAAACTCTCCTTCTTCGAGCAGTTGGTATCGGATTTTTTCATTAAGACGATTCAAATCATCGCCTCCCAGATATCGGAAGCAAACAATATTGCAATTAGGCTGGATGGCAAGCTCAAAATCAGGTGTATTTTTTATCAGTTCCGCAAATTGCTGACCTAAATCGAATGCTCGCTCTGTATACTTTTCCCACAATTCAAAACCATGTGTTTTTAGCAAGGCATAAAGTTTGAGACTCATCATTAGCTTCGTACACTCATAAGTTCGTTTACCTAAATTGTACCATTCTTCGCTTTCTGAATTGCTCCAGAGATAATGCGCTTTTTGTGCGAAAGTTTGATAAGAATGTTGTGCATTTTTATAGAAAAGTCCAGTAGTCAAAGCAGGCGTAAGTAGCATTTTATGAAAGTCCATAATGACTGAATCTGCTCGATCAATACCTTTTAATAAATGACGATATTTATCTGAAAAAATAGCCGCTCCACCATGCGCGCCATCTACGTGAAACCATAAATCATTTTCTTCACAGAAATCAGCAATGGCAGTTAGATCATCGAAACTTCCAGTAGATGTACTGCAAGCACTTCCCACCACAGCGACAACTTGAATATTTTGTGCTTTTGCTTTGGTTAATAAATCAGGCAACAACTCTATTTCCATTTTAAACTGTTGATTTACAGGAACTTTAATCGCTCCTTGTTCTCCCCAGCCCATCGTTTTTACGGCGCGATCTACACAATAATGCGCTTCTTCGGAGACCATAACGCCAAATTGCTGCTGTTGTCCATTCCTCCAAACTTCACCTTTCGCTTTCACGTTTCTAGCAGTAATTAAAGCTGTTAAATTTCCAAGTGTTCCCCCTGAGGTCAGTACACCACCAGTATTTTCTCCAAAGCCAAAACGAGAGACTATTTTTTGAATAACCAATTGTTCGATAACCGTCGCTGCTTGTCCAACTTCGTAGATTGCCATTCCGTTATTTAACAAACTAGAAACCAAACTCATTAAGACCGTAATTGGTGCGCTCACCCCGACTTGATGACCAATGCATTTTGGGTGATGTAGATGAAGCGATTGTTCTAGGATTTGTTCAGTGAAAACAGCTAGATCGAAGCCTTCTTTTTCCCATTCTTTTTGCCAAAATTCAAGGCGTTCGTTTGGTGATGCCCATTTTTGAGAATGTTGAGTTTTGCCTGTTGTGCTGTTTTCTAGGTGGTCAGCCAATAGGTTTATCAATTGGTGACCTTTTGAACGAAAGCTAGTTGCGTCAAAAGCAGTTTGGATCATGTCTTTCATTGTGAATTATAGTCGAGAAAAATTTAGGATACGTAAATTAGAACTATGAAATTTCGTTTCCAGAAATCGCAGAAAGTCTTTTTTCAAAGGTGAAAAGGCTTTCTGCTAGAGGGTTTTAAGGGCAAAAAGCATCAAAATTTGTTAAATTTTGATGCTTTTTGCCTTCAAGAACCTCTCGGAGCATTCAAGAAATCCTTCTCTAAAGATTTTTTGAATGCGACTTCACGGACATCTAAGAATATTTAACCCTCCAAAGAGAGAAGTAGAAGCTAGCTTTTGGAGTAGCTAAGATAGGAATATTCGTAATTTGGAAAGCGTAAGGAATTGAGGAGAACGCAAGACAGATTGCACTTTTACAAGGAATGAGAGATAGAGGAGAGTATATCCTAAAGAGAAATGTTAAAAAAATACATGAGAAAAAATGGTAATATAAGAAACAAAGCGTATTATTGTGTCGTAAATAAAAAAAGCCGCATCGAAATGATGCGGCTTCAAATTACCCCAGTGCTAGTTTGTGAACTCATGAAAATTCTTTAGGCTTTTTTGGTCTGATACTCAACAAGTTTAAAAAATGGGAGTGACCAACACTCCCATCTAACATACCATAATCGGTTTGTGGTAATATATAAAGACACTAGCAATCACCAAGTTTGTGATAAAATCCAGCTCAATTTTTCAATTCCTCAGTTCTAGTCTAAAAAAGCACCTTGCCCTCTGTATGGGCAAGGTCCGACATTCAACAAGTTATAATCTCATGAAAAAGAACGAATTTTACGAAAATCTTTAGGTCTAATAGGATTACAAAATTTTTTTAGGGCGAAGGGCTTATGTTCATGGAATAGAATGTCACTTCTAAAATTTGTATTTTGTAATCGGCAACAGTTAAATTATAAGTGGGAACGCTTTCAGTTCATTGTGTATTTGTAATCGGCTGTAATCGCGTTTTTGGTTGCAACCCAAGTTAAGTAGCAGCACTTTAACAGTACATCGTTCGTGGGACCACCATGTCCTGATGACCATGCTGCAACTTGGGAAATTTTTTACGCTTTATATTTGTAATCGGTTGTATGTATGTAATCGGTTGTATGTATGTAATCGGTTGTATATGTTGTAATCGGCAATTGAATTGTAATAAGAGTGTGTAATCCTAAATCGGTTCTTGAATTGCTGAACTACAAAGCGTTCCCTTTATTTCTTACCAGTTTTTATCTTTCAATGATCTTATCAAAAGTCTTTATTTCCTTTCGACGATACAAAGATGCAAGCAAAGTCCTCGCTTTTAAAAGACAAAAAAACGAATTTGTTGACCAATTTTAAATTAATCAATTTTATTAAAAACTGATAATCAATTAATTAAGTTAAAAATTTGTTGATTTTTATTTAGGAAAGTAAATCAAAAAAAGCATCAAAAAAGTTCTAAAAAAGAAGATTTTTTTGACCGTTTGCTCAAAAAGAGCAATCTCCAGCTGTTTTGGTGAGCCGTTTCCTTATTGAAAAAGTATTTTTATTGAGAAAAATGACTGCCTTTTTATTTCCACAAAGATGAATATGGTGAGTCTGTTATTTTCTACTAGCAAAAAGAAGGAATGTTGCGCTTCCTTTGGTTTTTCTCAGTGAAACCTAAGAATTCCAAAGTCAGCTGATTCATTTCATTCCTTTCTCTCGATAATTTCTCTATAAAATTCTTCAATTTCTCTGGTATCAGGTTCTTTTCGCATCCAACCGATCCGTTCTTCTCGATTCTGCATCCAACGATAAATCCAAGAAATGCCTCGATTTTGATAGTATTGATCTTTTTGATCGTAGATCGGATCAGTCAAAGCATCGTCTAAACTGATGAACTCATATTCCTTTGCTTTTAATTGACTAATAATGTCTTTCAAATACTCGGCATTGATTTGATTATCATGGCAGAGATAGATGTGGTGTACAGACCTTCCATAAAACTGGTCGGAAAGCTGTTCAAAAAAGCCGAAAAAAGCGATAGTCGTTGCCACATATTGTTGTCCAATATATGCTGCTTTTGAAGTATCTCCTTGTTCCAAATAAGTCTCATAGACCTTGTTGAACATCCAATCCATACTTTCAATCGTGAAAGGTGTAATGGAATAGCCAACACTATCCAGAAAAGACCGCATAGTAATATGTTGCAAAGAATCTTTACCTAAATCGTTATATGGAAAACGGAAGTGATGAAGCGGCTTATCATAGAGCTTGGCTAACTCTTTGGAAATATAATTTCCTTTTATGATGTCTTTTTCAAACTGCTCAATGCCGACACTAGAATATTTAGGATGGCTAAAAGTATGGTTTCCAAGCGTTATATAGTCGCGTTGAAACCAATCGTGAAGCAACATAAAATTCTGATCTACGCTACCTTTTTTATAGATCAATCTTTCATTAATAAAAATAGCAATTGGAATGGATAAGCTATCCAATTGTTTTAGCAATTTGGATTCAAACTGCTTTTCCTTGTATAATCTCGTATTAGGGATATCATCTATAGTGATAGCTACTTTTCGCTGTGACCAAACTATTGATTGAAAAAGGAGGAGTAACAAAAATGTGGCGAAAGAGAGCTTCATAATCCAATTGTATTAATGGATTACAAAAGTAAGCAAAACTGATACTCAATCTTTGTATAGTAAATATTGTTTCCGCACCTGCTTAAATTCATCCAAACCCGTTTGCCAACTTGCTCGAATTTCCGCTTCGCTTTTTCCTGCTTCTATTTGCTTGCGCAACTCATCCGTTCCTGCAAGTAAATCAAAAAAGTTGTCTTCTCTGAAGAAGTCAGATTTGTCAGGAAAATTTCTATAAAACCCAATGACATAATTCAAATCTAAAGCTGCTTTTTTTTGCAATTCCCTCATTGGTGAGTTCACTAAACTATAGCCTTTGCAAAGTTTGTTTTCATGGACAGGATATTTTGCACCAGGCATAGAAACAGGCTTGAATTCATAGACACCTAAAGGATATTCTGGATGCCCATACACTTGGAATTGGGTATCTGTTCCTCGCCCTACACTGGCAGCAGTTCCTTCAAAGAAACAGAGGGATGGATAGAGATAAATGGAGCGAATGTTTGGTAAATTAGGGGAAGGTTTGATTGGTAATTCGTAGAACTTTTTATGATCGTAATTTTTGCATAAGACCACATCCAATTTGCATTTCTTTTCGTCTTTCAACCAACCCTGTCCGTTAATCATTTGGGCATATTCTCCAACGGTCATACCATGTACCACAGGAATAGGATGCAAACCAATAAAAGATTTGAATTTATCTTTCATCATCGGTCCATCCACATAATGTCCATTTGGATTTGGACGATCTAGCACCATAAAGGCTACATCATTCTCGGCGCAGGCTTCCATCACATAGTGCATTGTATATATATAGGTGTAAAAACGCGCACCTACATCTTGAATATCAAATACAACTAAATCAATGCCTGCTAAATCCTTAGAACTTGGTTTTTTCTTTTTGCCGTAAATGGAAATGATTGGAATATTGGTTCTTTCGTCTTTGCTATCTGCAATATCCACACCTCGATCTGCTTCTCCTCGGAAACCATGTTCGGGTGCAAAAATTGCTTTAATCTGGATACCAGAATTGTACAGTGTATCTACCAAATGTGTCGTACCAACCGTTGAGGTTTGATTGACGACCAAGGCAACATTCTTTCCTTGTAACATTGGCAAGTATTGAGCTGTTTGCTCTGCTCCAACCACAATTTTTTCTGTATCGAAAAATTTTGCACTGTAGGTAAGCTGCGTTGTACCGCAGTTGATGATGGTAAAAAATAGAATTACCAATACTACTTTGAGCTTTGACAACATGGTCATTTTCATTTTTTCACAAACTGGATAAGTGAGAATCAAAAGAAGTTTTGTTTCCTCAATTCTCTTTTCTAAAAGACGTATTTCAGGAAATAAGGATACGATTTTTTGAGTTTTTTGTGAAATGTTTAGGAGAAAATGTTGTGAATTTCCAAATTTTATAAGGTGGATTTGACCAAATAGTCAGATAGCGTTTTCACGTAGTACGCATAGTTCATATCTTATTTTAACCCAAAATACTGAATGATTCGTTCTGCTGTCGTCTCTGCTGAAAGATTAGTATTATCAATTCTCAGGTAGTTTTGCTCTTTGATTTTTGTGCCATCGGTATTCATTTCGTAACCTTCTTCCAGTTTTAATAGATTTTTGTCCGAATTAGCAATGTTTCGTTTGCTGGCTTTGTGTATTAAGCGATTTTCAGTCTTGTTTCTAGCCAATCGCGTTTCTACAGGGGCATACAACTCCACAATATGAAAAGTCCAACCGTTGGTTTCAAATAGCTTTTTTATATCCTCCACATAATTCCAGTCTTCTTGTAGATCAAACGCCCAAACCAAAGTGAAAATAAAGCCTTTGAGCGTACGATCTTCTGCCACCGTTTTGAAGATGAGTTGTCGAATCCCTTCATTGATTTTTTTAAAGCCAACTTCGCCCCAAGAGAAGAAATTGAGCGTCAAATCAATAGAATGATGATTGTGGAAGAGTTTGTAGTCTAACTGTTTCGCTAATTTTTGCCCAACCGTCATTTTACCCACAGCAGGTGGGCCTGTGAGAAGGAGGAAGTTCATAGTTTTTAGGAAATACTACATCTATTGGAAAAACTTAGTTCCCTACCCCAAAAACTGATAAACCAATAAACTCCCTAAATAAGCCATTGCTGTCATCGCTACAAACTGTATAGTCGGCCATCTCCAACTATTCGTTTCTTTCTTCACCACTGCCAAAGTACTCACACATTGCATTGCTAAAACATAGAAAATGAGTAAGGAAAGTGAGGTTGCTAAAGTATAAACGGGTTGCCCTGTGAGGATATGGCGTTCTTTTGCCATACGCTCTTGAATCTTGTATTCATCCTCTTCACTACCAATACTATAAATGGTTGCCATGGTGCCAACGAAAACTTCCCTTGCCGCAAAAGAAGTAATTAACGCGATACCTATTTTCCAATCAAATCCTAAGGGGCGAATAACAGGCTCGATGGTTTTACCTAAAATACCCGCGTAGGAACTTTCGATTTTTTTAGCGGCGATCAAATTGTCTGTTGCTTGTTCATCCAAGTTTTGCTGAGTTGCCAATTCTATTGCCTCCTGCTCTGCCAGTTGCATTTCCTCACCTGGACCATAACTTGCCAAAAACCACAGCACAATAGAAATCAACAAAATGATTTTACCTGCTTCCAAGATGAATGATTTTACTTTGTCCCAAACGGTAAGCAAAACATCTAATATGCGCGGCGAACGATATTTAGGTAGCTCCAACATCAGGAAGCTATGACTTTCTGCTTTTAGTACTTTTTTCAGTACCCAAGCAGAAACTAAAGCAGTAGTTATGCCAAGTAAGTATAAACCCATGAATGCCCATGCTTGCCAACTGATAAATAGCCATTTTCCAGCAGGTACGACAAAAGCAACTAGAACAATATAGACGGGAATACGCGCAGAACAACTAATGAAAGGCGTGACTAGAATAGTGATTAATCGCTCTTTCCAATCGGAAATGGTTCGAGTGGACATGATGGCTGGAATGGCGCACGCACCTCCTGAAATGAGGGCAACTAAACTCCTTCCGTTCATCCCAAATCGCTGCATAACTCGATCAAAGAGAAAGACTGCTCTCGCCATGTAGCCGACTTCTTCCAGCAAAGCAATAAGAAAAAATAAGATAGCTATTTGAGGAATAAAAACCAAAACACCTGCTAAACCTGCCAGAATTCCATCCACTAAAAGACTCCTAAACCAATTGTCTGGCAGCATAGTTTCTACTTGTTCTCCTAACCATCCAAAAGTCGCTTCAATACCATCCATAGGATAGCTTGCCCAAGCAAAAATGGCTTGAAAAACCAGCAACATCAAGGCAAAGAAAATGAGCACACCCCAGAAGCGATGCGTCAGAATTTGATCTAAGCGATCGGTTATTGTATTATCTTCTCCTTTTTTGGAAATGACTTTATTGACAATCGGAGAAAAGTGATCGAAGCGATTGAGGGTTTCCTGAATTTGATGTTTTAGCGATTTAAAATCGTTTTTTTCAGTGATTTCTTGGATACTATTTTTAGTAGAAGTCTCCAGATTGGGAAGCCAATCGTGATGATGTGCTAGTAAAAGCGCATGGTAGTCACTTTTGATTTCAGTTGCAGTACGAACCGCTTGAATGATTGTTTTTTCTTCACTGGAAGGTTTGTAAAGAGGTGATGTTGGAGCAGGTTCTTGATTCAATAAATTTTGGATAGTGGTTTTGAGTTCCGTGTGTTGACTTTTTGCTCTTCCATCAAATTGCAATACTGGAACTTCTAGTACTTTTGACAATTTTTGTACATCTACTACCAGACCTTCTTGCTCTGCTAAGTCATTCATACTTAGCATCAATAGGATAGGCAAACCGAGATCGCGAAGTTGAGTAAAAAGTAAAAGGTGTTTTTCCAGATGCGTAATATCTGCGACATAGATTACGGCGTCGGGATAATCTTCGCTGCTAGGATTGCAAAGGTGAGTGGCAACAATACGTTCGTCTTGTGAATTAGGATAAATGCTGTATGTGCCAGGGAAATCAATTAATTTAACTTCTTGTTCGTCAAATAGTTGCAGCCGAGCAACTTTTCGATCAACGGTGACTCCAGGAAAGTTACCTACCTTTTGGCGAAGACCAGTGAGTTGATTAAAAAGAGAAGATTTTCCACTATTGGGATTGCCAAATAAGGCTACTGTTTTCGTTTCTATTGCAATCATACTTTCGTCTCTAAAAGAATACATTCTGCCTCCTTTCTGCGCAAAGCAAAGGCAGCATTTCCAGCTTTGATGTAGCATCCTCCACGGAAAGGTGCTCGGCGTACAAATTCTAAAGTTGCGCCTGGACGTACACCCATCATCATCATTTTGCAAGCAATTCGATCATCTGTAAATGCAACAATCGTTCCTTTCTCCTTAGGTTTAAAATCGAATAATGCTCGGTGATTCGCTGTTTTCATGTTATCTCTATGTTAAGAATGCAAATATAACGGGAGTATACTTATTTAGATTAATTCAAAAGAAGAAAATTTGAAGAAATGCCTATTTACAGAAGGCATTAAAAATAGACGTTATATGAATGAGCCGCCTTAGTCGCTAGATCGACCTTTTCATAAAAGAGTAAAACCGAATCTTCAATTTAACTTCAATTTGCAATTAATGTATTATTTTTGTTGCGCTTATAACTCATCTCACAACCAGAGTGACCTAAAAATCAAGACATCTACTTACCGCATAACAGTTGTTTTTTTGACAAAGTAGCACCTTGCTTCAACAGATTAGATTCCTTTATTAGTGCAACAATGCACTGATTGAGAGTTTATTACCCATTTATTAGATTTTTAATTTTACCAGTGTACTCATGAAGGCTGTATTGTACATTCAGGCTGCAATTGGTCACTTGACCAAAGGTTTCTTTTTTGGTTTATTGTTTGCTGTAGGCGTTTTCTTTGTCTTGCAGCTTGACCAATATTATGCCCAAGAAGAAGCAATCGGAGAACTACCAATCATCCACGAGATTGAAGATTATTATTTGGAAGGTTGGAATGCCTTTTCGGATATTTTGCACTTGCCCGAAATTGAAATCCCTACCCTACTTGCTTCTACAGTTTCTCCTACTCACACTCAAAAGTTACCTGATCTGACTTGGAATTATCAAGAAGTTTATAACAAACTAGCAAATAAAGGTTTCTCCAAGGGCAAATTGCGCGCGGCAGAAAAATATTTGGATTATATAGATCAGCATAAAGAAATTGCGATACATGATATGCAAGAATCAGGTGTTTTTGCAAGCATCAAATTAGCCCAAGCCTTGCTAGAATCTGGCGCAGGAAGGTCGAAATTGGCGCGTTCGACTCACAATCATTTTGGCATCAAGGCTAGAGCAAACAAAACAGGACGATTAAAACTCAGAAATAAGCAATATGATCTTTTGACCGACTATGATTACACGCCTTCTCAACCTGCAATCGGCGTCTTTAAAATGACGGACGATCATCATTATGATCGTTTCGAGAAATATAGGAATGTTGGCGATAGTTACTGGCGACATACTCAATTAGTGACGCGCAATTGCACACTAGGTAAAGTCGGTTGCTATAGCTGGATTTGGAAAACTTTTCCTGTTGGAGACGCTAAATGTGACATTACTTCTGCTGCCAATTCCTTCTACAGCTTTTCCAAATTATCTCCTGAATATTTCTTTAATGGAAATCGCGAACTTCCTTATTTCGCCGCTGCTGCTGCTGGATTAAAAATGGCTGGTTATGCCACATCGAAGACTTATCATCAGAAGTTGTCCTACATCATCGTGACTTACGAGCTTTGGAAATTCGATATGATGGTAAAGCGCGATCTGAATGGTTGAATGGTTGAATGGTTGAATGGTTGAATGGTTGAATGGTTGAATGGTTGAATGGCTGAATGGTAATTTGTCAAACTCCTTTTTGAAACCTGAAAATTTACGAATACATAAAAAACATTGTTTAAAAATCAAAAATGGTAAGTCATTATGAAACAACAGTACAACAATACACCAAGTAGAGGAGGATTCAATATTTTGAGTGCCTTAGGATTTGCTTTTGCAATTTTACTAACTGCTGGCTATTTGAAGAGAAACGGGGGAATGGTAAGCAGCGAAATGAGTATTTACGATACCGACAGAGAGATGGAGGATTTGCAGATGAGTATGGCGAACTTGAATCCAGCGGAGCGTGCGACAGCTCCAGTTAATCGCACAAGAAGCTCAAAACCAAAGCCTTACAATTCTTACAAAAGGGAAGAAGTACGCCAACCAAAAATGATCTCCGTAGAAAATTGGATCAATCGATTCGATGAATTTGCGAAGGAACAAGCCTTGGTAAATGGCATTCCAGCAGGCGTTTCCTTAGCGATGGGCATTACCAAATTAGATGCGGGAATTCCCATTCGCTCCGCAGAAGATTTTATGCGTGCAGTGGTAGAACCACTGACACATCTGAAAAAAAATGCACCTTTCGAGCATCGTTCTGCTTACTTCAAATATGCTGCAAACAGCGATCGTTGGGCAGATGGTTTAGGTGCAACGGGACGCTACTCTTCTTCTAGTTTAAAAGACTTGATTGCTCGCTATCAGTTAGATGCACTTGATCGTCAAGTGCGCAACGAAATCGTTCATGCGCCCTCCGATTCTAAAATTGTAGAGCGAAAAGTGGAATACATTGCGAATGAAGTTTCAGAGATTAATAATGAACGCTACATGGAGGTGGAGCGTCCTCGCCATGCTGTAAGTAGAGCAGAAAGAGCGCGTGTTTGGGAGCAAGAATACGAGGCGAGTGTAGGAAATGAAGTGGCAAAAGAAGTGGCGCGCAAGAAATTGAAATCGGGTAACTACTTGACCGACGAAGATATGCAACGCTTGATTGAAGAAACGGATGCAGAGACTGGAAAAGCACTAGAAAATAAGGTCATGTTTATGGGTAGAAAAATCAATAAAAAGCACTCTAAAGCAGGCGAAAAAACAGATATTACCAATCCTAAAAATGCGCATGCAAGAGGAGAACGCTATCAAAACCATGTGAAGAAAGGAAGAAACTAGCGTTCCTTTAACAGCAGAAATATGGTAGGACGCTTATGCAAATCAGGCAATTTTTCTTTTTGCCATTGCGCAATGGTAAGCGTCTTGACCCATTCTGTTGGAGCGGTCAAATCGCAAGCAATGCAGAAACGCGTGGAGGGCGAAAGTGACTGCAAAGCTGTTTCAACCAAGGCTTGATTGCGATAAGGTGTCTCTATAAAAATTTGCGTTTGGTTAAAGCGTTGCGATACTTGTTCGAGCGTTTTTAGGTCTTTTCCTAATTGTGGTTTCTTTGGAGAGAGATAGCCTTTAAAAGAAAACTCTTGTCCATTCATTCCAGAAGCCATCAACGCTAAAAGTATAGAAGAGGGGCCAACGAAAGGCACAACTTCCAAGCCTTTTTCATAAGCCAAACGAACAATTTCTGCACCCGGATCGGCTACTCCTGGACAACCCGCTTCCGAGAGCAAGCCAATGTCTATTCCCTCTAAAGCTGCACCTAAATATTGCTGCCATTCTTCGGCTTGTGTGTATTTCCCAAGCTCATGTACTGTCAATACTTGAATGGGACGAGGAGGATTGGTTGCTTTGATGAAACGCCTAGCAGTCTTGGCGCGCTCCGCTATGAAAACATCAATTTGATGCAATTTTTCGAGTACGTAATTGGGAAGGGTATGAATTGCATTTTCGCTTAGCGGCGTTGGAAAAAGATAAAGTTTTCCTTTATTCATAAGGAGATATTGAACTTTTGAACAGCAAAACTAATACACTACATCCAGAAAATGCAACGTTGATTAATCAGGCTAATTATTGTAATTCCAAAAGTAAACCCCTAATTTGCTTGAAAATTACATTGACTGATGAAACGGAGAACATTCTTGCACTTCCCTCAAGCTGAGGCAACTCCCACAGCAACAACTCCTATCAATGGCGATCTCTCACCTTATACAGGCGAATGGAGCAAAACGCAAATTATTCATCTTTCCCGACGTCTGTTATTTGGGGCGAATCTGGAAGATGTTGCCCATTTCGAGAATTTATCTGTGGAACAAGCTATTGAAGAACTGCTCACACTTTCGCCAAAACCTCCTGTTCCTATCAATAATTACAATGATGATGAATTTACCGATCCAGCAGTCCCTTTTGGTGAACCTTGGATTAATGCAGCCTATGATAATCAGGCAGAAGGTCGTCGAATTTGGTCATTGAAAGGTTGGTGGTTAGGCAATATGATTGAACAAGAGCGTTCGATTACCGAAAAAATGATTTTGTTTTGGTTCAACCATATTCCCATAAAGTTCTACGATGTATTTTATGGAAAGTGGGACTATGATTACATAGAGCTACTACGAAAGTATGCGCTGGGCAATTTCAAAGAAATGATGCGAGCGATTACGCTTGACCCAGCAATGCTGCACTTCCTGAATGGTCAGTACAATGATAAATCCGCGCCCGATGAAAATTACTCGCGTGAATTGCAAGAGTTGTTTTGCATTGGAAAGGGACCAGATGCTAACTACACAGAAGGTGATGTGCAAGCGGCAGCGCGTATTTTGACTGGTTGGCGCGTCAATTATGACACGGGCAGAACCTATTTTGCAGCAGGCAGACACGATAACAACGATAAGGTGTTTTCTGAATTTTATGGTAATCGAGTCATCCAAAAAACACCTGGCAGAAATGGCTCGCAGGAGTTGGACGAATTGCTAGATATGATTTTTGAGAATAATGAATGTGCCTTATTCATCTGTCGAAAATTGTATCGCTTTTTTGTACACCACGACATCAATGAGTGGGCGGAAGAGATGGTCATTGTTCCGCTAGCAGAAATTTTTAGAAACAATGATTACGAAATCTTGCCTGTGTTGAAAACGCTTTTCAGCAGTCAACACTTCTTCGATCAGTTGCGAGTGGGTGCATTGGTGAAAAGTCCATTGGACTTTATCGTTTCCATGTATCGAGATTTCAATACGCCAATTCCCGCTCAAATTTCTCCTAGAAATCGCTACGAACACAATGGTCATGTCGTTTACCAATCCTATCTATTCGATCAAGACATTGGCGATCCTCCCAATGTGGCAGGTTGGCCAGCTTACTATCAAGTTCCCAATTTTGATAAATCTTGGATCAACACGAATACGCTACCTCGAAGAGCGGCTTTCACCGATTGGATTCTTTGGGCAGGCATTTCCACGGATAATTTCCTCGCTCAATTGAATTTGCTAGACACTGTAGCGCAAATTCCGGAGGCAGATGATCCTAATAAACTAGTCAATTTCATGATCGAATGGCAATACACGACACCCGTAAGCGATAGTTTTCGACAGCAATTGAAAGCCATCCTACTCTCTGGACAAGTCAATGATTATTACTGGACAGATGCTTGGTTCAGATATACCCAAACGCCTAATCATGAAATGCGACGCGAGACGGTCTTGAATCGCTTGAAGCCTTTTTTCTACACCCTTTTGCATCAAGAAGAGTATCACTTGATATAAGGAAATAGTTACGTTTCCGAGATTCGCAGAAAGTTTTTTTTCTGATGAGAAAAACTTTCTGCTCAAAGGGTTTTCAAGGGAGAGAAGCGTTAAAAATCTCTAATTTTTAACGCTTCTCTCCCTTAACAAACCCATTGGAGCATAAAAAATTCACCTCTGAAAAGTTTTGAATGCGACTAGACGAAATCTAAATCTGTATAGCTCTTTTATATTAAATAACAACCATTATGAGAAGAAGAAATTTTCTAAAATACGCTGCGGCAGGTGCTGCTGTTCCTCATTTTATTCCTTATTCAGGTGCTGGAAAAGTGAACAGTTCGCCGTGGGTACGCTTGTTGGAACAATCCTTAATCGAAACCGATCATGTAATGGTCTTAGTGCGCTTGGATGGCGGAAATGATGGATTGAATACGGTGATTCCACTGGATCAGTTTGACAAATTAAATAATGTCCGTCCACACGTCATTATGCCTGAAAATAGCTTGCTTCGTTTGGATGGACAAGACAAAATCGCTTTTCATCCAGCCATGGGCGGCTTGCGCGATCTATACAACGAAGGACAGCTCAAAATTATACAATCCGTCGGTTATCCCAACCAAGATTTCTCACATTTCCGCTCTTCGGATATTTGGATGACGGGAGCAGATCATAATGAAGTATTGAGTACAGGTTGGGCAGGACGCTACTTGGAAAACGAGTTCCCGAACTTCCCCGTAGATTATCCAAATGAGCAAATGCCCGATCCGTTATCTATGGAAATTGGTCCGCGTTTGTCGCTCACTTTTCAAGGCAGTGGCACGGCGATGGGAATGTCCATTTACAATCCAGATGATTTCTATCGCTTAGTAGATGGCATCCAAGCGCCAGTTCCAGAAACACCTGCAGGAGAGTTGTTAGAACACATTCGTCTCGTCAAGCGACAATCCAATTCTTATGGCGAGCGTGTCTCCGAGGCTTATTTACTATCTAGGAATAGAGTCAATTATCCTGAAAACAACGAATTAGCAGAACAACTAGCTATTGTTTCTAGATTGATTTCAGGTGGCTTGAAAACGCGTATTTATCTAGTGTCCATTAGTGGATTTGATACGCACGATAATCAAGTGGTAGACAGCGATCATACCGTTGGAGAACACGCAAATTTATTGAGCAATGTCTCAGCAGCCGTTGCCGCTTTTATGAAGGATATTAAGCTGCTGAATTTAGAAGACCGAGTGGTTGGAATGACTTTTTCGGAGTTTGGAAGGCGTATTGTTTCTAATGCTAGTTTAGGAACTGACCATGGAGCAGCTGCTCCAATGTTTGTATTTGGAAAACCAGTAGAAGGTGGCGTAATTGGTGAAAATCCATTTATTCCTACGAATGCCAATTATGAGGACAATATCGAAATGCAGTACGATTTCCGCGCACTCTATGCAACAATGCTAAAAGATTGGTTCTGCTTAGATGACAGTGATTTGAGCAGTGTCAT
Source organism: Bacteroidota bacterium (assembly GCA_039176995.1). GTDB lineage: Bacteria > Bacteroidota > Bacteroidia > Chitinophagales > Saprospiraceae > JAAUTG01. The sequence goes on from JBCDFY010000020.1 coordinate 26,809, forward strand.
GCTCAATCAATTTGAAACATTGCCAATCGTTAATGGTGGATGTTCAACAACGACTTCCACGCGCGAACAAAATCGAAATGCGGGCACGAATCTACTGACCATTTCACCTAACCCAACGCGTGATTGGACAGTCTTTGAGTTTGAGAATGAAGACTACGTCATGCTCCAAATTTTCGATATGCGCGGACGGTTAATCGCAACACCTGTCAATCGAAAACTACCGAAAGGCAAGCAGCAGATTCGTTATAATTTTGCGGACTTGCCTTCGGGAATTTATAGCGTGAGGCTGCATTTGGGGGGTCGGGTGCAGACGAAGCAGATTATCAGAAGATAGAATTTCTCCAGCGTTGAAGATACCTTTAGTACTATCGAAGAAACTAAATCCTTCTTCTTGAAGTTTACTAAAGTAGATCGTCAAAATTTAAAAATTATCTTAATGATAGCAACAAGAGCATACGACGAAGTAGCAGATTTTCTGGCTAAAATTGATCCTCAACAAATTATTGCTTTTCGACCTTCTGAGCAAGCTCAAATGCGTGTTGAAGATCTTCTTTACCGTGAAAAAAATGCCGCGTTGACCATAGAGGAAAAATCGGAGCTGGATCATTATATGACCATAGAACATCTTATGCGTCTTGCTAAGGCAAAAGCACATCAAATTATTAGTGCATGAGTAGGTACATTTCTGAAACATTAAAGAAAGAAGTATTTAAGCGCGCTAAAAATTGCTGTGAATATTGTTTGCTTCATCAAGAAGATTCTTACTATACTTTCCAAATTGATCATATCATAAGTATAAAGCACGGAGGACAGACTACATTGTAGAATCTAGCTCTATCGTGTATTTTATGCAATAGAAATAAAGGGAGTGATATTGGTTCTGTTCTACTTCCTAATAGAGAGTTTGTGCGATTTTACGATCCAAGAATAGACAAATGGTCAGAACACTTTAAACTTCATGAAACAGCAATACATTCAAAGTCGCTTATCGGCGAAGCAACGATCAAAATTTTTAATTTCAATGATGTTGATCGCCTTGTTGAACGTCAAATTTTAATTGCGGCAAAGCGTTATCCCCTAGTGAAACAGCTCTAACATTCCATAAATTCGCGAATGCAAAACTGGCCACAAACACTCGGTTACCGCATTGATTTCTTCACGATTTTTTCGCTCTTGGGTGTTGCGCAAGGTGTTTTTAGTTGGATTTTTCCTCTCCCAAAAATATAATTTAATTGCTTAAACCGTAATTTTAAAATATCTTCTATCTCGCCGTAACCTTCTGCCTTTTCGTAACGACTAACGCTACAAATAAAATATTGGTATCATGCAAAAAGCATTTTGGGTAATAGTGTTAATTCTTACCTCTCAATATTTCATCTCTGCACAATCTAATATAGCGATGCCAGAGGAAGAGGTAATCCAATCATGGCTAGAAGAACATCAAGTCCCTGCCGTAGGAGTGGGCATTATCGAATCTGGAAAAGTGAGTGAAATCAAAGTATTTGGGCAACTTAAAAGGAAGTATCAGCACACGGAAAAGCCATTTTCGATGTAGCCTCATTAACTAAATCTATCACTACTATTTTGACACTACGTTTAATACATCAAGGTAAATGGGATTTGGATGAGCCTTTGTATCATTATTGGATAGACCCTGATATCACAGATCATCCATATCATAAAAAAATAACCACACGACACGTATTGAGTCATCGTACTGGATTCAAAAATTGGAGATGGATGAATGAAAACAAAAAACTCGCTTTTGATTTTGAGCCAGATACTCAGCAGCAATATTCGGGTGAAGGGTTCGAGTATCTCAGGAGAGCAATGGAGCAAAAATTCAAGACTTCTTTTGAAGATTTATGCCAATCTATTGTATTTGAGCCAGATAACATGGATTCTAGTCAATTGATATGGGATGAGCATATTGATTCTAACAACTTTGCCCATTGGCATAAAACCACGGATGAACCATATGAAGATTTAGAGTCCTATGAAGCAAATGCAGCAGATAACTTACTGACTACTGTAGAAGATTTTACAAATTTTGGAGCGAATGTGATGAACCAAAAAGGCATCTCCGAAAAGTTGTACAAAGAAATGGTAACATCGACTGCCTAAGTGAAAGGTAATATCGGAATGGGGCTAAGTTGGTTGATATTTGAAGGATTGCCTAATGATGAATACGCCCTTATGAATATGGGAGGTGATCCAGGCGTAAAAACTGCTATTGTCCTATTACCAAACTCAAAAAGAGGCTTAGTCATTTTTACGAATGGAGACAATGGTCATTTTGTGCTCATGAAAATGATTGTTCAAATGCTTGACGTAGGAGGTGAATTGGTGAGTAGGATTTAAGTTCAAACACTAAAACAAGGTCAATTGGTGTATTTCCCGATTGGGAACACCGACTACACATTGAAAATCATTGTTTTATACTTGAGTTAGCCTTTACATTTACAAGAAAAATGCTAACCATGTACAAATTTTATTTTCTGATTTCAGCATTCCTTGTAAGCTGCTTTTCTTGCAATATTTCACAAAGAAGCACCATAATTTCAACAAATTCTAAATACGAAAGCTGGTACACCTATGGTGGCGATGCAGGAGGAAATCGCTTTGTCAACGCTACTCAAATCAACTTAGAAAATGTCAAAGATTTGAAGGTCACTTGGACCTATCGAACAGGTGAGTTAGGACAGGATAGCAAAATCAAAGGAAAGCTGACTTTTGAAGCCACGCCTATTCACTTTCGAGGCAAATTGTTTCTGAGTACTTCCTACGGAAAAGTCATTGCATTTTGATCGACAATTTCGAGCTTACCATATTGAGAATGGCAAACAAGTTTGGCAAACGGAACTGCCTAGATGTGGCATTGCGACACCTATAAGCTATACGGATGAAAACAGCAAGCAATTCATCGTCATCGCTGCTGGTGGACATGGCAAAATTGGGACGGAAACGGGAGATTTCGTGCTAGCATTTAGTTTGTAGTAATCCTGTAAATCTCTTTTCACTAAAAGTAATAACTCCATCTTTCGTGATCTCTACTTTTTTCTTGCGCAAGAATCGAAAAGCAATTTCTATATCATTTTATGCGAGCTTGTTTAAACAAAATATAGTTAACATTATTAATAGTTAATTAACTTAACTATATTTATGTCGGAATTTCACGAACCACGTAAAATGTATCAGATAAAAACGATCATAGAGACCATATATAGTTTGGGTGAGGTGGAGAAAGTCAAGCACTTTTTCTGTGATTATGGCGGTTGGAGTGTAGTTGGAAAATATCAATCTAATCAAAGTGTCCTAGATTTTTGGAACGTACCGAATGCTAGTGCTGAGGAACTTTTGATCCAATTTGACGATCATCCGACAGGTCTATTACGCTTAGTGAAATACCATAACATAGAACAAGAATACGCTCGTTCTTCTCAAAAACCTTGGGACACGGGTGGCATAATGGACATCAATTTACGCGTCCATAGTGTAGAAGAAGCCTTCAATGATTTACGCGAAATGGGTTGGCATGGATTAAGCGATCCACTGCTCCAAGTCATGGGACCTTTCAAGCTATATGATACTTTGATGCAAGGATACGATGATGTTATCATTGGTTTGACGCATCGAGTAGAACCTAAGCTGGAGTTAAAAGAAGGCTTCAAGCTGCCAACACATGTTTATAATTCTTCCTTGACTGTCAAAAATTTGAAGAAGTCCAGAGCATTTTATGAGCAACTCGGCTTTTCCTTGCTCAATGAATATGAAGTGAAAAAAGAAACGCCTCAAGAAAATATGTTTGGCATTCCATTCAATATTATTCCTGATGTGAATTGTAAAGCGAATATTTTTTCTCCAGATGGAACAAGAGATGTTGTCTTTCAAATTGTGGAGTTTGACGGAGTAAGTGGAAAAGATTTCTCTGCCAAAGTAATACCCCCCAATCGAGGATTCTTGATGCATCGAGTGGAAGTAGAAGGGATAGAAGCCTATTATAGAGAATTACAAGCAAAAGAAATTGCAATTGATCAACCGCTACAAAAACTAAATATTGAGCCTTACGGCGAATGCCAAGCATTTTCCGTTATTGATCCCGATGGTGTTTGGTGGACATTTTTAGAACGTCCGAAGGAGGAAGTTGGATAAGTGGATTTGAATTGGACAGAGCTGCGGTTCGTTCAAGAGATCATCAGCATTACAAAAGTTTTATGTTAGGATTTAGAGTGGCTGCAACCATTAAAATTAAGGCTTTACGATAATTTGACTCATTTAAAACACTTATGCACAAATAGGCTTCCTAAATTGTAGTTGATAGCTAAATGGTAGTAATTCTTCCGTTGAATTGCTACTGGTAACTTAAAATTCATGACTTATGATATCTAGAAGAAATTTCGTTAGAGGACTCGCAGGAGCAGCAGTCGTCTCGGGTACTGTCGGACTGGTTGGTTGTTCAACAGATGAAAATAAAGCTGCTGCTAAATCACAATCGAAGCCTAAATCGACTCGTGGCCCAGCGAAAGAAAAGTATGATGCAATAGTGATCGGTGCTGGGCTTTCTGGTCTGAATGCAGCTACATTATTAGAAGAAGCAGGTATGGACGTTTTGGTGTTGGAAGGGCGAAAAAGATTGGGAGGACGCGTCTACACTTTAGAAAATATTCCTGGAAAACCCGAAGCGGCAGGCGAATATATTGGTGCTAATTATGCACGAATGATTAACATGGCAAATAAGCTAGGATTAGAGTTATTCACACCCGATTTCAATGCCCCAAGTCGTGGCTGGCTGTACAATATCAAAGGAGAGTTCATCACTAAAGAAGACTGGCCATCGCATCCATTCAATCCATTGAAAGGCGATATGCGCGAGTTATTGCCGCATCGTTTCCTGTCAACTTTATCCAATCAGGACAATCCTTTAAAGGATATGCCGTTGGATGCTTGGTTGAAACCTGAATTCCAGAAATATGATATCCCGCACGATCAATATTTGCGTGCGAAAGGCTTGGATGAAGAGACCATTCGCTTGATGAATGTGGTGATTCATGCAGGTGGTATTCATCGAACTTCGGCGCTGAACGAATTGCGTCGCTATCATGTAATGAATTTCAATTCTAAATTGAGTTTCGATGATGGGTCTAGTTGGAAAATGGTAAAAGGAGGGAATTCCAAATTGCCACAAGGAATGGCAAATAGTCTGTCTAATGAAGTTCTATTAGGAAAAACAGTAGTTGGGTTTCGACAAGAAAATGGCAAAACAGGAGTAGAGGTTTCCTGTGCAGATGGCACTGCCTACAAAGCAGCTCATGTTGTTTGTAGTATTCCGATTTCCGTTTTACAGAATGTGACTTTTGAGCCGCACATCACAGGTGTGGAAGCAGAAGCAATTGATCAAATGGGCTATGGACTTTCTGTACAAGCGCATTTCCAAGTTATGGAGCCTTATTGGGAGAAAGATGGTATGGAAGCCAATATGTGGACAGATGGCCCAATTGAGCGTGTAGCCGTACGCACCAAGCGCAATGATAGCGATCCAGATGCTTTGGTGGTTTTCGTGAACGGCCCAGAGTCTTTGAAGTTCCGCTTGATGAGTGATGAGCAAGTCTTTGCTTATTGTGAGCAAAAATTGGCAGAATTGCGACCTTCGACCAAAGGTATCTTGAAACCTCTTTTGATTCAATCTTGCGAACGCGATATACATGGTGCAGGCGATTGGGTCTACTGGCAGCCAGGACAAGTCACCAAATTTGGCAATCATATGCGCCCAACGCACGGCAATATTCATTTCTGTGGAGAGCACACGTCTATCATGGAAAGAGGAATGGAAGCGGCTTTCGAGTCGGGAGAACGCGCAGCATTAGAAATCATTTTAAGCTAAGCAATTCTAGTGGCTTTTGTCATCCAGTGGCTTCCCGTCTCTGGATGATTTTTGCCCCTTGGTACACGAAAACATATAGCATGAAAAAACAATTCTACCAATTCCTTTTACTAAGCACAATTCTTCCTTCTTTCTTCCTCCAAAGTGTAGACGCCCAAAACGATCCAAATGCGAGAGACCTAATCAAACTAACCGAGTGGTTTGAAGGAGAATTTGATAACGACTCCCAAATTTGGTACGAAAATCGCTATGGTTGGAAAGGCGATCCCGAAGAACGCCATAATAGAATGCACACTTTCCACAAGCGAATTGATTTTCCCGAACTGGGCAACCATGTTTTCTATGTAGAAGAATTTATAGACGACGATCCAACTAAAATTGCACGCCAGCGAATCGTTTCTTTTTCCAGCGAAGCTCCTGAAACCAAAATTAGAATGGCAATTTATTTCTTGAGAGATGCCAAAAAATATTTGGGCACTTATGCCAAGCCAGAAATATTTAAAGGTATTTCCAAGGAAGATTTATTTGGTTTAGATGGTTGCGATGTTTTCTTCACAAGGCAAGGCGAGCAATATCATGGTAGCATGGAAGAAAAGGCTTGTCAGTTTGGGGAAGGTGACTTGCGTCGCTACTCTGTCCACGACATGATTATTTCTGAAAACCAATACTGGCGCGTAGATCGTACCTTTTTGACCAAAGATGATTCTTTTCACAAAGGGCATCCCACTGCCGAACCGCACAAAATGCGCAAAGCGAAGTATTACAGTTGTGATGTTGCTTTTCATGAAAAAGCCTACTACATTCCAAGTGAAAAAGACAAAAAATACAAAGCCACTCTCATTCACGATCAAGGCGGCATGGCGTGGTTTGATAATCCAATTGATGGCAAAACCTACGGTGTTCAGTTGCGACAAAAAGAGTATCCATTTTACACCGAAGGTTCAGATTTCTTCATGCTTCGCTTCATCGAAAAAGGAAAAAAAGCCTCTACCGTCATTGTCACAGGCGAACTGCATACAGAAAAGATTTCTTTTCAAATCGGTTGGGCGTCGGCGGCTTGCTATTTACAAGAAGACTAAACGGATACAGGAGAAATTAGATTTGAGAGTTGCTCCACGAAAAAAGTTGCGGCTCATATAATATTAATCAATCGCTCAGTAAAATTTGACATGAGGAGTAAATGCTATACTTCTGAAGTTTAAAATCCTGGCTATCACTTAACATTGCTAGGCTAAAACTTCAAAAGTCTTACATATCTGACTAATATTTCACTCGTCATTTAATAATTGAATGAGCACTAGGCAAATTACTCAGAAACAATGTTTTACCAATCATCTATCAAAAAAAAGAAAATTCTACTCCTCACTGCTGTATTTTTTTTATTCAGCGGGTTCATGGCTTGCAACGGGGAACAGCAAAGAGAGCAAATGGAAGAAGAGGACACAGTTGAATCGGAGGAAGAGATAGCCAAAGCTGTTCCAAAAGCCCAAATGACCGCTGGGGCACGCTTATTCTTACTTTGTCAAGCCTGTCATAATTTAAAGGAAGGTGAACCAAATAAAGTTGGTCCAAATTTACATGGCATTTTCGGACGCAAAGCAGGTTCTGTTGCAGATTTCAACAATTATTCTGAAGGAATGAAGGCTTCTGGAATTGTTTGGGATGAAGATCATTTACGAGAGTGGCTCACTAAGCCAACTGATTATATTAAAGGGACAACGATGGCCTTTATCGGGATTCAAGACAAGGAAAAGCAAGATTTGCTGATTGCGTACTTGAAGGAGGAAACGAAATAGGTATAACCACATAGTCACAGTAGACTTTTCACATAGATCACAAAGTTGAGAAAGACCATGTTACAAGCCACTATGTTTCTGATGTGAAATCAAATTACGCACTTGAAAAAATTTCAAAAAAACAGAATCTTTGTTTTAAACAGTGCATAATCAATTGAAAATGAGACTTATAGCTTCTAGGTTACACATAGCTTTTTTCGCAGAGAAAACGCTGTCTTCTATGTCCTTTTGTTTCTTTGTGGTTCACATACAAGTTTCGTTTTGTAGCTGCGCTGCTATAAGTTTTATGTGGTAAAAAATAAAAAATATCATGATACAAGTAGGACAAAAAGCCCCCAATTTCGCGCTAGTTGGTACAGATTTAAAACCAGTAAAGCTCGAAGATTTCAAAGGGAAAAATTTGATTTTGCACTTTTTTCCTTTAGCATTTACAAGTATTTGTACGGCACAGATGTGTACGGCGAGAGATGAAGAAAATGATTATTCCGCGTTGAATGCTGAAGTGGTTGGGGCTTCTGTAGATTCTCCTTTTGTGTTGCAAAAATTTGCAGCAGAAAACGAATTGAATTTCCCACTAGCTTCTGATTTTAATAGAACAGTCAGTGAAACTTATGGCGTCCTATTTGAAGATGATTTTATGGGGATGACCAAATTTTCTAGGCGTTCTGCTTTTGTCATTGATGGAGAGGGCATCGTTCGTTATGCAGAAATTACGGATGGCAAAACACTGCCTGATTTTGAAAAAATTAAGCGTATGCTTGAAAGTTTAAAATAATGACACAAACGAAAATACCATCAGGCATTGGCGAAGGCGCATTAGTTGGACATATCAGTGTTGCTACAATTTGTACAACTGATTTAGAAAGCTACAAAAAATTCTATGGCGAGATTGCTGAGATGGAAGTGGAAGCAATTGAAATAAGCGAATCAGAGAAATCTGTACAGCGCGGATTTTGGCACATTCCAGCAGATATAGATTATGGCATCTATCATTTTTATCGAGCTGCCGTACCGAGTTTAATTCGCTTGCGCGTTTTACATCTAAAAATACCAACGCCACACATTCATCACAGTTACAACTCCTATGAATTGGGCTCGTTTTCATTAGGCTTTCCAACTTCTGATGCAAAAGGATTGGACAAGCGAATGCAGGAATATGGAGTAGGTGCAATGGCACCGATGCAAAAAGGAGACATCAACAATCCTGATGGTTCGGTTCGTCATTACCTGGAAACGATTTATCACGGTCCAGATTTCTTGCACGTCGTCGGCATTGAGCGGATAGATTATCCACAACTTGCACCTTGCGATCCAAAAAATGGTTTTGGTGGTCCAGGCTACTCCGCTTTTGTCGCCAAAGATTCGGATGCGGAAGCGGAATTTTACACGAAGGTATTGGAATACAGTATGATCTTCGATAGTGTTTGGGAAACGGCGGAAGGCTCTGCTTTGGGGGTTGAAGCAGGTGTACCGTTTCGATTTGCAGGAATGTACGCACCCAATACCAAGCAAAATCATTTCCTTTTGCTAGAATTTAAAAATGGAAAAATGATTGATACAGGCGTACCGAGTCATTTGCCGAATCAAGGACTGGGGATGTATTCGCTGCACACGACAGATATCGAAAAAGTCTTGCAAAATGCTAGAGACTATCAGATGGAGATTCTTTCGCCTATTCAATCCGTGAAAGATGCTATTTTAGGAGAAGGAAAAGTGGCTTTACTGAAAACGCCGAATGGATTTTATATTGAGATTTTTGAGGCTGCGTAGCATTTCAAACATTCTCTTACTCAAACATTCCACCATTCATTCATCGTCATGGATAAAATATTACAAAAGTTCACAGCTATTCTTTGTGGCACACTCGACAATCAAGAACAAGTAGATGCTGAACGGGCAGCAGGCAAACAATTACATCCTTACGCTAAGCACGTCACCGCAGTTTGTGATCATAAAATCATTAATCGTCCTGCTGGTCATGAGGGGATTTATATCTTAGAAGAAAGCTACTATATTTATCCAGGCAAGCAAATGGACATCAAACCCTTGTTGTTCTATATGCGCTCAGATGGAGAATCAAAAGCACTATTGCAGTCGGTTCAAATCCCTGAACACTTAGATAAAGCAGTCGTCATCAATGCAAATGACGATCTAGTTTTGGACTTTAATGAATTGAGTATTCGTCCTTTTGGAGTAGCAGAGTATAAATTATTTGAGCTGCCCGACGGCGATGTATTTTTAGTCAATCACATTGCACACATGGGCGAGGGTTTGACCTTTCAATTGACGGAAACCCTCTCAAAAGAAGGCTTGAGGGTTATGGAAACCGTCAAGAAGAATGGGCAATTATTGACGCCTTATGATACGCCGATCTTTTATAAACCGATAAATAAGTAGTTCTCCCTGTAGGCTTAATCCTACACAAACATCAAAACGAAAAAACAAGCAAAATGAAAGAACGGACTACTTTTTTGAGCATTCTAAGCATTGGTATTTTAGGAACAATTATACTGATTTGTACCAATGGTATGACCTTCTCAGGCATTACGGTTTTTGATAAAGCTATACTGGAAGAATTTGGTTGGACAAAGTCAGAGTTGAAATTTCGAGACTTAATTAACCTGGTGACTGCTGCTGCGCTTATGCCTTTTGTTGGTATGGTCATAGATAAATATGGTGTAAAACGAAGTATGGTAATCGGGCTTGCTATGATTGCAGCTCTGTATTACGCGTACTCTTTTATTCAGACCGCATGGCATATGTACACCATACATTTTGCTTTTGCCATAGCAGTATCAGGGGCAGGAACATTGGCGACGATCATCATGGTTTCTCAAAGAGTGACAAAAAAACGAGGAACGGCTATTGGAATAGCTTTAGCAGGAACTTCTGCTGGAGGAATTATCATTCCCCAAATTGGAACGCCTTTGCTGGAAAATTTTGGCTGGAGAACTGCCTTCCAGTATGAGGCAATCATTCCACTTATTATTATGGTGATTATCATCATTGCTTTGAAACCTATAAAATATACACATAAAAAAGAAGAGGGGGGTGTAGATGCCGATACCGGATTAAAAGAACTCAATTTTCAACAAGCCATTCGTACACCTGTGTTTTGGGCGATTTGTTTTGGAGGTACATTTTGCTTTTATAGTATTATGGGAATCATCAGTAATCTATTTCTGTATCTAACAGAACTGGGCTTTTCAGCGGGGAAAGCAAGTAATGTATTTAGCATCTTTTTTGGTATTATTCTAGTTGCTAAATTCTTTTCTGGTTTGATCACGGATTACATCAACGAATATAACCTTTTCAAAATCCAATTAGCCTTAATGATACTCGGAACGGTAGGCATGGCAATGAATACCGAAGCATTTGTTTGGCCCGCTTTGATCGCCGTTGGATTAGGTTGGGGAGGTTTATATACTCTGTTTAATTACATTATTATTACTACCTTCGGTGTAAAGTCAGCAGGAAAAATCGGAGGTGTCATTTCTACTTTTGAAGGTGTGGGTGCAGGTGTGGGAGCCTGGCTGACTGGACTGATTTCTGACCAAACAGGTTCTTATAGCGCAAGTTTTTGGTTAATCGTTGGTTTACTATCCGTTTCTTTTGTGATCTCGTTTTTTATTCGACCTGTGGATAAGGAAAGATTAGAAGTCGCATAGCTCTTAGTCCGCAGCAGAACTATTCCTTCGCTTAGAAAGTATGGCATCGGCAGAAACGCCGTTGAGATGAGGCTTTCGCTTTTTGTCTTTTTCTTTCTGGGCATCAAGCTGACCTTCGATTTCTTTCAATCTAGCTCCATCAACCCAAAGGTACAAGCCCAACCATGGTCGAACCTTCTTCATAAGCGAAATCTTGAAGGCGGCAGAACGTTTGCACATGAAATAATGGCAATCCATTCACACCTTTCCTATAAAGATCGTACTAATTCTTGGATAGAGGCAAGAAAAGAGAGTGTGCCTTCAAGAAGTCACACCTATTTTAATTCCGCATCATCAATCGCAACCATCAGTGCAGCGAGCTTATTTTGTACTTCTTGCACCTCGCTATCTTCGTCGCTTTTAAAGACAATGCCGCCACCTGCTTGGAAATAAAGAATGTTATCTTTCGCCATAAAAGAGCGAATCAAAATAGCTTGATTCATATCTCCATTCAGTTCAATAAAACCAATTGCACCACCGTAGTAGCCGCGATTTTGATTTTCGTATTCATTGATAAGCTGAATCGCTTTGTACTTAGGTGCGCCGGAGAGTGTCCCCGCAGGAAAGGTGTCGCCAAAGATTTGAATTGGGTTCGCATCTTTGGGCAAGTGACCACGAACCGTGGAGACAATGTGAATAACGTGACTATAATATTCGAGTTCTTTGAGCTTTTCAACTTCCACTTTTTCGGAGTGCCTGCCCAAATCATTACGCGCTAAATCAACGAGCATGATGTGTTCGGCAGTTTCTTTTGGATCTTTGAGCAATTCTGCACCTAATTCTTGATCGCGTTCCCAGTTTCCAGTTCTGCGGTAAGTCCCAGCAATTGGATTGACTTTAGCAATACCTTCTCGGATGACCATTTGCGCTTCGGGAGAAGATCCGAAAATTTTGTAACTACCGTAGTCGAAGTAGAATAGGTAAGGAGAAGGATTAATGCGCCGCAATGAGCGATATACATTGAATTCATCGCCTTTGTATTTTTGCTGAAACTGACGCGACAAGACAATCTGGAAAACATCTCCAATTTTACAATGATGTTTCCCTTTACGAATCATTTCTTTGTGCTGCTCATCCGTCAAATTACTCGTCTTTTCGCCAATTTTATTAAACTTATAAGTAGCAAAAGTTTGTTTGCGAACGAGCGTTTCTATTTTCTCAAAATCCGCACTTTCTCCTTCTTGCAAATTCTGTAAAATATAGACAATTTGACGTGGATGATCGGTGATAATCACATAACGATAGAGCGAATAATAAATATCGGGAATATCCATTTTTCGCTTTTCTTCGTCAAATTCTAAAGTATCGAAATACTGTACACTATCAAAAGAAGAATAGCCAAAGAATCCGTTTATGACTTGCTTATTTTCAGGCATCTGCACCTGAAATTGTTGGATGAATTCTTGAAAAATGGAAGAAACATCCAATGGATTTTCTAAGGCAAAGTTCTCTTCTGAACCATTAGGAAAAGACTGACTCACTATGCCTTTCTGCACTTTGAAAGAAGCAATTGGATCAAGTGCAATAATAGAGCGCGCGTTGCGCTCATTCAATTGATAATTACTCTCTAGCAAGATCGGATTGAGGAAATGATCTCGCAATTTCATGTATAAACTAATCGGTGTATCGAATTCGACAGTGTGTTCGATATAGGCAGTCTGTAGTCGAGTAGGCATTCTGTTTGTTTATCTGTTGGACGGCTTATTCGTTGAACTGAATAACAAATCAACAGTTCAACGAATAAACAAATCAACAATCCATTACGCTCCTGCGTAAGTCACTTCTTTTACTGCTTTTATGATTTTGCTTGGATTCGGCAAGTAAGCATCTACCAAAGTCGGTGCATAACCAAGCGATGTATCTGCTGAATTGACGCGCGTTACAGGTGCATCCAAATAATCGAAAGCGTATTTCTGAATTTCGTAAGCAATTTCTGCGGACACCCCTGCAAATGGCCAAGATTCATCTACGACGACCATACGATTCGTTTTCTTCACAGAATTGACTAAAGTATGATGATCTAATGGACGAATGGTACGCAAATCAATCACTTCTGCGGAAATCCCTTCTTTCTCTAGCTCTTCTGCTGCTGCCAAGCATTCCAAAACCATCTTATTGAAACTCACCAAAGTTACATCGCTTCCTTCTCTCAATACTTTTGCTTCTCCAATTGGTACTAAATATTCGCCTTCGGGCACTTCGCCTTTGAATCCGTACAACATCTCCGATTCCATCATACAAACTGGATCGTTATCGCGAATCGCAGACTTCAATAAGCCTTTGGCGTCTGCTGGATCGATACAAGAGATGACTTTCAAGCCTGGCACGTTTGCCATCCAGCTTTCAAAAGTCTGAGAATGTTGCTGCGCCAACTGACCCGCTGCTCCCGAAGGTCCACGAAAAACGATTGGGCAATTAAATTGACCTGCGGATTGAGAAAGCGTTTTTGCTGCATTGTTCACAATTTGATCGAATGCCAAAATCGCAAAATTCCAAGTCATAAACTCTACAATTGGACGCAAACCATTCATCGCCGCACCAACGCCAATGCCTGCAAAACCTAACTCTGCAATTGGCGTATCAATCACTCTTTTCGCACCAAATTCGTCCAACATCCCTTTGGTCACCTTGTACGCACCATTGTATTCTGCTACTTCTTCTCCCATGATGAAAACATCCTCATCACGACGCATTTCTTCGCTCATTGCTTCATTGAGTGCATCTCTTAGTGCTAATTCTCTTGCCATTGTATGTATATTTAGTTTTTGTTCCTTGTAATGTGATTCCTACTCTACTAAAATTGCTTACACTACCTTTTTCGCCCGTATGGGCGAAAAAAGGGGGGGAATTTGGAGGAGAAACACGATATTTTGCTATTAGCAAAATATCGTGTTTCTCTTCCAAGCCTCCTTTGCGAGCCACCGAAAGTGGCGAGCATACACGTATTTCAAAAATAGCATGACAGAGTATATAGTTTCTAAAAGGCGTGCAAAAATACATTCAAAAAAGAAACTACCCAAACGACAAAAGGTTTTTGGAAGGAATTCGTACTCGTATGACTTTTTAGGAACAAAAGAATGCAAACACGTGTTAGTTCGTCATTATAAAAAGTGAGCCATTCTTAAATAAAATTCAATCAAAATGACCAAACAATTGCTCTCATTATTTGCTATGATTTCATTAGCAACTTTCAGTCTTTCTGCACAGAAAATCATCACCCCTGCGAATGTGACCGCCGAAGAATTTAGCCACAGTCTTATCAATTTTAGCTTGACAGGCATCAGCGATACCTTGCGTAGTAAGGGTTTATTCTTATATGGATACAAAGGTGGATACAATTTAAAATCATTGCGTTTTGATCGAAAATATGATTTTGAATTATTGGAAGAAGGACAACTGCAGTTACTAGAATCTAATAATCCAGCTTATGAATATCCAAGTAAAGTCTTTAGAAGTGGATTTTCTGCTCTGTCTGGACACTATATTCGGCTTGCGCCCGTAGTTGGTTTTGGCAAGAAGAGATTAGTCTATGTCATCACTGGACCAACCATAGATTTTCGTATAGGTTCTACACAGCAACACAGATATTATGTTGGAAAGACGCTGAATCAGGACTTTATGAGAGGAAACGAAGCCCTGCAACTCAAGACGTTCAATGCAGGCTGGCGTGTCGGTTTGGGTGCATTTGGTGTCGTTAGCATCAATTATGAATGGGCGTTCACCAATTTCTTGAGAGACGATGAATGGAATACGAATGTGAAGTTCAATGGGATTAGTGTGATTAT
The DNA here is from genome assembly GCA_039176995.1 of Bacteroidota bacterium. Classification (GTDB taxonomy): domain Bacteria; phylum Bacteroidota; class Bacteroidia; order Chitinophagales; family Saprospiraceae; genus JAAUTG01. The sequence continues at coordinate 41,978 of JBCDFY010000020.1, forward strand.
TGGGGTTTAAGAATTCGTTTAGAAATTAATAATCGGTCTGCAAATGGCTCTTTTTCGACTCAAAGATCAAAATCCAAATAAGCTCTACGCAGAATCGTAATGTGTATAACAAATTGCACTTTTACAGAAGGTTTGGAGCAACAAAAACTCTAACCTCTGCTCTCGTCGACTCATGGCGGCATCAGCCTGAGGCAGACTTAGTAAACCCTGACGGAATTGGATGGACTAGACCTGTCTCCCTCAAGCTGATGTCCATCCAATTCCAAAACAAGTCGCTCTTAGCAAGTATCATTTAGTATTTGGGCAATTTGTTGTACACACAATCGTAATTTTGAGTGTTATTGGATGCTTATTTTCAGTATAGAATTCCTATTTTTCCAGCTCTGAATTATTTACCACATTATTCACATAGTATTTTCGCATAAGTCACATGGCGTGTAGATTTGCTTGCAGTTAATATAATGTCATCATAGACTATTGCAATAATAGCATAATAGCTTCTTCTTTTTACAGTAAGAATTTGATTAGCTCTGTTTACTATGTGAATCAACTATTGTGACTACTGTGGTTAAATAGTTACTCTAAACTTAGGAATTATATGTCCACACTAGAAAAACTCATTCCCTACGATGCGGCACACTTGGTGATGCGGGAGTATTTAGATTATTATCATCGCTTCAAGCGCATTACCAAGCGTGCTAAAATTCACTTCGAAGATCAAGATTGGTACGGTTCGCAACAAGCGGCAAAAGAACGAGGGAGTTTGTATCGGGATAAAGTGGGACATACGACTCAACGCGTGTTAGAGTTTTTAGGTGAGCGCAATAATAATCGAGCAATTTGGCAGGAGATTAAGAACCTTTTTTACGACGAAACCAAGAACTTCAATACTCGAAATATTGCTGAAACTTTTTACAATTCAGTTTATCGCCATACTACTGGTGGAATCGTTGGTGCAGATGAAGAATTGATGTTCGTCAACGCAACGGGCACTTATCGAGAATTCAAATCTACGGAACCGATTTTCTATACTTTGTATATCGGTCGCTCCACCAAGGCCATTTTCGAGCAGATTCTTTCACTCTATACCCTCGATGTTGAGTATGAGAACTTTGAGCGTGATATTCGCTACTTGTCCAAAGCCCTAAACAGTAAACTAAAAGAATTCAATGTTGAACCTCTTGGTTTGCGTCTTGAACTATTGAAATCCGTATTTTTCAGAAATAAAGGCGCGTACATCGTCGGTAGATTGATGATTTACAATCGTCCGATTCCATTTGTTCTTCCACTACTGCACGAAGAAAAAGGTATTTATGCCGATACGCTCTTGTTGGAGTACAATGACGTGAGTTCGATCTTCAGCTACAATCGTTCTTACTTCTTGGTGGATGTGGATATTGTGAGTGAAACGGTGGACTTTTTGCGTTCTTTTATGCCGACAAAAAGTTTAGGAGAATTGTACAATTCGATTGGATTTGAGAAACATGGAAAAACGGTTTTCTATCGGGACTTTCTGCGCCATTTAGCACAAACAGAAGATCGGTTCATCATAGCGCCTGGTCTTGCCGGCATGGTAATGTTGGTATTCACTCTGCCTTCTTATAATATGGTATTCAAAATGATTCGAGATCGTTTTGCGCCGCCCAAAAAAGTAACCGAAGCCGAAGTAAAAGAAAAATATGAATTGGTAAATGTACACGATAGAGTCGGGCGAATGACAGATAGCCACGTTTTTCATAATTTGCAATTTGATCGCAGTAGATTCAGTGATGAATTGCTGGAAGAACTGCAAAAGGAGACGGGTTCAAAAATCAAAGTGACCGACAAAATGGTGCAAATTGAGCATCTGTATGTTGAGAAACGCATGATTCCGCTCAATATCTATTTGCGAGAACGCACGCCTGAACAGAGCAAAGCGGTGATTGATGAATACGGGAAAGCGATCAAACAGCTCGCTGCGGTGAATATCTTCCCAGGTGATATGTTGCTCAAAAACTTTGGGGTCACGCGTTTGAGAAGAGTCGTCTTTTACGATTATGATGAAATTGGCTTCTTGACGGATTACAATTTCCGACGCATCCCAGAGCCACGCGATGATTACGATGAATTTTCGCACGATCCTTATTTCCACGTTGGCGAGAATGATATTTTCCCAGAAGAATTCTCTAAATTTCTAATCGGTAACGCTCAAATTCGGGATATTTTTTATGAGTTGCACGGCGATTTGTACGACACCAAATTTTGGAAAGACACACAGAAAAAGTTGAAAGCAGGGGCGATTTTAGATACTTTTCCTTATCGGGAGCAGTTGCGGTTTAAGAATATCGAACAATGAATATTGAAGTTTTGAGCACGTTTTTCCCAACCACTTAGACACTCAAAAGATGCGAAATTAAAAACAGAAAAAATGATTTAAAGATGTGACTATCAGTTATTTATTGCATTTTTACAAAACTTACTTTCCGAATGATTTATAAATCAGTATCTTATTCTTTGACGACTGCTTAGATTCATTTCGCAACAAGAACAAAACAGTTTTACAATGAAAATTCGCTTAAAAATTTTCCTTTTTTCCATTTGCTTCCTAAGCCTCTCCAGTAATGCGATACAAGCACAAAACACCTATCAGATCAGTGGAAAATCGTTGCTAGAACTGAAGCAGGAACAAGACTTCCAGTCCGATATCACCTTCTCTAAAATTCAATTCCACTCTCCTACTTTTAATACAGATACACCTGTTAGTTTGACACAAAAAATACAAGCCCTAAGTCTTTCCGAAACCTATTGGGAAGAACTCGGCTTCTTCTGCAAAATGGAAATCAAGATGGAGCAAAAAGCGCGCTTTCCTGTCAAATTTCGCTTGGGGACGGTGGATTATGTAGATCGTTTGGAGGGGAAGTATCGCTAGTGTTCAATCAATCTTCACTCCTCAAAAGTTAAACTTTCTCTTTCAACCAACGATTTTCCTTTTCCTTCTATCTTTTAATCATTAGATGAATCTCTAGACCACATATTGGTTATTGTGAATAACTTGCAGTCCAATCCTATTAGTAAAGGTGTGCATAACAAATTGCACAAATACAAAAAGTGCTTGCTGAGAGTGAATTGTTTTGGATTTGGATGGACATCGAGTCCATCCAAATCCATCGAGGTTTCTTAAGGACAAAAAATGGCTAAAAAGCCATTTTTTGTCCTTAAGAAACCTCGATCAAATCATGGCGGTTCGATGCCGCCATGATTTGAAAAAAAGCAGAGATCAGAGTTTTTGCTACTTCAAATCATGGCGGCATCGAACCGCCATGATTTGATCGAGGTTTCTTAAGGACAAAAAATGGCTTTTTAGCCATTTTTTGTCCTTAA
>JBCDFY010000021.1:0-45216 GCA_039176995.1 Bacteroidota bacterium
GAATAGTTGATTTAAATTACCATTACATTCCACCAGGAATTTTATTACCGATTATTGAAAATTCAATTGAGCATGCCTTTGTACATAAAGCTGATAATCAGCATATTAAGATTGAAGTAAAAGAGGATGAACAGGAATGTTTAATTATCACTATCGCGGATAATGGTGTAGGCATGAATGCTGCTCATCAAAAGGAATTATCAAAAAAATCAACTGGTTTGATTTCTATCGAAAAAATTTGCAAACAAGAAGGTATAGCACTTGAAGTTTCAGGTAATATTCCTAGTGGAACAAGCATCGTACTTCATTTCAAAAACTAACGCAATATGGAAACTTTACGAACTGTGATTGTGGAAGATGATGATTATTGGATAAACAGTTTTCAACACTGTCTTTATGAGCTAAAAGAAGTGGAGGTAGTTGGTATTGCTAAAAATAAAGAAGAAGCAATTCAAGTCATTTCTGCACAGAAGCCTGACTTGGTAATTTTAGATATTGAATTACCAAATTATGGAGAAGGATTTGAAGTATTAGAAATATTGGGAAACAGTATAGATTTCGATATAATTATTTCGACTGCTCACGTAAGGTCTGAATATATGATGCAGTACGGAGATTTTAATACTTTACTTGAACATAGTCTCATTCAAATTTTGTTTAAGCAAGAGCTTCAAACAGAACCTAATCTACTTGTGTCCCGAATTCAAACAATCATACAAAACAGACAAAGTGACGAATACCAAAAATGGCGAGCGGCAGCTTTTAAGTGCCTTCGCACCAATATTAATAGTGACGGTCAGGAAAAAGATATACTCTGTGATTGGAACACGTACGAAGAGCAAATTATAAAGTTAAAAGAAATCCTATATATCAAATCTGACCAGAACTATAATCATATTCATATCACTGACCAACGTACCAAAATGATACGCGGTAGCCTAAGTAAAATTAGTTTAGTACTTGAGCAATATCAATTTTTCCGTATTCATAAATCTTATCTAGTTAACCTAAATCATATTGAAAGAGCTATCTTGAACAACACTAGAAAAACACTTGGGACAGGTGGTGAAATTCATATTAATAGTATGCCATTTACTATACTACCTCTAGCGAGAAACCAACGCAAACGTTTCTCAGAAAATTTAATTGAACTTCACAAAAATTTCCTCATCAACTGAGTTTCAGTTGCATTAGCTCCCAAATTTGTTGCACTAGCTAACAAGTAGTGCTGATTCTTACGCTTCTGTTATTTTTCCCTTCTACATTTGGAACTACAAGTATCAAACGGCTCGCGCAAGCTCATTTCCTAGAAGGTACCTTCTGAAATTTTAACTATTTCAGATTATGAAGACTTTAATGATTTTGTTCATTAGTGTAATTGGTTATTTTTTACCAAATCCTAGTATTAATCAGGTTCAACTATCGGGCACTGCGAATCAAAATGTACTCAGTTTTTCTATTGAAAATCAAGGGAGTACAACACAAACACTCAATTACACAGTGACACAAGATGATCTAGTATTATTGAGGAATGGAACGACTACTTTATTGACAGGAATGATAGAAAATATTGAACTGAGTGCATCAACTGGAACGCATGATTACACGCTAACCGTAAGTTTGTCAACGGGAGGGAATAAATCTTTTTCTCTGACTTATTAAAAGCTTATTTTGACAGGGTCGATCTCTTCGCCCCTGTCAATCCTAAAAGTATTCAAGATTAAGTGCAAAGCAATTACTGAATTGCTTCTAATTTTGATAAAAACCAACCATTGTGTGCTTGTTTCTTTGCCGTAATAAAGTCTTCCAATTCTCTCTTTTGCTGCACAAAATTTGGCTTTTGGGAATTATTCACCTGAGCATAGTAACGATAGAAAAACTGGAGTAGCTTCCTATACTTAGCCAGAAAATCAGTATAAATAGATAATTGATAAGAAAGAGCCTGTCTTGACTTTTCTTCGTTTTTCATGAGTTTACGGAAGGCATCTAATACTTGTCTAATTTCTATTTTGTCATATTCCAAAACTTTTGCCTTTCTAATATTCACTTCGTAAAGTATTTTCAAATGAAGCGCTTTCATACTTAAATTAATAAAAGTATTTTGTACACGCATTCTGTTATTGAAAATCTTATATGCTCTGGCAAAATTTCCGCGCTCAAACTCTAAATAAGCTTTGCAGTATTGTAGAATAATTTTACCCAAATTACTTTTAATCAATGTTTTTCCGTAGATATTAATGAACTGTTCGACCCAATCAAATCCATTTTGAACATTTTCCCATCCTTCTATTGATAGATTATGAAAAATAGAATGATCTTTAATGGATAGTGCAAGTAAAGCTGTATTACGAAATAAATTAGGATCTATGTTCTGCAAGGTCTTACCGATGCTCTTGTATTGTATTTGGACTATACCGTAGCTTGATTTCCAAAAATAAACTTTATAGCTATCGAATCCTTCGTTGATCTTTTTGATACAGTAGTTATTCACTAGCGAATACATCTCCGCACATTCTTCTAAGTGTTCTTGCTGCTCATAAGATTTAATGGCAGAGATACATTCTTCAAGTTGTTTTTTATCATTAATGTCAGTTGTATTTACAGATTCAAATAACTTGCGAATACGATCATAAATAAGTATTGCAGGATGTTTTAATTTCTGACTTTCAATAAGTTGTATAATATTTGGAATCAAAAGAAAATCGGTCTCTTGGTAAGGATTTAGCTTTTCATGTACAATGAACTGGTAACTCAAATAAGCACAGTAGAGATTGAGCTTGTAAGTACAGTAATACTCATCCAATACTTCTGATACGCTATCAAGATTAGGCGCAAGTGTTCGATCACCAGATAATACAATTTGTTGTCGCTTTCTTTCTTCGGTATATATATCCTCAAGTAGAGACTGATATCTGATTTTTTTCTTTGAAATATCCATCTGTTAAAATTTGATTTTCAGCATTTTATATTGATTGAATATGGTTTTTCCTTCAAAAAATGGAAAATAAAATAGGTTTTATTTCCAAAATTAAATGTACAAGGCATGATAACTTTAAGGCAATCAATTAGTTTAAAGCACTTAGTTAGTAGTGAATAATTTAGAAGAAGCACATTATCACGAGCAAATTATTAATTTCTTAGAAAATCTTTCCCAAGATACAGGAGATGTAATTAATGCAGAGTACTGTAAACGACAATTGGAACGACTGACACAGCCTCCTTCCTTGCGCAATCGAATTTTCTATGTAATTTTCAATCTGAAAGAACAAGAAATTACTTGGAGTAGGTTTGTCCATCAGACGCTTGGTTTTCAAGACATTAATTTAGAAAAACCTTCTAAGAATCAAATTACTTTTCGAAAGTACCTAGGAACAATCAAGCCCAATTATCTTCCAATCTATACTGCCTTTGGTTCTTGCGCTTATCGTTTGGCAAAACAGCAGCCACAAGTTCGAGCAGAACTGCACAAGATGAATATGCAGTGCATGATGCAGTTACCTATTCGCTTGAAAGATGGAAAATACTATTGGACGACTCAAGTGGGTATTCCCTTTGAAGTGGATTCTAATAACAATCTTGTATCAAATATCAATGTCTATGAAATTGGGCTCGAATACAACGGTCAAAAGATGCTCAAACCCATGATTTTGCTGAAAGATGGCAAAGAGCGTCGCACAGATTTAGAGAAAATGCTACAACAACAACTATCAGAAGATTTTTTTGAAGAGTTTTTGGGATTCAAGGCAAAGGTTGTACAACTTATCAAAAAATATAACGAAGAAAATCCTCTCAACATTGAGACAGTAGCCGATGATCTGAAGACACCTATTGAAACCATAAAAGCTTACAATAAACTCATTAAGCAGCGAGTCAATCAGTATTTTTCAGAAGACATTAATCCTTTTCCCGATGCTAAAAGTGCAGCGCGTTATTTGGGAAGATTATTGGGAGATTATTTGGTACTGAAGTAGTCAACCCTAGCCTAGTGTAGAATTAGAAAAGCGTACTTCCTAACTTGTTTTTTAAACGAAATGCCTTAGACAAAAATGAAAAAACAACTTGCACTTTCTACGACTACTGGACTAAAAATAATTAATCCCTTATCCATCAGATATTGCAAAGCAGACGGTAGCTATTCGCATATCTACTTAGAAGAAGGAGAAAAAATGACGGTTTCTAAGAATCTGAAAGCCTTAGAAGGAAAACTACCTTCAGAAGCATTTCTAAGGATTCATCACAAATATTTGGTGAATCGCTATCAAATTGTCGAAATATTCATCAATGGAGGATGTCATGTCCTTTTAAAAGACGGAACTAAATTAGAAGTTTCTCAAAAAAAGAGACCTGATGTGATTGGAGCATTTGACAAATTATAACAAAAGTAAATATGAACGAAAAATAGGTAGATATAAATTCTAATGCTTCAGATACAAAAAACTACCTCGAAAACCGAACATTTTGAAATAGTTTTAAGGGCGATTTATTAAAAAACAACAAAATGTACACGTCATGGATATAGTGAAGGGAGGGAATGTAAAAAAAACAAAAGCTACTGCAAGGGTAGAAATCGCTAAGAAGAGTGCTTTGGTAGCTTTAGATACGCCTAATGCGCCACTCAATCCAAAAGTACTGAAGGCAGAAAGTACAGATGAGGCGCTCTCACAGTTGAATGTGAGCTTCAAAACTAAACTCAGTCGTTTGGACAATTCTACGGTAAAAGAGAAAATAGAAATACAATCCTTAGATGATTTTGAAGAAGCAACAATTGTTCAAAAATCCGAAACTTTGCGAGAGCTACAACAGCAGATGCTTTTCCTACATGATTTTCAAGAGAAGCTAAATGATGAAGCTTTTCTAGAGGAATTGAAAGACTTTTTGCAAAGTGAAAAGAAGGAAAAGCTGATTCACTTCTTGAAAGAGTGGACGAAGCAGTTGAAAAAACCAAGTCCCCGGTTTTTAGATTTGCTACAAGCAGGTACTTAGTAGTTGTAGGCTAAACAAACGAATCAAGCATTTTATCAAGAAAAAAACAAGTCAATGGATACTGCTCCTACTAAAGTCATAGAGCTAAATAATGAGTTCTTCAACTTTGACCAATTCGAAGAAGAAATGGACATCCTCGAAGACATCCTGCCTGCACCACTGTATGATGAAGATTACCGCAGTGATCTTCCAAATATTCTCCAACAAGAACCTGAAGAAACTGCCCAAATTGCAAGTAATTTTGATTTGATGTTGGCCATACTTGAAAATGCAGATTCAATAGAAGACATCAGAGCAGAAGTAACTCAGCTCAATTTGAAGGTGAGGGAGGCGTACGAAGGTAATATGAAAAAGGTCTTTGAGCAGACTAAACCTTTTGAGAAAACGGCTCGTGCTTTGCAATTGCTTTATGAAAACGCAGGTTATGGTGCAACCGTATACTTACTTCCTGTGCGTACAGACAAGTTTGCTGATGCTGCTAATCCCAAACATTTCGATATCATGGAGCATCATCTTCTGCAACAATTCTTCAAATTTAGGATGGAAGATTCTCCATTTTATATTTCCTACATCGGCAATTACGAGGACAAAAGAAATAGAAGAGATATCCCAACCATCATTAAGAAACTTGCAAAAGTAGCTACTGAAACTCGTGCGCTAGCAGTTTTAGATATTCCTGAAAAAAGCAGTGCAAAAGCAGCCATTGACTACGCTAAACGCAATACACTAAAGGGTATTCATGCTACTTTAGGACACGTGATGATGTCTTGCACTTGGGGCTACAAAGTAGGTGCAAGGGACATTAAAATCACACAGAATACAGAGGGAAAGTATGTGCGAAAAGAAGAAAAAATGTCTGTTCCACTATCAGGAGCTATAGTAGGCAGAATGTTGGGGGTAGATCCTGGTGAATTCATTTCAGGTTTGGAAGCAGAACCAATTGTAGGAATTAATGGCGTAAAAATGCAATATGATCTGGAGCGTAAAGATGCGGAGGCTTTGGATGAGGTTGGTTTAAATATGATACTAGATTCAGGACATTTTCAGGGTAGTACAACGCTCTGTAAAGGCAATCCACCTGAACTAAGAAAATTTGTGAAAATGGATGTTGCTAATGCATTGCTCAAAGATTTAGTGCAATTCTGTAACAACAAAGCCTTTTCTAAATGGGGCAGAGAGCAGCAGAAAGAATTCAAGAAGGAACTAACAAGTTACTTTAATAGACGCTTCAAGCAAGGAATCATAGAGCAAGGCTGGAGTATCGATGAAGTAGCTTTTGACACAGAAACAGAAGTAGTAGATGTTAAAATTAGTATCAACTTCTTCGAGGTCGCAGATAAATTTCAGATTGATTTAAGAGGTAAAAAAGGAGGAATTGATACGGATAAGTACAAGGATAAATAATTTCATCATTCAAAATAAAAACTAAGCATTATGCCAATAACAGGATTGAGACTAGAACCACAAGGAGAAGATCGTCAGGATGATGTTCTGGGATATAATATTGACTTTGATCAACGCTTTGATGATAAGACTGGAAAACCTATTGGACGACCAATGTTAACTTCCATGACCATCAGAATTACGCGAAGTAGTGAAGAAGATGTACCTTTTTACTTGCAATGGCAGCTAGAGCCTACTCAAACAGCTACTTTGGACTTATGCTTCTATGACCATGATACCATTAGTAGAAAAATAACCATAGAGGACGCTTACTTAGTTTCTTACAATCAAGATTGTAATGAACCTGGACGAATAGAAGAAACACTCATCATTTCTCCTCAAAGAATGACCTTAGAAGGAGAACTTTATGATCGCTCAGAGTATCAATAAATTATTACCTTATTTCCGAATTCTGCTAAGTGACGCAAGTAAAAAGCACCATATCAATCAAGGCTAAGTCCGACTGGGCAAAAGATAAATTTGCTATCCGAAGTCTTAGTCTACATCAGCCTTTCAATGGACACCATGTCTTTGAAGTAGTGACCGCTGTGGAGAAGGATATGAAATTAGACAGCACTACTTTAGCTTCCTTACTGGGTGAGAATGTCGTCATTTCAATTGAATCACTCAAGCAAAAGGATGATTCAAAGAATTCTGAAAAATGGTTTGAGTTTCATGGTTTCATAGATCAAATCAATGCGACTTGGACAAAATCGGGTCGAGTGCTCCGCGTCAAAGGATACAGCAAAAGTATTTTAATGGATGCTGCGCCCGTCTTCAGAACATTTTCAGAAAAAAATGTAGGTGATGTTGCACGAAAAGTAGTCAGTGATTACGGTGGTAAAATTCCTAAGGTAATTGAGAAAGAGTTGGGTGATAGAGTAAATTTCATGGTTCAAAGTCAAGAAACGGATTATCGCTTTTTGTGTCGCCTAGCAGATGATTACAATTTATTATTCTTTTTCGATGGCCAAGAATTCTACTTCGGAGATTTGAATAATATCGAGAAAAACAAAGTTACTCTTCAATTAGAAGGACAAGGCAACTGTCAACATGCTGATTTATCTTTGAATTTAGCACCCTTAGAGTTCAAGATGCAAGGCTATGATTTGCTTCAAGATAAATTACTCGAAAAGATTGATAACAACATCAATTATAGAGGGGAAAATGAGGTGTTAAATACAACGATTAGTAGATCTAGCATCTATCCATCAGCTAACATTCATGTCAACTATGCAGTGGAGAATGAGCAACCTCTAAAGCGAGCAGATAAAAAAATCACCGCTCGACAAGCACATGAGTTGGTGGTGTTGACAGGAACAAGTAACGAGCCAAGTTTGAAAATTGGCAGTAAAGTGAAAATGAAAAGCTCGGATGAGTTACTAAGCGCAGGTGAATACTTAGTGATAGAGGTACATCATCATATTTCTAGTGATGATTCTTATCAAAACAATTTCACGGCCGTTCCGCTTGGTTTTCCATTTGCGCTACGGATGCAGCAAGGCAGTAATGCCATGTGTGGTCCACTTTCAGCGATCATTGAGGATCACAAGGATCCTGAAGAACTGGGACGTGTAAAAGTCAAATTTGTAGGAGACAAAGAAAAAGATTCTATCTCACCTTGGCTGCGCGTTTTAGTACCTTTTACAACGAATAGTGGCTTCTACTTTCTGCCAGAAAAAGGAGAAAAAGTCATCGTCTTTTTTGAAGATTTTAATCCCGAAAAATCTCCTTTTGTACTCGGTAGTTTTTATCACAAAAATGCCAAAGCTAGCCGATGGAAAGAAAGCAATAACCGAAAAAAAGGCATCCAAATGGAGAAGATTTCCTTTGTTTTTGATGATAAAACAGGTAAGCTAACCATAGAAGCAGAGGAAATAGAAGTCATCGCTAAAAAAAATATGAATTTGGATGGTGGTAATAGCTTAAAACAAAAAGCGACAAGGATAGACTTGAATTGATTTATGCAAACCTACGATAACATACTCAACCGACTTCGTTCCAAGGCAGCGCAACGATTCCACCGTTCCGCAGAGCAGCTAGAGCGTGAGCATCAACTCTTCTTGGAGTGGACGGCTTGGGAGTTGTCTGTGCTGTATCGAGAAATGGGAACGAGCAGGGACTACATAGAAAAAAACATCATCCGAAAGCTCACTACCGAGAGAGAGTTGCGTCCTAAACCTGTTCATGCTTTAGCCTATACCACTACCAAAAAACATGGAACAGTGCTCTCGCCAGAAGACGAGCTATTTACGGTACAACGTATGAGTACCGAACCACCCCATGAAATCTATTTTACTCCTTTGCGCCCTACAAAGTTGGTCAATGCCAAAATACGCTTTTGTGCTAGAGAGAACAGCCTACTAGACTACACTACTGGACAAATACCTAGCGTCATTCTGACAACTAAAGAAAAGCAAGTTCTACACAAAGGCGTACTTTGGTGGGGTATTGAACTAGGTAAGGACTTTGAAGCAGATCATCTTTGCTTGCACATAGATTTTAAGCAAAAAACTCTGTATAAATTGTTGCCTTTGGTACAGTGGCAGGTAGATGGTATACAAGTGCAAAGTGAAGTGGGTTTTGGGGATTGGTTGGAATATCCACAATCCGCAAATAATCGTCGATTGGATGCAGAATATTTGTTTTTGCAGCACTTAGAACAAACTATTTTACAGCAATACAAAACTCAATTTGTCTATCTATCAGCGCTTGGTGGACAAAGTAAAATCCCAACAGAATTAATTGAAAAATTTGATGAAGAAGAACTGGGAGAGCATTGCCCAAAACGTATGCTTTGGCTTAAAATGCTTTTCCCGTCGGGCTTCACTGCTACCGATGTAGCACAAACCCAAATTCGTCTTAATTGCTTCCCTATCATTAACCGAAAACTGGACAAAAGCAAGGATCGCAGTCCTTCCAGCAGCGACTTCTTTGAAATCATACCATTGAGCAATGCCGAAAATCATCGTGCCAGTCTTGCTGATACAGGCGATTTCTTTCTAGGCATCCAGAAACTAAGTACCGAAAACTCAACGGCTTATCGCGCCACCACTTTTGAGGATTTTCACAGCGCGCCCGTTGGCTATTATGCCTTGCAAGCAGGCAAAGTGGAAGCCCACGACTATCGCGACCTTCAAAACCGTTTAGCAGAACTCACCCACTATCTCCAAAACGAAAGTAATAAACTCCAAAAAATGAGCCATAATCGTCTCGATAGTGCCTTATCTGACCTCCAATCTGGTGCAGAAAAACTCACTGAAGAACTAGAACGCATCCCTCCAAAAGACCGAAGGCTTGCTTACTATTTACATATCAAACTCCTCGATAATCAGCAAATGATTTATGTCCGCTTTTGGGTATCGCAAGGACATTTTGCGGAAGGGGTGTTGCGGAGAGGGGAGGTTTTGAGGGGGAGTGTTGGGGAGTGGCGAATAGTATTAAGCTAGATCTCTTATATCATCAAAATTAACTGATAATGGAAAAAATTCAATTAGATGTAAAGTTAGACGGAAATAGAAATAAGACAGGAACTTTAATACTAAAGATAAATGGTAAAATAGTAAAAAGATATAAAGTATTAGGTAGAGGAAGTAGAGGGAAAGGAGATACTAGTATGCTTAAGAATGGTAATACTCCTACTGGTGAGTATTCAGGAAACTATATTGTAGATACTACAAGCTGGAATCAAAACTCATACGGTCCTAACGGGGCTATTCGCCTAAACCCTACAGGTGGTCGAGCACTCTTAGCGAAGCAGAAAGGACGATCCGGATTGCTCATTCACGGCGGGAAACTGGGAGGTCAAAAATATTGGCGAGGAAAAGGGCAATTGCGGGCAACTCATGGATGCTTACGATTGCAGAATGAAGATATTAAGAATTTGATTAATCAGATTAATCAGATTAGATATAATGAAGCTCAACAAATGTGTGTAAATACACAGGTGAAAATAATTGTTTCAGAACAGTGAGATTGATTAGTGAATTAGAAGTGATTCAATTTTAAAAGAGATTAAAGGCTTATTATTTAAAATTGATGCGGCTAATTTTCTTGCTAGTGCAGCTCAAAGTACAACTAAACTTGCTGCAAAAGGAATAAAAGGTGCAGTCCTATCTCAAGATGATATTTTAAGGTGGTTTATTGACTTTAGGATAGAAATGGCGCGAGATATAACTACTATGATAGTCTCCTCTCCTAACTAACCTAAGAAAGATGCCAACTTCATCCTTAGACATGCTTTAGGATCTTGAAATCCTTCTTTTTGGGTAGAAACTTACACCGCAATTCAAGAGGGAGATTTAGGCCTTTACTTATATGGAACAGGAGCTAAAATGCAAGAAAAAATAAAACAAATAGCTAAACAAGCTGAAAGAGATACAAATAAACTAAAAAAACCGTGGCTCAGCTTAAAAAGCAAATGAACATGAATTTTTATGCTTATAGAATTGGCTGAGGCATTATAGACCTGACATTCCTTTTACAGATAAAATACATATGCTTGACAAAAAGCAACTTACTAAAGCAGTGAAAGTTAATAAAAAATATTCTGATGAAATTGGTTGGGATAAACACTTGGTAGAACGTCTTATATTTAAAAAGAATAAATTTCTAAGTTGGGAATCTTTTTCTGTGGAAACAGAAAAGTGGCAAGCTAAGAATGGATTTTCTACAAGAAATTGTGATGGAATAATTGGCATTATAACATTCGGAGCTATGCTTGATGAAAGTCCAAAATTTCAAAATCTGACATACAATAATTTCATAGAAAAAATTAGGACTTTATTATTAGAAGTTCCTGATCTCAAAGAACCATTAATTATTAAATCACTAAAGTTTTTTGATAAAGCAGTATTACCTATAGATTTTATTAGTCTGATTAGTGACATGGAAAAGGTATTTCCTTCCAAAAAATTACTTGTAGCACCGTCTAAATTAGTTAATCAAGCGAAAACTCAAGCCATATTTCTTTTAGCTGATAAAATGAACTTTATGTCTACTGTCAAAAGCAATATTCCAATGTGGAATAATCTTCTTCATAAAATGAAGTTGGGAGGAGATTTAATTAACTATGTCAGTATAGGTTCATCTACCATCCAAATAGCATATGAATTAAAGACAAACAAATGGAATGCTCACACAGGAGTTAGTATGCTTTCTGTTGTTGGAGGAATAGGAACATCTATTCTTACATTTTCTAATCCTGTAGGATGGACAGCTATTATATTATGGGCAGCTTCAGCAGTTTCTTTTAGTTATGCTATGTATGACATAAAGGGTAAACAATCGGAAGATCTAAATGAATATTTAGGTAGAGACTCTAGATTTGGAAATATGTTGAGGGACTTTTTTGTTTCTGAACAATCCATTGTAAATGATTCTTACAAGACTAAAAGTTTCAACATTCATTGAGTATTACAAATGAAGTGGAATCAATATATTCATATCAATTTAAAGCCCAATTTAATTGGCTTATCTAGAACTAATTTTAATTCTTCATATAGTACTCATATCCACCCAACCCCCAACCCCGCAACCCTCCAAGAAATCGTCTCCATCAAACACAACCCTAAAAAGCAAGAACTAACCATCTATACTAAAAGCCAAAGCGAGCAACGCAGAGCCTTTGCAGCAGCCATAGAAAAAGACAAGGTTTGGAAAGTACTACTAGAAGTAGTGGAAGAAGAATGGGGTTATGCGATGATGGAATTAGCGATGGAAGAGCGCGCCAATGTACTAGGTATTTCGGAATTGCAGGGGCGTTTTTTTGATATTCCAAAGCACTTAGACGAAGAACAGCAACGAATTTTAGCATGGCTATTGCCCTATATTGAGCAAATACGAAGCGATAAAAGATTGATAGAAGATGCGCTCTTTACAGCGATTGGGCAGCGAGTGCATCTACGAGAAAAAGCCATTTTTCGAGAACTAGAGGAAGGCATAAAAGTCAATCAATGGATAGTCGGAACCTCAACAAGTGTAAGTGGACAAGAGGAGAAATCTAGTGTACAACTTGATATTGAAATTGGTACAGTTCCAATTGAGGAATTGAAAGGCTTTGTACAAGGTGGAAAATGGCGCAGTTTTTTGGAAGAGCAGCTTTACCCTGCTTTTTTACCCGAAAACTGGGACGGGGAAACACGAATTTTAGTGTCGAAAGAGCAAGCAATCTTTACCGTAAACGAAGATGCAAGAGTAGGAATAAATACATTGATCAATTGAATACTACAAAATCCTGATAATCCTGATTCTGACAAAAAAACGCGAATAATCAATTAATATGGCAACACTAATAAAAAAGCCAAGAATACCATTGCTGAGGCATCCGACATTCAAACAGTCCATTCGCTATGCAGTCATTTGGGGGGTGTTATTTATCTTGCTTTCCTTCATTGATCGCTTACTCGAAGATACTGCGCCACAAATCCATCTAATTATTTTGATGGTCTTAGCAGTATTATTAGGTATTTTGAACTGGTGGTTCTTGAGCAAGAAAATGCTCACAGAAGAACCCGATTGGGTCAAATCCTTTGTCACGATTTTGACGACTTTGGTAGGTGTTTTTATCTTTTTTCTATTCAGTAAAAGTAAGGCGGACTTCATTTATTACTTTAATCTCTACTTACCTGCTTTGAGTCTGTTTGCTTTGCCTTGGTTCTTCATGCTTTCCTATCAAGCACATCTTAAAGTACCTGCTTGGAGCTATTCACCGATTGAGGTGGAAGGGCTGGGAGAATGGGTAGGGAAGATTTCTTTTGCTACCGACCAAAGCAGAGGCATCCGCTGGATATTTGGAGATGATTTTCACAAACATGATACCAGCGGAATGTATAGCTTTCGTACTCTAACACCTTTGAATGTGAGAGACTACAAAATGGAAGATTTGTTTGGTGGACTATTAGCTTTTCATAATTACAATATGCGTCCTCAGGAACCTATCAAATTTGAAAATGCTCAATGGCAGTTTCATCATTACTCGCCTTGGTTTTTCCCAAAGGGAAGAAGAATGATGAATCCCAAATTGACTTTAGCTCAAAATGGAGTTCATTTCAAATCTCTATCCTCTAAAGAGCGCGTAGAAATGGAAAACATTCGCAATGACTTACCCAAAAACTTCAAATACACAACGATTTATGTTTATCGAATTTCACCTCAACCTTAATACACAATGAAATCTATCACTCAACACGCCGCTCCCAATGTCATCGCAGGTGTCAACTTTAATGTAGATCGCTTTAAAGAACTATTTGCTTGGGTAAATGCTCTATCTGCGGATAGTGTGCAGGCTTTGCTGCTGCCGAATTCGTATGGCTTAGTGATGCCTTTCGATGGGAAATCAGCACTGGAATTGGTGAAAGAAGGCAATAAAATCTACCTGAATCGTTGCAGTGCGATCACTTCAGGAGGAGGAGTTATTGGTATTTTTGAATCCTTAACCCCAACTTTGGAATTAGAGTTACCACTTGATTTAAAACGCACTCAAGTTTACACGGTGACTGTAGAGATAGATAGTCGAAATCGTCAAGCATTTGGAGTAACTTCTCAAGATTTGCCCGAGCGCAAACTTTCTACCTTGCCGAGCTATCAGTTGCATATTAGAATGCAAGAAGAAACGCTAGTGCCTTCCCATTTTTTATCCATTGGAAAATTAGTATTCGAAGCGGAAGAATGGGAGTTGACCAACTATATTTCTCCTTGCTTACACATTGGGGCATCTAAAGTATTGAAAGATCGTCTAAAAACTTACGATGGCAATTTGAATGAACTGCTGAAATATTTGCCAAGCATCATTCGACAAACGGGAAATTACAATGATAAAGCCACCTTGGAATTGAGAGAATTTTGTGTGCAAATTGGCAGTTTTTTGGCTCAAAATGCACCTTCCTATCACAATCTTAGCATTTACGACAGTCCTTATCGAATGATCGAAATATGGAATGGATTGGTAAGCCTTTCTGACTTCTTGCTTCATCGGCTCAAAGAATTACCTCGGCAACAATTTTATGAACTCTTAGAATACAACGCACACGGTGTGGCTGGCATTCGCTTCAATGCGCATCAATTTGAGAACATCATTGGCGATTATGCAAAATTCCGATTTGAACAAGAAGATATTTTAGCGGCTATCGAACAGACAGATAAAATTTTAGAAATGATCGTGCCACTACTTAGAAGTTTATCCACCAAATATCAAAGTACTAAAAAAGGAGCTTGGGAAGAAACCCGTGTGAAAGAAGAACCTATTACTCCCAAACCTCCAAAACCCGAAGAATCAAGTCATTCGACTTGGTAAAAGATGATAAAAACTGAATTATGTCAAAAGCAACTGTAACGATCACTTGTCATCACTTTTGCCCCATGAAAGATGGGAAAAAAGAGCACGTCGGCGGACCGATCATACAAGGAAGCACCGATGTTTTTGTGGAGAACAAAATGCTATCGAGACATGGTGATTCTTTACAATGTCAAAGTCCCAAGATAGACAAAATTATTGCCACCACAACTTCTGTATTTGTGAATGGGAAACCATTGGCCAGAATACAAGACCCGACGATACATGGCGGGAAGATTGTAGAGGGCAGTCAATCGGTTTTCGCTGGATAAAAAATAAAAGTAAAAAAATATGAACCACTCTAACTCAACTATTAGAACTAGAACTATTTGGAAGGCTATTTTGCTGACTGTGCTGCCAATGGTATTTTCGGGCTTAGCAGTATACTTATTAATGCGAACAGATGGCTTGTACCAAAAACAATATCAAGAGCTCAATGTAGAAATGGAAGGTCTTGAAAAAGAAAAAGGTGAATTTACTAGTGTTCTGAATCAAATGAATACCAACTGGTCAGATTACATGACTAATAACGATAAATTCATTAAAAATCAGGATTCTTCTTCTATTGAAAATATTAAGTTACAGATCGATCGCAGTGGTACGTTGATTCTTCAAAACTTATCTCCTACACGGTTAGTATCAAAAGATTCCATCTATTCAGCTATCCTTACTTCCTCAAAAGAAAATTTTGATGCTTACTTGAAGGATATGCGAAAATTTCGCCGCTATAAAGAACA
Source organism: Bacteroidota bacterium (assembly GCA_039176995.1). Taxonomy (GTDB): domain Bacteria; phylum Bacteroidota; class Bacteroidia; order Chitinophagales; family Saprospiraceae; genus JAAUTG01. The sequence continues at coordinate 15,496 of JBCDFY010000021.1, forward strand.
AATTGATAGAGGTTTGAGTGGCGGGAAATGCTGTGAAGATTTGAGAGCATATGAGCAGGAAGTGGAAAATGAGATAGAGGAACTAGAGGAAGAAAAACGACGTTTAGAAGCTCTGGTAAACGAATATCGTATAGATAATAGACGTCTAAATTTATGTGAAGATAGAGAGAGAGATTTGGAAAGAGAAGTAGAAGAATTGGGAGAAGAATTAGAAAATTTGGAGCAAAGAATATCAAGAAAATTTTTACGTGCATTATCCGATTATAGAGACAGAAGACTTAGAGAAGATGTCATAACATCAATAATTGAAGATTTAGAGTTGAGATGGCAATGAAAACAAACTACACGTCTATACAAAAATCAACCCTACCCTAGTACAAAACCCCAAAAAACTACTTCCTATTTTTAGCGCATCAGACTCACCAAGCCGCTTACGCAAAAACACATTTTTTCAAAACTAAATACACACCAGCATGAAAATGAACAACATTTTCCTAGCCATTTCTATGGCTTTACTCCTCTTCAGTTGTGCGCAAGAACAACTGGACGTCGCACCTGTATCAACTCCTACGTATACCTTTAGTTCCATTAACTTGGACGAAGGCGTATCAAAATGGCTAAATGAAGAACAACAAGCACGCTTTACAGAAAGCGAGTTAGTAGAATTAGATGCTTTGCTGATGCACAACGCGCTACCCAGTGAAGTAGAATCGCGCTCCGTAGTCGAAGTCCCTGCGGATTCCGAAGATGGCTTGGCAGCAGCGATTGCGGAAGCAGGCGAAGGTGGCATGGTGGTCTTGAAAGCAGGCAACCATTTTGAGTCTTCGACCGTGAACATCACTCAGCGCGTCACCATTCGCGGGGAGAAAGGCGCAGTCTTAATTTCTGACGTGAAGCCCTTAAGTCAAGTGGGCTTTGTCCAAGCTGCTTTGCACATTCAAGATGCAAATAATGTTGTCATTTTTGGTTTGACTATTCAGCCAGCCACTGCGCCTGGCGGCACAGGAATTTTGATTCAGAATGCACGCCGCAGCTTTGTAGTACGCAATACAATGAATGATTTACAGCTTGGCGTCTTTGTAGAACAAGGCGACCAAACGCGGATTGCACGCAATACTTTTAATACCAGTCCTGCTTGGGCAACGGGCGAGTTAGTAACTGCAGCGGGCGTTGTCATTTCCAATGGCGATCAAGTGCGCATTGTTGGGAATACTGCAAACACTGGATTCTTTGGAGTTTTCTCCAGCAGCGAGTCGGGTTTGTTTTTAGGGAATAATATGAGTGGCAATGCCATCGGGCATATTCTATGTAAAGTACCAACAGCCTATCCATTACCTGATGGCTCGGTCGTTGGTTCACAAACTTCGGCTACAAATTGGCTTTCCTTATACAACGAATCCTCCCAAAATGCTGCTATTGGATATCTAGTAATCGACGGTGCAACGGATAACTATATGGCAGGCAACGAAGCGGAAAGCAATGGTATCTACGACATAGAATTGGCAGGAGCATCCGAGCGATTTGGCTTTCCAACGCCACCTTGTGAAAACAATAAAGTGCTAGTAGGAGAAGGACAAAGTATAAAAGATTGTGGCGATAACAACGAAGTGATTGGTGGGGTACCAGTCGATCTCAATGCTAGTCCTTGTAATTGATAATACCTATCTTCAAATCAAGCAGGATGACGGGCAACTTAGGATTGCCTGTCATCTAACCGCTTCTACATTTCTTCTATCAAAATCTAAAATACAATGAAAAAAATATTCCTTTTCCTAGTATTCTCTTTCTCTTTTTTATCCTTTGCCCAAGCGCAATGGACACCTGAAAACATCAGTACTGGACGTTTCCATCTAGGTGCTACTTCCACAGATGATTTACTCTTTTTTGCGGGTGGAACGGTCAGTGGTTTAGCTCCTAGTCCCATAGTAGATATTTACAATACCAATACTAAAACTTGGTCAATCACGGAGCTTTCACGCGCCCGCTCTTTTCCAGCAGTTGCTGCTAATGGCAATCTTATTTTCGTAGCTGGTGGCAATGATATTAGAACAGATGGAGCATTTGATGTTGTGGACATCTATGACACAACTACGGGCACTTGGTCTCAAGAACAACTTTCTAGCCCTCGCTCTGGAATGGCTGCAGTGAGTGTAGGCAGCAAAGTAATCTTTGCAGGCGGTGGCACTCTCAATGCGTTCCTGACGGGATTCCAAACATCTGATATAGTCGATATTTACGATGTTGAAACCCAAACATGGGAAACTGCTCAACTTTCTGAACCTCGCTTTTTTTTAGCTGCCACGGTTATTGGTGACAAAGCTTACTTTGGTGGCGGTGCTGTTGATAATAATACTATGAGCAAGCGAATTGATATCTACGATGCAGAAACCAATACTTGGTCAGTGGATAGCTTATCTACGGCAAGAGGTTTCCTATCTGCTACAACGGTCAAGGACAAAATACTATTTGCTGGTGGTCATGATGCAGCAGGGATTAGCCTAGTCACTGTCGATATTTTTAATACCTCAACACAAGAATGGACAACAGGCGAACTTAGTGTTCCAAGGATGGGTATGAATGCAATAAGTATTTGTGATAAGGCTTATTTCATAGGAGGTGGAGATATTGATTGGAATACGAAAGTAATTATTGCTTCCAGTTCACGTGTGGATGTCTATGATGCTATTTCAGAGACTTGGGAAACGGAAGAATTAAGTGCTAGAAGAACCTTAGCAGCCACAGCAGCAAACGAAAAATCAATGGCAGTAGTAGGTGGATTTGATGCACTATCAGGTTTGCCAAATACAGCGGAGATTATGAGCTGTGAAGTCGTTCCTGTTTTAAATTTCATCGAAGACCAAAATTGGCTGATTTATCCAAACCCGAATCAAGGACACTCGCTTGTCCTTAAACTTCCTCAACCGAATAATTTTGATAAACTACAAATGTATGATACGTCTGGACGAATGCTATTACAACGTGAAGTCAATGCTCATATAGAAACCCAAGTCATTGATTTAGCTGGATTGGAAAATGGTATTTATTGGGTACATCTAAAAGGAACAGATGGTAAATCAAAGATGAAAAGAATTATGGTTGAAAGAGGGTGAAGTCAAAGTTGCCGCCCCTAAACATAAGTCAATAACCGATCTTCCACCAAATGCGGCACCATATTAAACCGATGCAAAGAAAAGCGATGATTCGAGAAGAGAAACTCACTCATCGCTGCGTTTTGGATGATGCTGTTGAGTTCCATGATTTTTTCGTTGTCAAGATTTAGAGCCTTTCCAGTGATTACGGCACTTGGTCCACCTGAGGTAACAATGGCGATGTACTGTCCTTTTGTTGTGGCTGTTAATATTTGCTCTAGAGCTTGATGAATCCGATTTTTGAAAGTTTCATAAGAAGCAATGCCGATTGTTGTAGCGTCAATTTCTCCTTTTGCCCAAAGCGAAGAAGCATAGTCAAAAATGGTAAGGTATTGCTTTTTAGGAATGCTTGTATCCACTTTAGCAATCATTTTTCGCAACTCTTCCAAATGTGGTGCTTCCTCATCCGATAAAGCTCGCTCCAACATCCAACGCGCTACTTTAGGGCTTTGATGTTCATTCAACAGTTCCATTTTCTGGACAGGAAAAGGCTTTCCTTTTGCCTCAAAAGCAGCCAAAATATAATCTGCTGTTTGCTGATGCCGCTTCAGTGTCCCTAAATAGATTTTATCGAATTCCACTTCCTGATTGGCTAAGTATTTCCCCAGCAAAGCAGCCTGCTCGTGTCCCAAATCAGAGAGTTGATCGTAATCTGCTTTCATAAGAGAGGCTTGGGCGTGGCGAATGACGGTGAGTTTGGACATAGAACGGTGTGGTTCAGTATTCTTTAAAGACTTCTCTATTCGGATACTCCTCTTTTCAATAGGACTTGCCAAGTTTCGTAAACTTGGTAAGTCTAAGCTGGTAAATCAACAATTTTGACCTACCCTCTTTTCTTCCTTTCTAAAACAGTAGCCTCCGATAAACTGTCTTTATCATACTAGAAGGACTTCCTAACCAGTACATTACAAAAATAATTAGGTTCACAAAATTGACCCATAAATAAGGATTTCGGTCATATTTTCTGGCAGAAACGAGAACGTCGTTCTTTATAATTTTAAAGGAAAAATTCTTTTTACGAGCACGTTTCGTTAAGTCGAAGTCTTCCATGATTTTGAGCTTAGCATTAAAGCCATTCAAAAGTTGAAAAGCACGTTTTTGAATGAAGAGCGTTTGATCACCGCCGCCTGAAAAGAGTCCATCGAAGCGCGTAAAATAAGAATTGATTTTAAGCCACGGCTTTTTAGAATCAAATTGGTAGCTAAAAAAGCCAAAGTCGTTGTCTTCTTGCATAGCAGCCTGAATATCAGAAACATAACTCGCTGGAGGCAGCGCATCTGCGTGAACGAAATAAAGCACATCGCCTGCTGCATGACTCGCCCCCAGATTCATTTGCACAGCACGACTACAATCTGCACATCGAATGACTCTTGCTCCTGCTTGTTCTGCGACCTCGGCAGTTCCATCTTCACTTTTTTCAGCGTCTACCACGATAATTTCGACCAAGGAGAGTCCGCTATTGTGAAATAGATGAGGAATGAGTTTTTGGATATTCTCGCGTTCATTAAGCGTAGGAATGATGATACTCAGGTGCATAGATTACAAGGTTTGAAGAATAGAAGATTTGAACATAAATCTTCATTTCTCGACTTTCCAATTTTTAATTTAATGCGTATGACCTAGTGGCAAGATAGCCTCCTTGCCATCACTCTTACGGAAAATTATAGCGTTACGGATGACGAATTCCTAATTTTTTTTCGCTTTTTCTGCTTTCAGGGAGTAGGTAATAAATCAGATACTCAAAAATGTGGTTTTAGTTTGTTCTTATTCAAGGCGTGAAAAACGGAGTTATGCCGTAGCATAATGAGTATTTTCGCAACGCAGAAGAAGGGCAAAATAAAGCCACAGAATCGGTAGGTTATATTTTACCTACTCCCTTAACCATGCTTTGACTAAGCGTTCTAAGGTATTCAGTGGAATCGAACCATTGGCGAGTATTAAATCATGAAAAGCACGAATATCAAAATCTGCTCTCAGCTTTTCCTCCGCTAATTTGCGCAACTCCTTGATTTTCAGTTCGCCCATTTTGTAAGAAACCGCCTGACCCGGCCAACCAATATAGCGATCAATTTCCGTATTGACTTCGTGGATAGAAAGTGCCGTATTGGATGCCATAAAATCGAAGGCTTTTTGGCGCGACCAGCCCATGTAGTGCATCCCAGGATCAACGACCAAGCGGCAAGCCCGCCACATTTCATAGACCAAACGCCCGAAATCTTCGTAGGGAGTCTCGTATATACCAGCTTCTTTTCCCAAAAATTCAGTGTACAACGCCCAACCTTCTCCATAAGCTGAAAGATAAGTATTGCGTCGAAAGTTGGGCATATCTTCTAGTTCCGCTGCCAACATAATTTGAGTGTGATGCCCAGGAACACCTTCGTGCAAAGAAAGTGCAGGTAAAACATACAACGGACGACTCTTCAATTTATAAGTATTCACCCAATATTCTCCAGCCTTTTGTCGCTTGTAAGAACCTTCGGAATATCTGCCTCCTGTATAAGTGGGTGCAATGGCAGCAGGCACAGGTTTCACCGTGAGCGGCATTCTTGGGAGCGTTCCAAAATAGAACGGTAATTTTCCTTCCATTCGCTTAGTGATCCAAGCAGCTTCTTTGAGCAATTCCTTGGGTGTTTTGGCATAAAACTGCTCGTCGGTGCGCAAAAATTCTATGAATTCTGCAAACGAACCTTCAAAACCTAAATCATCAATAATTTGCTGCATTTCGGCTCGAATGCGTTTCACTTCGCGCTGCCCTATGTCGAACACCTCTTGTGGCGTAATGTCAAAAGTGGTGAAGAAACGCGTGCGTTGCTCGTAGAATTTCTTTCCACCTGTGATTTCGCTAATACCAATATTTTCGGGTGCATTTCTAAGGTACTCTCCTTTTAAAAATTGACAAAAATCACGATAAGCAGGCAGCACTTCTTGTACCAAAACCTCAATGACCACTTCTTTTTGAGTTACATTTCCCTGAACTGGATCAAGGAAAAAGGAATCCTTAGTCTTCGTTGCTAAAGTTTGTTCCATCAATTTGATGCAATTATTGACAACTAATTTAGGTGAACTTTTACCCAGTTTTTGCCCTTGCTGCATTTGTGCTTTGCGCATTTTTAAATGATCGGGCAGGGCACGCAAAATGGCTACATACTTCTGAAAATTCTCCTCTGAATTGATTCGATAATATTGCAAGCGATACAAAATGCCTGTCAAAAAACCACCTTCCGAATTCAAAGGGAACAAATGAGACTCGAATTGTAAATGGAATAATTGATCTTCGATGATGAGTTCTAATAAGTCCTTATTGATCTGATGAGAAGTGGAAAGCTGATTATTCTCTACTTTTTGCAAATCTTGGGCAACTGATTTTAATGCCAAATACTTTTCTGCTAATTTGGATTCCGAAAGATCGGGCCAAAGTTGTGAGGTGTCTGGCTGATTGATCTGGTCGTAGGCTTCAATGATTTTGGAAAGTGGCTCGCTATTTTGTGCTTTGCAAAAGTTTGCCAGTAAGAATACTAGAAGGAGTAATTGTAGTTTCATAGTCAGAGTTGGATTAGTATTGTGCTAAGGTAGTGATTGTTTCATTCCCTTAAAAACAACAACTCTCCTCTTGACGACAGTCTCACGATCACAGAAGGATCATTGAGTGAGTGTTCTTCTTGCCGATGCTTAGCAATATAATCTACTTTTTTCTTTACGGTTTTGCTAATCTCTGAAAAATTATCAGGCAGAGGTTCTTTGCTGATACGGGCAGAAGTGACAACTAAAGGCCTACCAAAAGATTTGATCAGATAGCGACAATACTCGTCTTGTGGAATGCGAATGGCGACACTTCCATCCGAAGCGACTGCATTCGAGGGTAAATTTTTAGGGCGATCATAGACAATAGTGAGTGGACGGACATGATACACCATTAAGGTTTCTAATTTTGGATGGAGGTTTTTTACATAGTCCTTGAGCATCTCAATGGAATCCACTAACAGGATGAAAGATTGAGAAAAGTCTTGATTTTTGAGTTCGTATATCTTTTGGATGGCTTCAGTATTGCAAGCATCGCAACCTACTTTCCAGTTGGTATCCGTAGGAAATAAAATAGTGCCACCCTGTCTCAATGCTGCGAGTGCTTCTTCCAAATCATGGTCATGCATGATGCTGATTGCCGCTTCTCTCATACGTTTAGCTTTAGATTGGTTATAGCACAACCAGCTGTAACTCTGTGTTTTGTGTGTCTTGTCAACCGATTGGTGCAATAAAGTTCGATTCAAGTGTTTGATTTGAGTAATTTGGAGCGAAAACCGTAAAGCTGTCAAAGTCTTTACAAAAAAAGTGTAGATTTCAGCAAGGAAAAGAAGGATTTATACGTTTCAATAATCACTCATTCATTTTTAATAAAGGATCGTACTTATCGAAAAAACATTACCCATTTTAGATAGATGCCAACCGAATCTCGAAACCAAATGAGATACTTAGAAAAACTCCTATTGGCTCAATCTATTGTCCTAATCATTAAAGAAATTTTAGTTTGAGACCTATTCTGCGATCAATAAGTTGTACTCTTTTTTTGCTCTTAGCCGCGTCCTCGTTGCAAGCAGCGCACATCATTGGTGGGGAAATTACTTACGAATGTTTAGGCCGTAATATTGCAGAAACCGCTAATCGCTATAAGTTTACCATGCGCATTTATAGAGATTGTAATGGAGGAGGTGCATTATTCGATTCTGCTCCTGGTGCTCCTTTTGTGGCAACCGTCACGATTTATCAAGATGGTTCTACGCTACCACGTATCTTTGAGTTAGAAGCTCCCATTATTACGGAAATCACACCTTCCAGTAATCCTTGCTTCGACGTACCTGCAAGCATTTGTGTAGAAGAAGGCATCTATGAATTTGAAACAGAATTACCTATCATCAGTGGCGATTACACGGTTGTCTATCAGCGTTGCTGCCGAAATAGTACCATCAATAATATCATAGATCCTGGTCTGACAGGCGCAACTTACACGACTCAAATTACAACCGAAGCACAAACAACTTGTAACACTAGCCCTACTTTCAAGGATTTCCCACCTATCGTTTTATGCTTGGATAAACCCATAGATTTTGACCATTCCGCTACGGATGTAGATGGTGATTCTTTAGTTTATGAATTTTGCTCTCCCTTAGTAGGAGGCGGTGCTAATACCAATAATCCAGACGCTCTTTTCGGTGTTTCTCCCAATCCAGATGCCCCGCCACCTTACGATAATGTTAGTTTTATCGCGCCAACTTATTCTGCTCAAGAACCATTGGGGAGATTTGCCAACCTCCGTATTGATCGAGAAACAGGTTTGATTACTGGACGCCCCAACATGAGGGGGCAATTTGTAGTAGCTGTTTGTATGCTCGAATATCGAGAAGGAAAACTGTTGAGCATTACGAGGCGAGATTTTCAATTCAATGTCACAGAATGCGAACCCAAAGTAGTAGCGCAAATCACAGCCGACTCCTCTGTCAATCGAACTAATTCTTTCTTTCTACAAGTCTGTGGAACAGAAGATATTACCTTCCAGAACGAAAGTTTTTTCCGCCAAAATGTGCAGAGCTTCTTTTGGGAGTTTGATCTACAAGGCGATACAGTAAAATTAGGCAATTGGAATGCGACTTTGACTTTTCCCGAAATTGGAATTTATACTGGAAGACTTGTTCTCAATCCAAATACTGAATGTGGCGATACAGCAAATGTTTTCGTGGATGTCAAACCCGAAATTCGAGCAGATTTTGACTTTAAATATGATACTTGTCTCGCCTCGCCCGTAGTTTTTCAAGATCAATCATTTTCGGGTAGTATGCAATTGACGGATTGGGAATGGACATTTGGTGATGGAGACGGCACCAATGCGCAAAGTCCCACGCACAACTATGAAGAGCCACAGGAGTACATAGTCAATTTAAGGGTAAAAGATATCAATAATTGTGAGGCAGACACCACACAAATCATTCGCTACTTTCCTGTGCCCGAGGAAATTATCGTTGATCCAAGTACTTTTGAAGGCTGTACACCTCAAAGCGTATTTTTTGATAATTTGTCTGAGCCAATTAGCGAGGCTTATGACATCCTTTGGGATTTTGGAGACGGAGGAACGAGCGGAGAGATCAGTCCTAGTTATATTTATGAAGAAGCAGGAGCTTATGATGTTTCTTTGGAAATAGTGTCGCCAATTGGTTGTAAAACGAGTCGTTTGTACAAAAATTGGATCAGCGTTCGCCCCTCGCCCATTGCAGATTTTACTTATAATCCAACACAACCAACTGTAAAAAATCCAACCATCAATCTCAATAATCAATCCCTCAATGCAGCATCTTATCTTTGGGATTTTAATGGCACGTTTAATACTGCTGAGTTTGCTCCAACTTATACTTTTCCAGATACGGGTTTGCAGCAAATTACTTTGGTTGTCGCTCATCCAAGCGGTTGCCAAGATACAGCTATACAATTCTTAGACATTCCTCCCGAAATATTTATTTACCTTCCCAATGTCTTTTCGCCAAATAATCAAGGTAATCCTGAAAATGAATTTTTTAGACCTGTTGGAATTTTGCCTGGTGTGCACAACTATAGGATGATGATCTGGGACAGATGGGGTAATTTGTTGTTCATTTCCAATGATTTAGGAACTCCTTGGAATGGAAGCAATCGAAGCAACCAACCTTTACCACAAGGTGTCTATGTATATGTTATTGAATTTATGGGACCACGCGGAGAACCTTATAAATTTGCTGGAGATGTGACGCTATTGAGGTGATTCTTTATGGCTGTATGATTACAGTGTTATATGGTTACAGTGTTAATGATGCCAACCATAAAACACTTCAACTATAAAACCATCTAAAAGACCATGAAATAAAAATAAGATGAAAAGATATTTACTATTCTTTGGATTATTGCTAGTTTTTGGTGCATCGGAGGCTCGACACATCATTGGCGGAGAGATCACCTATGAGTGTGTAGGAGAACAGGCAGGAGGGCGAAAGTATTTAGTCAAAATGTTTATTTATCGCGATTGTGCGTGTACAAATTGCGCTAACTTCGATGAAATCGCTCCTATTTCTATTTACCGATGTGGAGTCAAGCAAGATTGTGGAGATTTTACGAGCTTGAATGCTTTTGACCAAGTAAATGTTCCGATCAGTACTAGAGGAGCCGTTGACCCACCTAATTTCCCTTGTTTGGAATTGCCTCCGAATATTTGTGTGGAAGAAGCCATCTACGAATTCGAGGTTACGCTACCCATTTCTGATGAATCCTATCATTTTGTCTATCAGCGTTGCTGCCGAAACGTGACGATTTCTAATATTTTCAATCCAGAAGCCGCAGGGGCAACCTATACAGTTGCGATTACTCCCGCTGCACAGGAGGCTTGTAATAACAGTCCCGTTTTTGATGCTTTTCCGCCCACAGTTATTTGTGTCAATCAGGAGCTAGAATTTGACCACGCAGCAACCGACGCAGATGGCGATCAATTGGTCTATGAGTTTTGTGCTCCCCTGCTAGGTGGTGGACGCCAAGGTTCTACGGGTTTTCCTGGCGATGCCAACGCTTGTGAAGGCGTTTCTCCAAATCCTCCCTGTCCCCCACCCTTTGGCACAGTGCGCTACATTCAACCGACCTACACTTTTTTGAATCCGCTAGCAGGGAGTCCAAGAGTCAATATTAATCCAAACACAGGACTAATCACTGGAACACCAACCAATCTTGGACAATTTGTAGTAGGCGTTTGTGTGAAAGAATTCAGAAATGGCGTATTACTCGGAGAAATAAGGCGCGATTTCCAGTTCAATGTCGCCAACTGTCAACCGACGGTAGTCGCAGACATAGAAAAAGACTCTACCATTGCTGGGCGGCAATATTTGGTTAATTCTTGTGGAGAAAATACGGTTCAATTTGAAAATATTAGCTTTCGAGAGCAATTCATTAAAGAATGGCAATGGTCTTTCGATATTAGTGGTCGAACGCAAACTTTTGATGAATGGAGTCCAAGTGTGACCTTTCCAGACACAGGTCGCTACGAGGGCGTTTTGATCCTAAATCCAGGTACGGATTGTGGCGATACCGCCAATATTTTTGTCAATATCTTTCCTAGAATTACCGCTGATTTTGAATTCGAGTACGATACTTGCGTGGCTGGCCCAGTGAGTTTTACGGATCTATCCGAAACCCAAGCCGATGAAATTGTGGCATGGAATTGGAGTTTTGGAGATGGCAATGGTGTCTTCGAACAAAATCCAATGCACACCTACAATCGCCCGCTTGACTTTCCTGTTACGCTGACCGTTAGAGACAATAATCGCTGTATCACAGGCATTACCAAAAACGTTAACTATTTTCCCGTCCCTTCGCTCATTGTGATTTCTCCGAGCGATTTTCTGGGCTGCGTGCCAGGTGACATTTTCTTCGACAATTTGTCTACACCTATTGATGAGACTTATGATATAAAATGGGACTTTGGAGATGGCGGAACGAGCGGCGATATCAGTCCAACACATACTTACACTGAAGTTGGCACCTACGATGTTTCCATTGAGATCACTTCTCCTATTGGTTGTACAACCGATACCTTTTTTAATGAGTTGATCGAAACCTTACCCTCTCCAACCGCAGGTTTTTTGATTACTCCAGAAGATTTATCCAATGTAAAACCCACTGCAGAAATGATCGATCAATCCAAAGATGCGGTGAGTTGGTATTGGGATTTTTCTGGACTCGGAACCTCTGCTCAACAAAGCCCAACTTTCACTTTTCCAGATACTGGACAACAGACCGTAACACAAATCGTAACACACCTCAGTGGGTGTCAAGATTCACTCACTAAAGTGATAGATATATTGCCTTTGGTGCGCTACTTTCTTCCCAATGCTTTTACGCCCAACAACGATAATTCCAACGATGGTTATCGCGGAACAGGTGTCCTTACTGGCGTCACAGATTTCAACTTTTCTATCTGGAATCGTTGGGGAGAAAAAATATTTGAGACCGATGATCCAAAGGAATCTTGGAACGGAAAAAAGTTCAATACTGGTAGAGATTCCCCTAACGGCGTCTATGTCTGTTTAGTGAAATTTCGAGGCCCACGTGGTAAGCTGTTTGAATACAAATCCTCAGCCACTTTAGTGAGGTAATTAGCCCCTCACTCCACTCATTGGTAAATGATGACGTTGTATAATTTCGTCTATTGTCGCGTCGCGTATATTCAAAATTGCACCTTTAAAATATAGGTTCTTTCCTGCCATGACATGGTTAAAATCAACTTTTACCATTAAGTCATTGAACTCCAAAATCTTACCATGGTGAGTTTCTCCATGATCGTCTGTGAGCGCAACGTAGTTGTTTTCAACGATTAAATTAGGGGGTTCTGCTCCTTCGATTTGGAAAACTGCTCTTGGCACATTTATTTTATTTTCCTCTTTCACTTCGCCGTAAGCTTCTCGACATTTCAAAACAAATTCAAAGCTATCTTTTTCCAACAGGCCTTCTAATTCACGCTCAAAAGCGGGCAGCAATGCTCCTGTTCCAAATAAAAAAACAAATGGATAATTCGCATCCATTCTTTCCATCAATTCTCCGTGCTGATCGTTTTCTTTTAGCTCATAAGTAATCGTAATCACTTTATTCTCTTCTACTATTTGCATCGTCTTGTGATTTATTTTTTAGAAAACTATGGACAGAGCGTAAGGTTTACGATTTACAAGGCTTTGTTTCTTCTAACTCGTAATTCAAGGCTTCTCTCTAGACTAAGATGTATAAAAAATATTCCATTATGAGATATTGCTCACTAAACGTTAAGAAAGTGTTAAATTAAGATTATTCGTATATAATGAGCTTTAAATATGAATTTAATATATATATTTGTGACATCATATTTTAGACGGCAAGTTAACAAGTTATAATCTAAGCTACTTTTTAAAACGCTCACTTACTTTTCTTCAAGTGAGTATCCTTTACGCATATTTTCAATTTCCATTACACAAGAGATTATACTTTCTGAGCTTGAGTTTATATAATGTTTAGACAATGATTTAAACTATCATATAAAAGCTAAGGCGATTGGATTGTATGTGATCCGGGAACCGTTTTCAAGATTATACTTAAATCGGTTTTTGGGGTGGCCTCCTTCATATTTAGTTCTCGGAAGGAGGCTTTTTTTATTTTCTTTTTTACGCTTCAACTTTCTTTCCATTCCGTTCTTCCCAAATTGTATTTACCTTTACGCTTCAACTTTTAATGAACAATAGGATTGCGTTTCTAACACTCTCTCAATCCAATACTCAAATATTCTCTCATTTTTATGAAAGCATACGTTTTTCCAGGACAGGCGTCCCAATTTGAAGGTATGGGTAAAGATATGTACGAATCTTCTGCTGTAGCTAAAGACTTGTTTGAACAAGCAAATGATCTTCTAGATTTTTCCATTACAGAAATCATGTTTGAGGGCAGTGCAGAACAACTCAAGGAGACGAAAATTACACAGCCTGCGGTATTCCTACATTCTGTAATAAAAGCTAAAATGGCAGAGGATAATTTTCAACCTGATGTGGTAGCAGGACATTCTCTTGGTGAACTCTCTGCCTTGGTTGCTAACAACTGCTTATCCTTCCAAGATGGTTTATTATTAGTTAACCAACGCGCGCAAGCTATGCAAAGAGCCTGTGAAATGGAAGAAAGTACAATGGCAGCGATTGTTGGTTTAGAGGATGCAGTTGTCGAACAGATTTGTGCTGGTATTACAGAAGAGGTTGTTGTAGCAGCGAATTATAATTGTCCAGGACAGCTCGTCATTTCAGGCAGCGTGAAAGGCATCGATTTAGCAGTAGAAAAATTGAAAGAAGTGGGGGCAAAACGCGCGATTGTGCTGGCAGTTGGTGGTGCGTTCCACTCTCCTTTGATGCAGCCTGCAAAGGAGCAATTGCAAGCTGCGATAGAAAATACTAACTTTAGCACACCAACTTGTCCAATTTACCAAAACGTGACTGCTAAACCTTCTAGCGATGCTGAAGAAATTCAAAAAAACCTAATTTCACAGCTAACTTCTCCTGTTCGATGGACACAAACCATGCGCAATATGATTGCAGATGGCGTGACAGAGTTTATAGAAGTAGGTGGAACGGGTAAAGTGATTCGAGGATTTGTGAAACGGGTTGATCGTAGTTTTCCTACGAGTAGCTTGTAAGAAGTTTAAGGAAGGCTTTATGTAATGTCTTCACATCTTCGCGCACAATATATTACCTCGCTTGATAAAACAAAAAAGACATGAAAGATCAAATTGGCATTCCAGCTGTAGAAAGTGGACATATTCTCCTAGCAGAGCCCTTTATGTGGGATGAAAATTTTAAGCGGTCTGCTATTATTTTGTGCGAACATAATGCGGAGGGAAGCTTGGGCTTCATTATGAATCGTCCGCTAAATATGAGCGTCAATGAGTTAATCGAAGATTTTCCAGAAATTGAGTCAGAAGTATTTTTTGGGGGTCCAGTACAAACTGATACCATTCATTACATCCACACCGCAGGTGATTTTTTAGACGATAGCGTGAAAATCATAAACAATGTTTATTGGGGTGGTTCCTTTGAAAAGTTAAAATTTCTAATTGATACTCAATTGATTACGAAAGATGATATTCGCTTTTTTGTCGGCTATTCAGGCTGGTCAAGCGGGCAACTGGAGCATGAAATGGAACGCGGCTCTTGGCTGATGGCACCCATGTTCGCGAATTACCTTTTCAAATCTGACCCAAATCGTCTTTGGAAAACCATTATGCATAATAAAGGAAACGCTTACACCGTCATTGCGCAAATGCCAGATACAATAGATTGGAATTGAGAAATTTGATCCTGTTTAGAACAAAAAATGTTCTAGAGGATTTCATTTGATCAACATTATTTATGCAAATGCACGTTCACTTTCAAATTAAGTGGCATCAGCCTGAGGCAGACGCAGTCGAATCCCTCTAAACGAAAACTAACGAAATCTTGATCTTTAATACCATATTCTTCAAGGGCAACGATCAAATGAATTCACTTAGCTCCACAAAAAAAGGGAAGGTAATTAAAATTGACCTCCCTTTTTATTTTTCCTAATACAGCAAAAAAACCAAGGGGAATCACATACGTGAAGCCCCTTGTGCTACCGCTACACTTTACGCGTTTCGGTTTTGAGTGATTAAGAAGAGAGTAGATGTTTCGGAGCTGGATGTCTGACTTTTTTGGCTTTGAAATTTGTCGTCATCAAGGTGTCTTTACGCCATCCCCACTGGAAGTAAAACTATAAAAATCCGTAGCAGCAATTCCTGAGTAGCTACGATTCTCGATATTCGCGCCATTGTTTGCCAGGTAATTTGCTGCTGCATAATGACCTGATTCTGCTGCCATGAGCACAGGCGTCACGCCCAACATATTTTCATGATCAATATCTGCACCATTTTCTAATAAGAATTGCATTACTGTTGCATTTCCCTTTTTCGCCGCCATTGTCAACGCGGAATTATCCATGTAATCTGTCGCATTCACATCCGCACCGAAATAAACTAGGGTCTTTACGATACCCGTTTTTCCTTCCAAAGCAGCCAGAACAATAATTGGCTCTCCCAGTGTATTTTCCCAATTGGCGTCTTCGCTTGGTTGGTCACTACGATTAAGTAGCAGCCCCGCAATTGCTTCTTGATTTTGCTGAACAGCTAAGGTTAATGGAATCGTGCCATCTGTATTTGCCATACTGGGGTCTGCTCCATTTTTCAGAAACAAAGCTACCGCGGGTAATTGATTCAGTTCTACTGCTCTAGCTAAAGGAGTAATTCCATTAGCACGGGCATTGAGTTCCGCACCTTTATCAATGAGTAATTGTAATACTTTCAGTTCGTAACTTTCTTCAAGTGCTAATACAATCGGCAGTTCACCTGACTCATTTTTCAAGGAGGCTTTTGCACGGTGCATTACGATTTGTAATATTTCGTCATTGCCTTTTTTCAGTGCCAAAGTCAAAGGTGTCTCCCCTGCTTTATTTTTACGATTGATGATAGAATGCTGCTCTACATAGTTGACCATTGCAATATTACCAGAAGCAATCGCCAAAGTCAAGATGTTTTCCCCATCTTGATCGTATTCATAGACCATTTGAGGAAACATATACTTCTTTGCCATGTCTAAATCACCAGTACGAATGCCAATGAAAGCTAAATGAGCACGTTGCTCTTCGGTGAGTTCATCTTTTTTATCTTTTTTCTTCTTGGGTTCTTCCTCTGGCAACAATTCTGCCGTACTAGTTTCAGCAGCAGCCTCTTGCGCAGATATATTTGTCATTGGAAGTATCAAGGTCATCATGAAAATGCACAAAACGGAGTATTTCATCTATATTCGTTTTTTGATAAAGAAACTAATCGGGTTGATAGAACGATTAATTTCAGTAATTAAAAGTTTAATGATTTGATAAGTGCCGCTGCTTTGCTTCTTGTCATAATGCTAATCTTTTAATCAACATTTATAGGCATTCGACAAATCAACAATACTATTCATATAGTGTAGAAAAAATACTCTTATATGGTAAACGATTTTTACTTTGACAATTAATTAATTTGGCAGAGGTCGGAGATGATAAACTTGAAAAAGAATAGGAAAATACGAATGATTTGGAGTAGGTTTCGTATTTTATTTAGTGTAGAAGTTTTGCTTCAAATAAGAGAAGAATAGGTTTGTGAATGTGTTTGTACTATAAATGCGAAATCACCATTTTTTATTTTGCAGTAGTAGATTTTTTTGTGTTATTTATTTTAACTCATCTATAAACAATTGACTTTCAAATATTTATATACTCAATCTCTTTTAAAGAAAAATCATAAGAAATTCCTATTACCCAATCCTACTTCCGTTTTGCCGTTCGCAATATCTCTTTCATCACCAATTTGCCATAAGTACCAGCATAAGTTTTCAACGGCAAGTATTTCCAAACTTGATGTCGGCGAATGAACTGCAAGCGTTGATTGGAAGGTAAATTTACGTTTTGAAAGGCATCCATGAATTTCTTAAAAATGGCGCGTTTGAGATAGTTCAAATCTAAATCAGGATGTTGCGAAGCTCTTTCGAGTAGTTCCGTAAGCGTGGCTTCGATGGAAGTAACTTCTTGTAGCTTGATCGCTGCGATAGTCAATACATTGAACAAGCTTTCATGTGCCTTTTCCTCAATTTCCCAATCCAACACATTCTTAAACGCCAACCGACTAGAAGCTACCCGATACTTTTTTTGATCACTGCGATTAGTGACGGAAATATTTTGATCGTGCTTGCGGTATTGTACGAGATGTTCTTGAAGGTTATGAAATTTAGCATAAGGCAGAGCTTTCACCCAAAAGTCGTAATCATTGGAGGCAGGATAATTTTCATTATAACGAATATTACCAGCTTCGATCACCGAAGTGCGGATAATCGTACTGGAATGTACCAAAGGACAACGATACAAACTTCGCGCACGCAATTGCCCATCTAATTCTTCGGGTGTGAATTGCCGATTGCTGCGCCCAATGTGTTGCGCCCAAGTTCCCAAAACTCCGATTTCGGGATGTGCTTCTAGGAACTCAATTTGTCGCTGAAATTTATTCGGCAAAAATACATCGTCCGAATCTAGCATAGCGACGTACTTTCCTTTAATCTGCCGTAATCCATGATTACGCGTCGCAGAAATTCCTAAGTTTTGAGGATTTTGTAATAAGATAATACGCTGATCTTCGGCTTGGTAGGCTCTTACAATTTCTATCGTCTTATCCGTAGAACCATCATCCACGATAATTATCTCCCAATCTGCTATCGCTTGTGCTTGCACACTTTCGATGGCTTCCCCGATGTACTTTTCTCGGTTGTAAGCAGGTGTGAGGACGGAAATTAGTGGCATTTTTTTAGTGGTGGACGGTTTACGGCCGACGGTGGACGGCTGATTTGCGATTTTGTTAGATATGGCTTGATGAGTGTTATGGTTTTATGAATTGCATTGAGGCAATCTTCAGTTCTTATCTTTTTTACAGCGCAGCGGTCTCCTAAATCTTCTCCCACTCCAATACGGGTGCCAACAAATTTGGACGTACTTTCAAATAATAAGGACTTTCGTTTGCCAGATCGCTGATTTCAAAGAAAACGGCAACATCTGAACGGCTCGGCAGAATAATCCACTCGCGTTCGTGCAGGCGTGCTGCAGTAGCCAATTTATATTTTCCTTTATTCAACAAACGTCCTGGAATTTTGAAGCGAATCGTATTCATTCCCTTTTCCACTCTTGGCCAACGATCAGGATGCGTATCAGTTGTGAACGTCGTGAATAGTGGATCGCCATTGACTGTGAACAGGCGACAGCCAATTAAGAGACTACTATCCAAAGTCGTTGCCTCAAATTGAATATTGACATAAATATTTTCTGCTTGGCTGATGTGTTCTCCGAAAGGTTTTCCTTCTTCGTTGCTCAACCACATTTTCTGCGGATGGAAATAGCTGTTTTGATACTGTCTTCCATCATTTTCCCAGTCCACTTTAGTATCTTGATTGAAGCCTAAGTAGGTATTCACCAAATTACGCATATCATTGTCGTAATGCGTAATTTTTCCATATTCCATAATAATGCCACGATTGCACAACCGCTTGACCGATTCCATATTGTGACTTACGAAAAGTACGGTTCTTCCATCGCCTTGACTCACTTCTTGCATTTTGCCCACTGCCTTCTTCTGGAACTCTGCATCTCCCACGGCAAGCACTTCATCTACAATCAAAATTTCCGGCTCTAAGTGCGCTGCCACAGCAAATCCCAAACGCACTTTCATACCCGAAGAGTAGCGTTTCACAGGCGTATCCAAGTACTTCGCAACGCCAGCAAACTCCACAATTTCATCAAGTTTTCTTCTCACCTCAGCGCGCGTCATACCAAGTATTGTGCCATTCAAAAAGATATTCTCACGTCCTGTCAGTTCAGGATGAAAACCTGTTCCAACTTCTAAAAGCGACGCTACCCTACCCTTTGTTTTGATCGTTCCTTCGCTTGGTCCAGTTACTTTGGATAGTACTTTGAGTAGAGTACTTTTTCCTGCACCATTTTTTCCAATGATTCCAAGCACCTCTCCTGCATTTACCTCAAAATTCAAATCCTTCAACGCCCAAACGTAACCTTTACTTCCACCCTTATCATCGCGCTTATTCTCTTGCCCAATCTTCAAATAAGGATCGTCTTTCCCACGCACGCGATGCCACCACCGATTTAGGTCATGCGAAATTGTTCCTGTTCCAACTTCTCCTAAGCGGTACATTTTCGATAAATGCTCAACTTGTATGACTTTTTTACTCATTTTTTGTACTTGTGAGCGTATGCCGACAGCTATCGGCACGCAGTTACACTTGTCTGCCTAAGGCGTGAAATCGCGACGATCGTATGTTATTGGTTTGAAATGGTTAGAAGTAGTTCCATATAGTTTATCTCGCAGCGTAGCGATCTGACAGTGAAATGGTCTGATTTCCCAAAGCGAAGCGGTTTCTAAACAGTATCCATGAAATTCTTCTCCGTGCGATTGAAAATGGCTAAACCTAGCACAAAAACCACGATCGTAAAAATGGTGCTGTATCCTAAGTATTGCCAAATTAAAGTAGTATCCGAAAATGCGCCTTTACCAATAAAGCCATAGCGAAAAGTCTCAATGATTGGCGTCATTGGATTCCCTAGAGCCAACCATTTATAACTAGAATATTTTTCTAGCCATTGCGACAATGGAATGATAACTGGCGTGGCGTACATTCCCATGCGAATACCAAACTGCAAGAGAAAAACTAAATCTCGATATTTTGTAGTAAAAGAGGTTACAATCAATCCCAGTCCAATGCTTAAAGCAGCCAATAAAAGCAGCAGAAATGGAAAGAGCAGGATGTACATATTGGGTTTCATATCTACGCCTTCTACAAAAAGATAGTAGAAATAGAAACCTAAAAATAGGGTCAGTTGAATAAAGAGACGCAATACGTTGGTGATAGTAATCGAAATAGGCGCAATAACTCTAGGAAAATAGACCTTTCCAAAAATTTGTTGATTGTCTTTGAAGGTGGTCGCCGTTTTTTTGAAAACTTCCGCGAAATAGGTCCAGACCGTAAAGCCAGAAAGGTAAAACACCATCTTTGGAATACCGTCAGTTGGAATGCCTGCTATGTTTCCAAAAACAACTGTGAACATCAAAGTCATCAAAAGGGGCTGGATGAAAAACCAAACAGGACCAAGGATAGTTTGCTTATACAACGCAATGAAATCTCGCTTTACGATGAGGTAAAGTAAGTCGCGATATTTCCATATTTCTCGGAGGCGAAGATCGAAAACGGGTTTCTTGGAAGTGATAACATCATCCCAATGATCACCGCCCTTCGCTCGTCCGCTTAATTGTTCCGCCGAAGTAATCTGTTCCACCATTTTTCGGATTTATCTTCTTCGTAATAACCATAACCGTAGCCATAACCATAGCCATAACCATAAGCCTTCCCTTGCTTCACACCATTTAAGATAATAGCTGGGTTTGGCAATTTTTGACCTCTGTATATGTCGTCTATAATGTTCAGCGCTCCTTTTTTTGTCACTTTGAAACGCGTCACGAAAGTACAAGCATCTACATGATCTTTCAACAGCAAAGCATCGGCTACCAAGCCTACTGGTGAAATATCAATCAATACAAAATCGTAAGACTGACGCAGATATTCCAGCAATTCTTTCATCTTATCTTGCATCAACAATTCTGCTGGATTGGGAGGCAATGGACCACTACCAATATAAAAGAAATTCTCATCTAATTCAGTCGGGCGCACCAATTCTTCCAAAGACATTTGTCCAGCTAGGTAATTGGATAAGCCTTCAGTGGATTTTGTACCTGTTAGATAAAGTGACATTTTCGGTTTACGTAAATCTGCTCCAATGATTACGGTCTTTTTACCCGAAATCGCTAAACTCATCGCTAAGTTCAAGCCCGTGAAGGTCTTTCCTTCTCCACTGGTTGCCGAAGTAATCATTACTACGGGAGTTCTTCCAGCGGTATCGCCAAGTAGGAATTGTAAGTTAGTGCGCAGCAAACGAAACATTTCCGCAATTGCAGAACGGCTGCTACGACGTACTACAATGGATTTTTTACTTCTCGATTGAGCAATTGCCCCTAAGAATGGCGTTTTGGTGACTTGCGCAATATCTCCTTCGCTGTAAACATTATTATCCGTGCTTTCTCTCACAAATAAAATACCCGCTGGCAATAACATCGCAAAGAAAAAGGCAAGTATGAACACTTGTATTGTTTTGGGAAAAACGAGGCTTTGCAGCATTGGTTCATCTACCATTTTAGTATCTGAAACTTGCGTTGCCATATTGAGGCGTGTCTCTTCTTTTTTCTGCAAAAGGAAACGATATAGCTCATCTTTCACCAACTTCTGCCGCTCAATATCAAAAAGTTCGCGCTCGTTTCGAGGTACTTCCACCATACGTTGCTGGAAGGGAATTAAACGTGCTTCTTGCTGTCCTAATAACTCTTTTTTCTCTCCAATCAAGACAGCTAGACCCGTCAAAATATTAGAGCGCATATCTGTGATTTCCTGTTCTTTCCTCTGCACTACAGGATTATCGCGCTTAGCATCTTGTAATAACCTTTCTCGATCTAAAACAAGCACATTATAGTTGGAAAAGAGATCTGCTATTGCACTGCTACTCACCTCCGAAGAAACGGGTAAATATTGAAATTCTTGGATATCTTGTTGTAAAGTATTTTGGAAGTTTTCTAGCAACTGAATTTCGACTCTGAGTTGAACGATCAATTCCTCAATCTGAGAAAGGTCAGTCAACAGCAACTGTGTTCGTGTGGCTAATTCCAGTGGAATATCTTCTTGCTTTTTGTAGTTTTCTACTCTTTTCTCTACCGCAAACAACTCGTCTTCCATTTCATTCAAGCGTTCCTGAATGAAAGCAAGTGTGTTTTGCCCTACCTTATTTTTATCATCTACCACAGAGACATTGTAGAGATGAAGTAAGGTATTAATGATATCAATGGCTTTGTCTGGCGTTTCATCTACCAAAGAGGCAGCAATGACGAAAGACTTCGCGACTGGATTGAAGTTGATTTTTTTGGAATATTGACGAGCCACTTTTATAGGATCTCGAAACTGAACTTCATAGCTGTTGAATTTTTCTGGATTACCATTCTCAGCACGCTGAATCAGGAGTTCTCCTTTCTTGTACTTAAATGGAACCCCGTAGCGACAATTAAGCGTATCGCTCTCTTTACGAACTACTCCAAAGCGTTGATTATCAATAGGCACAAGTTGCAGACGCTTTCCATTGAATAGCGTTCTTGGATTAGCATTCTCTACAATGAATGGTACTTCTCCTCCATATAACTCTGTCTTTTTTAGGCGACCGTTAATGTAATATTCCGTATCTATATTCAAAGAATCAACAACTTGACGCATCAAGTTAAGCGACTTCATAATCTGCGTCTGATCGAGGAAGAGCTGCTGCATTTTTGCTCCTTGTGTCTCTATCACCACACCCACTTCTTGCGAAAAACTAGAGTTATATTGCTCTTCGCGCAGTAGAAAAGTTCCTCTAACCATATAGGTCGGCGAAGCAGAGCGCAAAAACAACCAAGTCAGAAGGAAAATTGTGATGAGACTCAATAGAAACCAATACCAGTTCCGCAGAAAGCGATAGAATAAGGCACGCCACTGGAAATTCAGGCTCGACAGCACTGATTTTACTTGAAGGTCGTCTATATTATTTTGATTCGTTGACATATTCGTTACATATTCTTTGAAGTATGATTTTTATTGTCCACCAGTAAGGTTTTGAACAATAACAATCACCCCAACTATTGTACCTACTACTGTGGCCACAATATTCAAATAGCGTAAGGGTGCACTAGCTACCGCGGAAGTTTTTGCCGTGAGCGGTTCTACGTAAATCACATCATTTTGCTCCAAATACAAAAATGGAGAATCGTAAATGTCGGTCGTCAGCAAATTCAAATGTGCGTATTCTCTTTGTCCGTCGCGCTCCCGCATCACCAGCACCTTTTCTCGATTCGCCAATTCTGTCATGTCGCCAGCATAAGAAAGGGCTTCCAAAATGGTTACATTTTCGTCTTGAAACTGAATGACTCCAGGTCGGCGTACCTCGCCCAATACAAAAACTTGAAAATTCAAAAAGCGGACTTTAATAACTGGATTTGCTACATATTGAGTAAGCTCTCCTTCTAGTTTATCTTTCAATTCTTCACGCGTCAATCCATTGACATAAACATCTCCCAAATTAGGATAATCAATGTAGCCTTTGGCATCCACTAAATAGCCTTGAGTCACTGGATCTACCGAATTCCGCTGCGTTTCGCCTGGCACGATATTGTAAGGCGCGGCAACTTCTGGATTAGAACTGTAAAGATAAATGTAAATAATGTCGTCGGGCTTGATGCGCAACTCATTTTGCTTCAAGATGGGTTCAATTCTACCATCTAGAGTAGCACTGTCAACTGTTCTTCCAAATTGACCTCCTATTTCTTTTTCAACCACATTTTCCTCACTGAACAGCACTAATTTTTTGTGTGGGACACAACTCGCTGCTAGTAATAATAGTAATAGATAAACAAAAATGTTTTTCCCGTTCATTGTTTGGCGACCTTTAATACGCGATCAAGCTCACAAGCCAAAGTAATGCTTTTTGTTGCTTTTGAATTTGAGAGCGCAAATTTAGTCAAAGAATTGAGAACTCGCCAATTTTAAGGGCCTTCCTGTAAAGTGAAGATGTTAAATAATTGATTGTCAGGGAGAAGGTCGCGACGGAGAAAGTAAAATAAATATAAAAAAAGTGTATTTGTTAGGATTTAGGATTGTTATACGCTACCCTAAAAATCCCATCCCTTTCTCATTTACGATGCGAAAGAAAAGTGTGCAAGAGTGAAAGTCGCAGATTTAGTAGAAAACAGAGCTGAAAATCTTGATAAGTTTAACTTAGAACAGCTTACAATTGCTATTAATCCAAATCCAGCCGCCAATCAATTTAATGTTGTAATTAGTAATGATGAGACCGATAATTTCCTTACTGAAATTTATGATGTAATAGGAAGAAGAATACTCACTAATGAGTATGACAACAGCATCAATTCTAATTTTATAATCAATACTTCTACTTGGGAGGAAGGCATCTACTTCGTAGTCATTTCAACGGTATCTGAAAAAGTAGTTGAAAGAGTAATGATCTCAAGAAATTAGATCATTAAAGGATATGCAAAACCTAAATGATTCTGCATAAAGTTAAGTGCCGTATAAATCAGTTCAAACCTGTTGATGCCAATTTATGGCGAAAAAATCCTAAGGAGGCAGGAGGAGAAGCAGGCGCAGGAGGATATTACTACAATGGAAGTAATTTAGAGCCTAGTGATATAGAAGATGCCATGACCGCAGGTATGATGGCAGATGGCACAATAGATACAGAGCCAGATATTTTCTCTTACAGCTTTGCAGGACAAAATGGTAAATTCTTTTTTGATGCTAATTCCGAGACTTCGAGAGAGGTCAATTTTATCACCAAAAACAATCTAAAACTAGAATGGGAGGTCACTTCTAATCAGTTTGATTACTTCATTATTACCACTCCTGATGGCGTGAAGTACTATTTTGGAGATGTACAAAATGAGAACATCGATGCCTATGAATCGACGGACAAGACTTTTTCTAATCCTTTAGGTACTCGCTCCTCTTGGCATTTAGTTAGAGTAGAATCTGCTGATGGAAATTATCAGATCAATCTCACTTATGTCGACGATTGGAAAGCCTATAAAACACCAGCTACTTGTAAAAGAGTATATAGTGAATGTCGAACACAAGAACAAATAGGAAATAATGTATTTGGCTCAAGTTTTGATGGCTACGTTTTTTACGACCAGCTTACTTGTACTTCTAATAGCAATAATGGTCCTAATCATCCTTGGATTAAAATGGCGAATAAAGGGAAACGATTGAGCACTATCACGACTTCTACTTGTATGGTGTCATTTATAGCAGAAACGAACAGGGACGACTTGGAAATTTATCCTGATGCAAGTGTGAAAAGTAAGCAATTGGATAGAATCGAAATTGAGTCTGGTACATATAAATTTGAGTATAATTTCTCTTATGACTATTGGCATGATGAGACGACAACGGAGGGCAATATTTCCACTAATGCAGAAGCGAAACGCTTACGTCTAAATTCCTTACAAAAGATCTCTGACGATGGTCAAGATGCCGAAGAACCTTATAAATTTACTTATATCACCAAGGAAAATCAACCTGATTTTCTACCTTTCCGTCTTTCCAAAGCTATTGATCATTGGGGATTTTACAATGGGCAGGAAAGTAATAATAGTAAGGTCTTAAATGTGCCTGATACCAAGGTATTTGGAAGAGACGGGACACCTCTCTCTTATGCAGATTTTGTAGTTCGAGAAAGTGATGAGACTTCAATGTTGTATGGAGCCCTACAACAAATCAAATATCCTACAGGTGGAACTACAAATTTCACCTTTGAAGCCAATGATGTCTCTATAGTAGAAAATGGTACACCAACTCGCTACACTACTACGAGTTGTTCCAATCCTGTTGGCAATGAATGCTGTGGTATCAATTCTAATGAAAGTACATACACCTTCGCTGATGAACAAGAAATTAGAGATGCCTTCTTCGAGCTTTGCTTAGAAATACCAAGTGAGACAGATTGCAATACCTCTAGCATGGATGATGAAGTCACTGTAAAAGTAGAAATACTAGAACCCATTAATACAGGAGAAAATAACGAATCTACCACCTACAAGGTTATCGGAGGCTGGGGCTACGGAATACAAGAATCTTTTGCTGATCCCAGCTTTTGTCTACTGGAGGATGGCGGGGCACCTTTGACTAATATATTATGCGCAGGAAATGTATTGACTCCTGGAATACAATATAAATTTAGAGTAGAATCTTTTGATGCTTTTGGAGTATTCGAATTAATAATTCTTGGTCCTTTGGACTATACCGAAAGAGCAGTAGGAGGACTAAGAGTTAAAGAAATGAGAATAAAAGACGGTATTGAAGGCAACAGTAATGATATTGTAAAAACATACAAGTACCGAGTAGATGATGATACACGCTCTAGTGGCGTATTGGTTTATGAACCCAGTTATGGACATTACTTAGAAGTCAGCCAAGCAGGAGATGAACCTCTTTTTAGTTCTTCTCTTACAGGCAGTTCTGTTCAGTTTAGCTCCGAAAGTATAGTTCCTCTTTCTTCTTTTGAAGGATACCATATTAGGTATCGTCTTGTCGAAGAGAATCATAATGGTAATGGAAAGAGTATTTACAGAAACCATATTGAGGTTCAGACCCCTCCACCAGTTGCGTTCTATCCAATTCCTCCTGAACAAGTAAGAGTCAGAGATGCAAAAACAGAAGAACAGTATCATTACAAAATAGACGGTATGGAAGAAGAAATGATAAGTTCCACTACCATTATTCCTGATTTTCAATACACCGAAATTGAGGATTTTGCAGCAAAAGTTATTAGAACAGAGTTAGAATGCGCGGCAGCAGGCGGTGGTCCGATGGGAGGACTACCCACTATGAATATCATAGGTTATACGCAATACAAAAATCGAATTGGACACTATTTGAATGGAACCGTTACCAGTGTTGTAGATGGTGTAGAAACCATTACCCAATACGAGTATGACCATGCAGATGGTTTACACCATCTGTATCCCACTGCAACCATAATGACCAATTCTAACAACATCGAATACAGAACCGAAAACGAATATGCATTCGATATGAAGCCTGGATTTATAGATATAGTTAGAACTGATCTGGTTGAAAGAAATATCATCTATCCTCCCTTAGAGCAGAGACAATTCGTAAATGAAAAGCAAGTGAGTGGTACAAGAACCGTCTACAGTTTTTTCAAGCCAGACGGAACAATTGGAACTTTTGAAGATGATTTATTTCCTTATCCACGCCAATTCTATGACTACAAAGCCAACGCGGACGGAACAAGCTCAAATCCTGCTGATCAAACAAAAGGCTATTACGAACTAGAAGGCACCATAGAAGAATATTGGGCAAATAGCGAAACAGGAAAAGGCGGCTACCCAAAGAAGTTCATCTTTGAAGATTGGGACGAAGAAGAAACCTACGATTGGGAAAATGGACTAATCAAAGAACGCAAGTACAAAGACTTTACTTGGCAATACGAGTACCATACCGATACCCGATTGGTCTCCAAAATCATCGATATAGACGGTCAGCCTGTCTTTTACAATTATGATCAACTGATGCGCCTAGAAGAAGTGTTGGCAAGACCCAAGGAAAGTGTGACTAACCATGACCCGAATGTGCCTAGCCACTTCAACGTAGTGACTAATTATACCTACAACTTCCAACAAGAAGTACCAGCTGGTACGACTGCTCCCGACAACAACTATAATTATGTCCGAACCCGCACCGATTTTGCAAGTGCTGGCAACGCCAGTGAGTTAGCTTTCCAAGAAAGCACCCAATATATGGATGGTCTTGGACGCCCCATACAAATGGTGCAGACTGCCCATTCTACAGAAAACGAACAAGATGTCATCACTGCTCAAACGTACGACAATCAAGGAAGAGTAGATAAGGTGTACGAACCATTTGAAAGCAGTGCCAATGATGGAGATTATCAAGCGATTCCAACTGCTACGATGTACACCTCCACTAGATACGAAGCCTCTCCTTTGAATCGAATTCTGGGCGTCACGCCCCCCGACTGGCACGAGACCACCACCGAATACGGCACCAATGATGCCAGTGAAGTAACAGGCTACGCAGCCAACCAGCTTATGAAAGTCATCGTCACCGATCCGAATGGTAATAAATCCCTTTCCTTCAAAGACAAACGTGGAAGACTGATTTTAAGCAAAAGAACCAATGAGTTTAACAATCAGCCAGGAGGCAATGCAGATACCTACTACGAATATGACAACAAAGATCGTCTGCTCAAAGTCATTCCTCCAGGAGCAGCGAGCACCAATGATGACCTCACTTATCGCTATGCTTACGATGATGAAAACCGAATGCTAAGCAAAAATATTCCAGGGGCTGCAACGATGAATATGTTGTACGACAATCGAGACTTAATGGTGGCTTCTCAAGATGGTTTACTACTGGAAAATGACCGCTGGTTGATTACTCAATACGATGACTATGGTCGCCCAACCCAAACAGGTTTCTATAAAGATATGAATGGTGCAGGTGTATCACCTGATCCTAATAACACAACAATCAACGATGGACTATTAACCGATACTTATTACGATGGAGGGTCAAATGTTGTATCAGAAAGGAAAACAGATGCAATTTATATAGGCAAAGTACATAAGACCAGAACTAGACTCTTAAATGGTTTCGATGCCGCGGATTACGACTCGGATACAGGATCAGGACTCACCAATTGGATAGAAAACAGGAATACCTACGACGCTTTTGGAAGAGTATCTTTAACCAATGGCAATAATCACCTTAAAATAAACAATGTAATTAAGCCAGAGAGCTTCACCTTCTCTTATGACTATGCAGATAATATGACTTCTAGCAATAGAAACCATATGGGACATAAAAACATTCTGACCTACGATGATTATCGCTATGACCATAAGGGGCGACAGTCCAAGCTTTTTCATCGTATTAGCTATCAAGGACAGTTAGCTCCACAGGCGCAACAAATCTGCAATTTAGTGTACGATCACGAAGATCAAATTACCGCACGTAGCGTAGGGGGCATCAATAATGGTGCAGATTTTTTACAGACCATAGATTATACTTATAATGAACAAGGTTGGCTAGAAACCATCAATCAAGTGCTGCCCGCTGTGGCAGAAAGCACTTCTAGCAGTCAAGATTTGTTCTACATGAAAATCTTCTACGATGATGAACTCAATTTCTCTGATGATGGTATAGGTAACCCTCACTCTGCCCCTGCGCAGAAAAATGGAAACATCGCTCACATCGAATGGCAAACTGCTGGTAAAGGAGTGACCACTTATGGTTTTAAATACGACTATTTAGATCGTTTGACCGCTGCAAGGTACGGGACTGGAAGTGGAAGTACACCCTCTTATACGGGCACTTACGATACAGATTATACTTATGCAGATGCCAGAGGAAATATTAGTGCCATAAAGCGAGAGGGTACTTTTGTTCGACTTGATCTAACTACTACCACAGGTCTTAACTGGGCAGAAGAAACTATAGATGACCTTCAGTTTACTTACGAGAGCAATTCTAATAGAATTAGCAGCATTACAGAAAGTGGCGTAGCCACAGGTACTTTTGGTGCGGGATGCACCAATTCTTGGACAGTATCACAAGAAACAGGAGAAGAACCCTGCTGGCGCCATATATAAAAAACAACGCTGCTAGTGCGGAATTATATTCCGTCACTTTCTTTGTGCAAATCTCCTGATTTGCGTATTGGCAAGAGTCGATTATTCACAAGAATGATTGGCTCTTATTCGTTTTGTAGA
>JBCDFY010000022.1:0-43876 GCA_039176995.1 Bacteroidota bacterium
GAGGTTTGGCACCTCGATGTCGGCTCGTCACATCCTGGGGCTGGAGAAGGTCCCAAGGGTTGGGCTGTTCGCCCATTAAAGTGGCACGCGAGCTGGGTTCAGAACGTCGCAAGACAGTTCGGTCTCTATCTGTTGTGGGCGCAGGAATATTGAGAAGATCTGACACTAGTACGAGAGGACCGTGTTGGACGTACCGCTAGTGTATCGGTTGTGGCGCCAGCTGCATTGCCGAGTAGCTATGTACGGAATGGATAAGCACTGAAAGCATCTAAGTGCGAAGCCAACTTCAAGATGAGTATTCCCTAAGGGTCGTGGAAGATGACCACGTTGATAGGCGATAGGTGGAAGTGCAGTGATGTATGAAGCCAAGTCGTACTAATTACCCATGAAGCTTCTTGGTGTGCTTTTGTTATGCAAGCACATCGCAATAATCGTTAGTTAATTATCAATACAGCGTTTTTGCTTGATTTATACTCTTCGTTTTTTCCCAACTGTCATGATATTAATTGTGAAGTGTCAATTATAAACTGTTAGTTTATAAACTGTTAGTTATAGTTGATACTTAAAACAGGTACATCATTAATTGCTTGTATCTGAATTATTATCACCTCAAGACAAAGAAATAGTGTGGATAGTTACCGATAAAGTAAATCATCAAAAAAGTTTGGTGAAAAAAGAGTGGATTAGTCAATAATAGTATCATCAACTAGCGAGCTTTGCTAGAAATATAGCCGACAAAGCTAATCCAAGAAGTTAAACAAACTGGCAAACTGCCAACTAATTAACTGCTAACTCAAAACTATCCAAAACACACAAAAGCGGTGGCTATAGCGAGGGGGATCACCTCTTCCCATTCCGAACAGAGAAGTTAAGCCCCTCTGCGCTGATGGTACTGCATCTCGCGGGAGAGTAGGTCGCTGCCGACCTTTTTATCCCTCTCAACTAAAAGCTCATCTGACTACGTCTGATGGGCTTTTTTTGTTGGTTAAGTCTACACCTGTCTTTTTTAATTCGATAATAAAGGATATTGGGAATTCTATCGATTTTTACATTAAGTTTCAATCCAATTTCGTGCTGTAAAGAAAACGATCCAGAAAATCTTTGTAACTAGATCACAAGTGCCTTGATCTACGCTTAACCCGTTGCACTAAGCTAAATGATTAAACAATAGGTTGAAAAATATAGCTTTATTAAGCCTAAGCCAATATTCCTTTGACTATTTCTCCTGCGACATCTGTCAGACGGTAACGACGTCCTAGATGTTTATAAGTTAACTTCTCATGGTCTAGTCCCATTAAGTGTAGTATGGTAGCATGAAAATCATTGACATGAACAGGATTCTTAATAATATTATATCCAAATTCATCAGTTTCGCCATATACAGTTCCCCCTTTGATACCTCCACCTGCCATCCAAATACTATACGCACGAGGATGATGATCTCTGCCATAGTTATCAGGTGTAATGTTGCCTTGTCCATAGTTCGTTCTTCCAAATTCTCCTCCCCAAATGACTAACGTTTCATCTAATAAGCCCCTCTGTTTCAAATCAGTAACCAGAGCAGCCGAGGCACGATCTACGTCTTGCGCTTGCATGGACATCTCGTCTGCTAGATTCCCATGCTGATCCCAACCTTGATGATACAGTTGGACGAAACGGACTCCTGATTCTGATAGTTTTCTAGCTAATAAACAGTTTGCTGCAAATGTGCCAGGTAATAGACAATCCGCACCATACATTCTGATAATGCTTTCTGGCTCTTTGCTTAAGTCAGTAAGTTCAGGCACTGCTGTTTGCATTCGGTAGGCCATTTCGTATTGTTGTATTTTAGCGTAGATTTCTGGGTCGCCGAACTCTTCGTGATTCATGGAGTTTAATTCGGCCAGTTTGTCTAGCATTCTTCTTCTGCTTTGTCGATCTGTTCCTTTAGGATCGTTGAGATATAATACGGGTTCTTCACTTGCGCTAAATTGTACACCTTGGTGATAGCTGTCTAAGAAGCCATTTGTCCAGAGTTTCGAGTAGACCCCTTGTCCATTCCCTTTTCCTCTAGATAGCAGCACACAAAAATCAGGTAAGTTTTTATTCTCACTTCCTAGACCGTAACTAAGCCATGCGCCCATACTTGGACGATTACCTTGTTGCGCACCAGTTTGCATAAAAGTAAGTGCAGGATCGTGATTAATTGCCTCTGTATGCATAGATCGGATGACGCAAATATCGTCTGCTATTTTTCCGATGTTGGGAAATAGATCGCTTATCCATGCACCTGAATGTCCGTATTGCTTGAAATCAAATTTAGATCCCACTAAAGGAAATCGATCCTGATAAGCAGTCATTCCGGTTAGGCGTTGTCCACCACGTATGGATTCAGGTAAATCTTCGCCGTACATTTCCCTCAGTTTTGGCTTGTAGTCAAAACTTTCTAGTTGCGAGGGTGCTCCGTTTTGAAAAAGATAGATGACGCGTTTTGCTTTGGGCGCAAAATGTGGAATTCCCAAAGGTAGTCCAGCCAAATCTTCTTCTTCTCCCTTGAATAGATTAGGCACTAATAGTGAACCTAGTGCGGCTGTCCCCAGGCCAATACTTAATTTTCCTAAAAAGTGTCTTCTATTAACATGTAGGTGATGCTTTGCGAATTCGTTGGACATTACTTTCTTCTTTTTACGATTGAAGGTGCTTCATTTCAAAGCCTAACAATATAAAAGTACGTAATTGGAAAGAGAAGTACCTTGTTTTTGTTAGTTTATTTTGAGCTACTTTTACATTACTTTGATTTTTATAGATTATTATTTACAAAATTTAATTTGTTTTGTTGACTAGCAAGGCAGTCACAAAATATTTCTGTAATTTGCGAGTCAGATCAGTCAACCTTAAAAGAGAAGATTATTAGATGCAGAGACAGATTCTTGAAACAGAACAGAAGGCACTGGAGATCAATCTAAATGCTCAAATTTATGGTACATTTTCAGAAATAGGCGCAGGACAAGAAGTAGCGCGTTACTTTTTTCAAGTTGGTGCAGCAGCAGGGACAATCGCCAAAACGATGTCGGCTTATGACAAAGTATATTCTGATAATATTTATGGAATTGAGCCTACTGGAAGATATGTCTGTGAAGCACGATTGTATCGAATGTTGGATCATGAATATGATTTATTGATTGGTCGTTTGAATTTGGAGCGTCCAGATACTAAATTCTTTGTTTTTGCAGATACGGTCTCTGCTATCAATTATACGAAGACAATTAGAGGCAGCGGATGGCTAGGAGTTCGTTTTCAACTAGGGGTACATTCCGAGCCGAACGATATGGTTGTTCATGTGCGAATGTTAGATAACGACAATCAATTGCAGCAGCAAGCGATTGGAATATTGGGAGTTAATATGTTGTATGCCTGCTACTACTATTCTGATGACCCAGAGATGATGTTGCAGTCGTTGATGGACAGTGTCAAAGGGCGTGTGGCGATTGATATGATGCGCTTATCTGGGCCTGATTTCGAGGAAGTGGACAATCGGTGGTTGTGTTTAAAACTGGTGGAGTATGGTTTGACTGATGTGAGTATGTTTGGTCCAAATGGGCAGGGTGTTCATGCTTCCGAATTTTTGTACCGAAAGAATGTGATGGTTGTAAGAGGTAGTTTTCGTCCTCCTACTTTGGTGAATCTGGATATGATTCAAAAGAGTTTTGAACAATTTCGAAAAGAACCTGAAGTAGACGCGAACAAATCCTTTGTTTTAACCGAAATCACTCTAGATAATCTTCGTGGTGAAAGTGAGTACATCGACGATAAGGATTTTTTGGATCGAGCAGAGTTACTTTGTGAGTTAGGGCAAACTGTAGTTGTTTCTAATTGCGAAGAGCACCATCATCTGATTCGTTATCTCGCAGAGTATAAAGTGCCACATCTAGGTATCGTGATTGGGGCGAGAGAGCTGCTGGAGATGATTACAGAGAAATATTATCAGCATATGGATGGTGAATTGCTATCTGTTTTTGGTAAGTTATTCAAAAAGCACATTCGATTCTATGTTTATCCTTTTATGCAAGAAGGAAGTGCAGAATTGATGGATTCACAAAATTTACCGATTCCAGAAGGCGTTAAATTCTTGTACAAACACTTGCTGGATAATGGGCAAATTGTAGACATTCAAAATTTCAATCCAAATATTCTACATATCTTCTCCACTTTGGTTTTTCAAATGATTACTGATGACGAAGAAGGTTGGGAAAAGTATTTGCCTAAAAAAGTGGCACAGACCATCAAACAGAAATGTCTTTTTGGTTATCCTGCAGAACAAATGGAATTCGAATATTAATAGAAAGCGAGATGGTCTGAATGGGGAAGACCAAAGGCAAAGAGGATTTAATTAAAACTAAATTATACAGAACAAATGCAAAAAATTATTGTCCTTATTTTAGGAACGTTTTTTACTACACAAGCGATGTTTGCGCAGCAGATTAAGGCAATAAATAAAGAGGTAGCGGAGTGGACGCAGGCGTATCAACTAGATCAATCACAGCAGAAAATCGTAAAATATTTAGTAGAGATGAAATACTTCAATTTTGAAGAATTGGAGTCCATGAAAAGTAATGATGCTGAGTTATATGAGAGAAAACGTGTAAACGTTGAACGGCAAACGACAATGGGGATTAAGAGTGTATTAAATGAAGATCAGCTGTTAATTTACGCACAGAAGCTGGAACAAAAACGCAACATTTTGCGCCAGAAAATAGATGAGATGAAGACCCGTGGGGCAGAGAAAGACGCGATTTCAAAAGCAATTTTAGAATTGAAGACACTTCAGTGATAATCCTCACTTGCTAGAATGTGTAAGTGTAAAAATAAGCCAGTTTACATTACGAAATCTAAGAACCACCAAATTGGAAATTTAATAATTAACAAAACAACAATAAGAAACATGACAGATCCCCTCAAGAAGAAATTTCAGGAAAAAGCTTTAGCATTATTCACTGAAATGCGAGGAATATTGAAAGAGCATGGAGATTTAAAAGTAGATGAAGTTAAATTGCGGCAAGTACTGGGTGGAGCCAGAGGCATCAAGATGATGATGTGGGAAACTTCGCAATTGGATGCCATAGAAGGCATTCGATTTAGGGGATATTCTATTCCACAGCTACAGAAAAAATTACCTAGAATTAATGGGAGTAAAGAACCACTTCCAGAAAGTTTATTTTGGCTAATGTTGGTAGGAGAAATTCCTACAGCGGAAGAAATAGAGTGGCTGTCTAAAGAATGGTCAAAGCGTTCGGAAGTACCGCAAGCTACTTTTGATGTGTTGGACACTTTGCCGAGAGATACGCATCCAATGACGCAGTTTTCTGTAGCAATAGTTTCTATGCAATCGGAAAGTGTGTTTGCGAAGCGGTATGACGAGGGGATAAATAAGAAAGAACACTGGGATGCTACTTACGAAGACGCTATGAATTTGATTGCGCGCTTACCAAAAGTTGCCGCTTATATTTATCGTCGTACGTATCATGATGGAAAACATATTGAAGCTAATCCTGAATTGGACTGGGCAGCTAATTATGCACATATGCTGGGCATAGAAGGTGATGATTTTCAGAACTTGATGCGTCTTTATTTAACTATTCACGCTGACCATGAAGGTGGAAACGCTTCCGCACATACGGTTCATCTAGTAAATTCTACGCTTTCTGATCCTTATCTATCTTTTGCTTCGGGTATGAATGCCTTGGCTGGACCATTGCATGGTTTGGCGAATCAAGAGGTCATTAAGTGGATTTTTAATATGGTGGAAGAGTTGGGAACAACTAAGCCTACTAAAGAACAAATTGCGCAGTACGTACAGGATACTTTGAATGCAGGACAGGTGATTCCAGGTTATGGTCACGCGGTGTTGCGTCAACCTGATCCACGATTTACGGCACAAAAGGGGTTTGCAGAGCAATACATCAAAGATGATGACATTGTAGATGTAGTGTGGAAGATTTTTGATGTGGTGCCTCCAATTTTGGAGAGTTTAGGTAAAGTGAAGAATCCTTGGCCGAATGTGGATGCGCACTCTGGTGCCTTGTTGGTACATTATGGTTTAAAAGAGTATGGATACTATACAGTACTATTTGGAGTTTCGAGAGCATTGGGTGTCTTGGCTGCTTTGTGTTGGTCAAGAGCATTGGGAATGCCATTGGAGCGACCAAAATCTGTGACAAGCGAATGGGTGAAAACTTATTTGGCAGAGCAGGGCGTCACTGCTTAAGGAAAAGATTAAAAATGTAAATACGTAAGGAGTTGTGAAGTTAGATTCATGACTCCTTTTTTTTGTGGGTGCTTTATAAAGTGTGGCATGCAGAGAGCGCGGAGTTTGCGGAGGTTTGGTTATTAATAAGTTGGGAATTAATTAGAGGACAATAGATACAGATTAATGAGAGTATATTCAAAAAAGTGTAGCACGCAGAGAGCGCGGAGTTCGCAGAGTTTTGATGTGCATGAGCTGGGTATTTATTAGAATACAATGGTTACAAATTAATGAATATTTCTTCTTAACTCTTTCCGATCAATTTTCCCTGTATCATTTTTAGGCAAGGTTTCTATAAATTTGAAGTATTTAGGAATCTTGTATTTGGCTAGATGATCTTGACAGTATGCTTTTAAAACTTTGTCATTCAATTCGTCCGTTTTGCTGACAATAAAAGCCTGCCCAACTACTCCCCATTTTTCATCTTCGACTGGAATGATGGCTATTTCTGAAACTTGAGGATGACTTAGTAGAACGCGCTCCACCTCAGCAGGATAAACATTTTCTCCA
Organism: Bacteroidota bacterium; assembly: GCA_039176995.1. Lineage (GTDB taxonomy): Bacteria > Bacteroidota > Bacteroidia > Chitinophagales > Saprospiraceae > JAAUTG01. The sequence continues at coordinate 6,794 of JBCDFY010000022.1, forward strand.
CCAGAAATATACATATTCTTAATGCGATCGACGATGTACAGATAACCCTCTTCATCTTGTCGAACAATATCGCCTGTATGAAACCAATCGTTTTTTATGGTTTCTTGTGTAGCTTCTGGATTTTTCCAATAGCCTGTGGTGACCATTGGTCCTTTTAGTAGCAATTCACCAGATTGATTTCTATTGCATACTTCTCCGTTTTCATCTATAATTTTGATGTCCACATAAAAATTGGGCTTACCAATCGAGCCACGTTTGCGAATCGCATCTTTTTGATGGAGAGAGGTCAGGTTTGGTCCTACTTCCGTCATGCCGTAGCCTTGCCGAATAAAAACTTTTTTTGCCTGCCACTTTTCAATTAATGATATAGGCATGGCTTCGCCTCCCACAATGGCATATAAAATACTCGAAAAGTCCGTCTTTTCAAATTCAGGTAAGTCTGCTATCATTTTCATCATGGTTGGCACACCAAATAAGATAGTTGGACGCTCACTTTCTATTAAACTTAGTACGGTTTTTGCGTCAAATTTCTTCAATAGGCAAGTGTAGCCACCATGGTGGATAAAAGGTGTAGTGAGTACATTCCAGCCTCCTGTATGAAAAGGTGGCATACAGTTGATGGCGCGGCTTTCTGTATTGACGATGAGGCTCATGGAAGTATTGATGCTATTCCAGAAAAGCATTTTGTAGGTATATTTTGCGCCTTTTGGAAAGCCAGTAGAACCTGAAGTGTAGAGAATAAAAATAGGGTCGTTCGCTTGTATCTTAGTGGAAATGAGTTGAGTAGATTGATTTTGAATAGTGTGTAGGAAGTTGTTAATCAGAGCCTTAGGAAGGTTGGTTTGATAAAAATCAGTTTGGATAACTTTTTCCTGAAATTGCTCTTCGAATAGCAACAACTGAGGCTCAGCATCTTGTAATAAATAATTGATTTCAGAACTACTCAAGCGATAGTTCAGGGGCACTAGGATGAAGCCCAGTTTTTGTGCTGCAGCAAAAAGGATGAGGTACTCCACACAATTTTCAGCTAGCACGGCAATCCGATCTCCTTTAGTGATATTATACTCAGATCTCAAATAATTGCTGGCTTGATTGGCATAATCATTTAGAGCTTGGAAACTAAATTCGCTTCCGCTTTCTTGTTCTTTTATCGCAATTTTATTTGGACTGTAAACTGCCCATTTTGAAAACCAATCTGTTATCATGTCCATCTAACTTTTCGGATATTTCTTTATCACAGATTCGACTATTTAGTAACGTTCAAAAAATTAGATCGACATTTAAGCATAGATTTCATTTCCAAAATTCGCAGAAAGTTTTTTTCTGATGAGAAAAACTTCCTGCTCAGGGGATTTATAAGGGTAAAAAGCATCAAAAATCTCTAATTTTTGATGCTTTTTACCCTTAATAACCCTTTGGAGCAAGCAAAAAATTCTCCTTAAAACCGTGTCTGCCTCAGGCTGAGATTTTTTGCTTGCGACTTCATAAATGTCGATTTTATTTTTTAATTTATACTTAGAAAACTCAACCTCTGTGCTAATTTGCGAAAAACTTAGTGTCTTCTGCGATTAATTTCCTCACAACCTAAACGCCGCACTTGCAAAAGCTAAACCACCGCCTGAGCCGATAAAGAAAATCAAATCTCCCGATTTGACTAACTCTTTCTCCATCGCATCATTAAAAGCCATTGGGATACATGCCGATCCCGTATAGCCATAATAGTGCATGATCGTATGTGCTTTTTCGTGAGGTTCTTCCAGCAGATCTAAGGTTTCCCAGATGCTATTGATATTGATTTGTGTAATGAAATACTTAGCAACTTCATCAGGAGTGGTCTGTGTTCTCTTATTGAGTGTTTTCGCCATTTTACTCCAATACTCAGGATTGAGTTCTTTGGGAAATTTGTGAACAAATTTGAGTTGATGATCGTGATTGTTGAGCACGGATTCATCAATTGGATTTTTAGCCGCTCCACCATAAATGCCCATCCAGTCTGCGTATTCTCCTCTGGAAATCAGTTCACTAGCTAAAAAGCCTTTGCTGGCATCTTTATCTACTTTTAGGACCACCGCTCCTGCGCCATCTGCAAAAAGTGTCACGGTTTTTTTGTCGGCTTTATTCAAATACTTGCTCATTGCATAAGCCCCGATGACTAATACCGTATTGTACTGTTCATCTGAGCGAATGTATTTGGAGGCAATATCTAGTGCCGTGACGAAGCCTGCACAAGCCGTATTGATGTCAAAAGTCCCTGCATTTTTAGCTCCTAAACGATGCTGAACGACCGAAGCAGTGGAAGGCGAAACATACTCTGGTGTATCCGTAGAAATAATGATTAAATCCAATTCTGCTGCTGCTACGCCAGCACGCTCCATGGCTTGTTGCGCAGCAGCTTCCGCCAAATCTGCGGTACTTTCATGTTCGGCACACCAACGCCGTTCGTAGATTTTGACTTTTTCTTCGAGCCAAGTCCCTACGTCTTCTCCTAGTAAGTCGTTGAAGTATTGATTGGTCAGGACACGCTCTGGAGCGTACATACCTGATGAAATGATGATTGCGTTGCGCATAGTTTATTAGTATATCCTACTCGTTTCCAAATAAGTTTGGGTGTGAGTAAAATGTAATGCTTCTTTACGCTATCGTTTCCCATGACGGTGTAAATTCAATCGTTTTTAGCATTACAAATTTGGCACTACCACAAGTTTTACAATAGCTCGTTAGGAAACGAGCAAATAATCGTATTAAGTTAGGAAACTTAATACATCAGCAATTTCTCATATGAAGAGGTATTGATAACGGGCATTTCCAAAAATGCCTGTTATCTCTAGCATCTCAGATGACAGGCAAGCCCTAGTTGCCCATCATCAAGCGGTACTTTAGCTCATATGAGAAATTGCTGTTAATACATCGTATAGAATAGATTGAAGTATTGATTTTCAATTATTCAAATATTTTGAATAAAAGCATGAAACAACTCATTAAAAGCCTCTGGCTGTTCGATATAAGGACTATGAGCTGTATTTTCCATTACTTTTTCCTCATATTTTCCACCTTTTGCCTGATACTGTTCTAGCACATATCGAGTCTGACTAAGCATAGGCTGAGGTGGGTAGATTTCCTCTCCAGGATAGTTTGGAATAATGCCCATCTTACCTAGCGTTCCAAAGTCAAAAAGGGAATGATCAGATACGATTTGGTCATCCGAGCCGCGAATCCATAGAATGTTGGGTTTATTTGCGGAATCGATAAATCGCTCAATGGTATCCCCAATATATTTGGGGGAAGCCGCATTGATGGGTCCGTACTGCCCTGGTGCAACGAAAGGATAATTTTCAGAAGCAACGAAGTCGCCTGGATAGCGGTTATCGCCAACTTTTTGACTTAACAGACCAGTCAACAGCTCCTCTTCATTGGCTGCTTGGAAAGGTGGTTTCCAATAGAAAGTATTCATCACTACTCGAGGAGAGGCTTGTGGATTGTAACTTCCTCTATCTTGCTCGCCTATGAGTTTAGCGAATTCTGGATTGACAATTCCTCCGCCTGAACCCGCAAAATCACCAAAGCAAGGCGTTCCTTTTTCATCTTTTGTACCACCAAAGCCAAATGGAGAACCTGGATTGATTAGCGTAGCAGAAAGGATTTGCTTGCTATGACTAGCCATTAGTGAAAAAATAAATGCTCCTCCTAGCGAATGTCCAATGACATGATATTTTTGGATTTGTAAAGCTTCCAGTAGTGCTTGAATATCTTCTACCCAATCGCCCAATCCTTTTGTGGCATCAATTACTCGATCTTCCGTATCGCCATAGCCACGAAGATCGGGCGCAATGCCTCTAAATCCAGCAGGTAAACTTTCCATCATCTCTTTCCAATAAATAGAAGAAGACGCATTGCCATGAATGAACAAAACTGGAATTCCGCTTTCGTCTCCTGAAAACAGCGCATGAATGGAGAGTCTTGAAGTTGGTATTATTTTACTTGTCATATTGTATTTTTTGTGTTAGTGATTTGGGAATAAGGAACGTACCGATAAAAGCAGGAATTAAGCCCGCGAAAAGCCCTAAAGTTGCGGTCACACCTGGATTGGCGAAGGCTAAAGTGCTGTTGGGAAACCAAGTTTTGCCATAAAAAAAGAGCAGAAAATGCGCTGCTACTCCCAAAATGGAGCACGCCCAAACTAGAGAGATAGCAACCTCTCGAAATAAGATGCCCAGCAGGAGAGGAGGCACCGTAGCCACCACTAAAGCGTACACGCCTGTCTGCCCAAAAATGCCCAGCAACTTTGGCGGATTCAAAGTCACTGCAAATGCTAGAATCGCAATGAGGATGAGAATGATGTGACTGGCTCGATATGCCAATTTCATTTTTTGCTCTTCGGTTTTACTGCTATCGCCTCTGTTGACTAAATTGAGGACTAAATCATTGGCAGTAATGGTAGAGATACCGACCAGCAAGCCATCTAAAGTGGACATGGCTGCTGCCAATAATACGACGCTCACAATGGTGAACACCCAATCTGGAAAGGAATTTTGTAAATAAACGGTCATCACCAAATCCTGCCGAAATGCACCCGTTGTCGCATCTTTCAATTGATTTGGCTCAACGACGATGTGTGCCCAGAACCCTGCTGCAAGTAGCAAGCAAAACAACAGGAACACTACACTAAATACTGCAATATAATTCCTTACTGCTTTGTCTGTCTTCACGTATAAAGCTTTGGTTAAAATATGTGGCTGACAAACCAAAGCTGCGCCAATGCAAAAACCAGCTACAAATACCGAGAAAAAACTATTGTAGAAAACGCTACTTGGATTGATCGCTTTTGTCAAATTAGGATCAATGGCTGCTAAGTTTTGCCATAAATTTACCTCACCTGAAAACATCAATTTCGCTCCAGTGACCAATACCAAGATTGTGACGCCTACCATGAGGCTACCTTGTAGCATATTGGTGAATACGTGTGCATAAGTACCACCGATCAAAACATAGCCCGTTACAAAAACAAGTGTAATGCCTAATGCCGTTACATTATCGACGCCTAGTAGCTTCTGCATGACAATGGAAATACCGCCTACTAATAGCACGATAAAAGCGAAGGTGAAGAGATTGATGAAAGCGAAGTAGAGCGAAAAATTCTTCGATTGATAGCGTTTACCAATCCAATCGGGTATGGTCAAAGCTTTCATCTCATCTCCCATGCGTCGGAAACGAAAAGACAGCAAAATCAGCATGAGTACAAAACCCAAATAAACGCCAACTGCCAAATGAATAAAAGCAGAAAGTCCATCTACATAAACGAAGCCTGGATTGATGATGAAAGTAGCGGCAGAAGCCGTACTGGCAGCTAAAGTCACACCAACGACTAGCGGCGATAAATCTCCATTTCCAATTGCAAAACTTCCGAAACCCTTGGTGCGCTTGAAGCCCAACCAGCCTAAGTAGGAAGTTCCTAATAAGTAAATTGAAAATAGTGTCCAAGCTAATGCCATTGATTTTTATTGTTGATATGTTTACTTGTTGAACTGGTCGCTCCGTTCTCCGCTATCCGATGTGTTAAGTTTCCTAACGAAACCATGTATGCTCATTAATAGACAAACAAATATTATTCGGTTCTTTGAAAATTTTGTGATTTAGCTATACGATTTCAGGAAATAACTTGTTCTTTTTGTCTTAGCACAAAAAGAACCAAAAAAGCCAAGACTGAATTTCTTTCTTAACGCTCCAAAAGCACCAAAAAGACTAAACAAAATAAACTCGCCCTAAGGATTATTTTTCAAGCTTTTATTCACAGGTTGCGCCAACTCTCAGCTCTGATTAGCACCTTGTTTTAGCTCATACAGTATTTTGTTTTTAACGCCTTTTTGGCACTTTTTTCACTAAAAGAAATTAGGTCAATTTTGACAATTCCACAAAAACTTTCAGAGAACCTATTTTCCTTTAAAATAGAAATCTTAAAGTATCAAATTTGAATTGTTTAACCATCAACAGATCAATGATTAAACAAACCTGCTTACTTCTTCTTTCCAATAGCAGGTAAATTCAAACGCAACTCTGCGGTGTACAATCCTTTAGTGGGAGCAACAGCCGTGAACTCTCTCAACTCTTGATTGAATAAATTGGAAGCGCCCAAAGAGAAAGTTACAAGATCGCTAAAGCGATAGCCTACACCAATATCAACCGTAGCGAAACCGCCTAGTGGTCCGTAGTTGAATGTATCTGCACTTCTAGCATTTTCCACAATCGGTTTTCCTCTATAAGTCAAACCTGGTAAGGTTTCAGAAGCGATCTGGAAGCTAGAAAAATAGTTGAATTGATCGACGAAGCGCACATATCCATTCGCAAAAAACTTCTTGCCGCTATAATTGAAGCCTAAACCACCTTTGTGCGTTGGCGCATTGACTAGAATATCCAAAAAGTTAACGACGCCGTCGTTGTTGAAGTCATTTTCTAAATTTTCTTCATCCACTGAAAAGTCAAAATAGGAGTAATTCAAATTCACGCTAAATTGTGGATTGATGTAGTACGTGATTCCAAAATCTGCACCAAAGGTGTTCACTTCCCCGAAGTTGATATAAGTAGCAACTAGACCATTGAAAGCGGCAAAACCTGATTGGACTTCCGCAATTGGCGTGTCTCCACGGGCAGTCGTGACGCCAACTACGGTTACAGGACTCAAGAAATCTCTAGAGATATTGTAATAGGCATTGGCATCTACGAAGAGTTTATTTTTGACGACTTGACCACGATACCCTAGCTCAAAAGTTTGGAGCTTTTCAACACTTTGCCGCTCTATAGTTGAGCCATCTAAGAGGGTAAAGCCTTCCGCATTTCCTAGAATCAAACCGCTGAATAAGTCGCCAAACATATTCAAAATTGTAGGTGCGGCAATTCCTTGTCCATAAGTCAATCGCCAAGTGCCTTGAGCACCGATGTTCAGAATACCGAACTTGGGTACAAAGTTAAAATCATAAATTTCGTGATTGTCCGCGCGCGCCGCTGCTAGCACTCTCCAGCCCCCTGGAAAATCGTACGTCAAGTGCGCATATGCTCCAATCTGATTGACATTGATGAAATCGTCTTCATTTTCATCTAGCAAATACGTCCCCAAACTATTCGCCTGATCGTACTGCCATTGCACGCCACCAACAACACTTAGGCTTCCAAAGGTATTGTTGTACTGCGCCTCGGCATTCCAACGACGCGAATTATCTTTGAATAATGCGCCACTAGCAAAAGAAGCTTCCCCACGAGCATCGGCATCCGAAAAACCAGCATCCAACAGGCGATAGTATTGCTTGGTGCGGTCATCAATGGAATAAGTATCATCGGTGATACTTTGTGTCAAATAAGCTTGAGCGAAAAAGTGCTTGTTGGTGTAGCGCAACTGGTAATAATTGATGCGCCAATCTATAATTTGATTTCTTCCGACATTTGTAGGAGAGAGATACGTACTATTGCTTCTTCCCCAATTGAAAATAATGTCAGAAGTATTGGTAGGGCTGAAGTAAAGAGCCGCTTCTGTGCGCAAAAAAGAAATATCTTCATCCAGTTCTAGCTCAGGATAACCTTCTGCTTGTCCATCGGGAATGGCTTTGCCCGTTTCATCGAATGCGCCAACCCGATCTATGAAAACAGAATCTACATAATCGAATTCATTGGCGCGGGTGTATTCTCCCGTAATTTTGAACGCAAATTTGTCGCTCAACTTTTGTGCATGACGCACTCTACCCGAAAAGAAACCTTCGCCATCGCCATTGACACCTGGATTGATCGCAATATTGGTCCCCTGCGAAGTTCTGGGGTCTTTAGTAATGGTATTCAATAAACCATTGTGTGCATTTGGTCCATAAAGCGTCGCATTTGGTCCTAGTATCACTTCATATTGCTCCACATCTTCTTTGATGTTGGTGCTCAACGGTCCAAAAGGCAGACCCGTAGCGACCAAAGTAGAGATGCGTCCATCTACGACTTGCAGGTTTTTAGAATTGAAGTTGGAGTTAAACCCACGGATATTGAAAGCAGGTGCGGCTACCCCCGCTCGGAAGTAGTCAATTCCTTTCTGGCGGGCAATTAATTCCGCTGGATTTCCTGCGTACTCCTCAATCTGACGGGCATAGACCGTTGCGATAGTAGCAGGGCTTTCTGTGATTTTCTCAGGTCGTCTTGAACCTGAAACCACCACTTCGTCCAAAGCTGTCCCGAATGCCAATTCAAAATCTAGCGTTGCTGTACCATTTACGGTTACTTCCTTTTCGGCAGGTGCGTAACCGGTGTAAGTGACGACTAAGACGTAAGTCCCATTTTGGAGTTTCAAGGCATATTTTCCTTCAAAATCAGTCACTGTCCCCGTCGAGGTATCTTTAATAAGGACGTTTGCGCCAATGAGCGCAGTACCTTCTACGTCAGTCACGGTACCTTCTATGATAGCGTCTTGTGCATAGCTCCAAGAAATGCCGATACCTAGCAATAGTGTGAGTAAGTATTTCATAAGTTTCAATCTGTAATTTAGTTTTACGATGATTGTTGCATACCAAATTTTAAGAAGCGTATTTCTTTTAATTCCTTCTAAAATTCTGCTATGCAAGTTAGTGGGAGGTGATTAGTCGGAACAAATTTGTGACTTGAATTTGGGGGTTGACTTTTTAAGTGAAAAAGTAGGAGGAAGTTCTTAAAGTATCGAATTTACTAGATTTCATGGAAAAAATTAAGGGTTGGACTTAGTTGGAAAGTAGGCTGGATGGTGGGCGATTTTTCTTTGGGGTTATTTTTGTTTTTGAACAGGGGCGGTGATTTTTGGGGAGTGGATAAATTTGGATTGTTGACATTTGTGGTATGAAATTATTAGGTTTGTAGAAAATCAATGAGCGTCATTAGATACAATCCTAAATAAGCTAAGTCTTTTATATGGAAGATTGTCTTAGATACTGGCACAGCGTATAATGAACGCTTTGGTAGAGTGAGGGCTGATCATCAGGAGGTGTTGAGGAAGGTGATCGGTTGATGCTTGATGAGCATACAGCATCGAAGTCACAGACATTCGACGATCCCCTTCCTCTTTTGGTTCGCGTTGAACACATTTAGCCGATCAGATACAATCTGCGACGATCTCGTGCTTTTTTGAATGTATGGAACACTTAGACGATCATGGATAAAAAAAGTACACTCGAAAATTACCTTTCAGTTCCGCGCTTAAAACCTTACCTTAAAGTTTGCAATGAGGATGTAAATAAAGGATTAGAATTTTATCAATTAAACATGAGATTAGGCGCTTCGTTTTTCCCATTACTATCTCTCTTAGAAGTTTCCTTAAGAAATGCTATTGATAAACGCCTTATAGATTATTTTGGTAAATATTATTGGTGGAATGATCTACAAACGGTTTTGAAAAAGAAAAGTAATGAAAAACTGATGTTACTTGAAAAGAAATATGGAGAAAAACTCTCTAAAGATTATAAAAATAAAGAGTTATTGAATTCAACAGCCGATAAGTTAAAAAGTCAATACAATAGTCTAAAAAGAGAGGAAAAAAGAAGCATCAGAATAGAAATTAAAACATTGCATAGAACAGAGGCTGAATATAAAGCAATGAATGACCTAGAAAAATTAAGATTTATAGAGAAAAAACTCGAAGAAAGACTAAAAATTCAAAGCATATTTATACCAAAATCTCGGCTAATCGCATCTATGAATTTTGGATTTTGGACTTCTTTATTTCAAAATGAAATTGCCAAAGCTTTAAATAATTCAATATTGGAAATATTTTCTCACAGACCCAAAAGAAATAAAAAAAGTGGAAAATAAACCATCTATTATATGCTTGAAGAAGTAAGATTATTTAGAAATAGAGTGGCGCATAATGAACCGTTGTGTTTTAAATCTGGAGCATTCAGTCTTGATAGAGTAGAGAAAGTATATAACTACATAGGAATTTTATTTCAATTATTGAATAGAGATTTACATGATTTATCAAAAATAGTCTTTGCAATACATCGAAACTTATTAGAAGTTAGTGATTTTCTATCTGATTTACCCGAGATCATAAGTCAAGAAAAGAATTAATCCCGATTTTTCCAAAAAGAAGTCGAACGAAAAACAACACATCATGGCAAAAGTTACCAGCATCAACCACGTCACCTTAGTCGTCAATGAACTAGAACCAGCCGCTGAGTTCTACGAGCAAGAACTAGGACTAGAAAGCATCGCCGCCTTCGTATTCGATTATCCGACTGCCTTTTTCAAAATCAATGAAAGTCAACAATTACACTTGACAGAATGGGAAGACGCCCAATCTTTCAGAGGACACGTCTGCTTAATTGTGGAAGATTTCAATGCCTTATTTTGGCGCGCCAAAGAACTGAATATCATTGATACTGCACCTTGGGGCAAGGTACGCCAACTGCCCGATGGCGCGATGCAACTCTTCCTTCGCGACCCATCTGGCAATCTAGTAGAAATTTCCTCGCCTCCTGCTTTTAAGGGGCGAGTTGATCCTAAGATTTTTGAAGATGAACTCTACAAAGAAGGCTTGTACGTTTCGGGCAGAAATGATTTTCGAGGGTATAAAAGTGAGAATGCGACGCTGTATCATGGCGAGTAGGATAGGAACGCAGATTTGACGGATTAAACTGATTTTCACAGATTTTTTTACAAAAAAATTCAAAAAAACTTTGCGTCTTCGCGCTTTTGCGTGAGTTCTAAAAACAACACCAACTTTAAATGACTAAACCGAACATTCTTCTGCTTGAATCCATCACCAACGAAGCACTTTCCATCTTAGAAAACGGTAGCAATGTATTCGCCTCTTCTAGCCCTTTCACAGGAGAAGAAATCGCAGAACAGCACAATATTCACGCCATCGTAACGAGAGGGAAGGGTGATGTGAGTCCAGCCCTGATCTCCAAGTGTCCTGATTTACAAGTTATTGCGCGCTGTGGAGTTGGCTTAGATAATGTGAATATAACTTTTGCAAGCCAAAAAGGTGTGAAAGTGGTGAATACACCTGGCAGCAATGCGGATACCGTTGCGGAACATACGCTAGCATTAATGCTATCCTTACAGCGCAATTTATACAACTCCATAGCGGCAGTGAAAAATAGCAATTGGGATTTTAGAAAACATTATCAAGGTGATGAGATTCGGGGAAAGACTTTGGGGATATTAGGATTAGGGAACATCGGTAGCAAAGTGGCTCGTTTGGCGGAAACATTTGGCTTGAGCATCATTTATTGGGATGTAGCAAAGAAATCAGGAGTTGATTATTTATTTCTATCCTTGGAAGAAGTTTTTGCGAAGGCAGATCTCATTAGTTTACATCTACCACTTACGGAAGAGACTAAGCACCTGATTAATGAAGAAGCTTTACAAAAGATACCTCCTCACTGTTTACTCATCAACACCTCTAGAGGAAGTGTGATTGACCAAAGTGCGTTGCTCATCGCCCTTCAAGAAGGACAAATTGGAGGTTTTGCCGCAGATGTTTTAGCTACTGAGCCACCTGATAAAAATGACGCACTCTTACAATTGGATAATGTGCTAATCACGCCTCACTCGGCGAGTCTAACTGCTACGACTTACAATCAAATGTGTGTCATCACTGCTCAAAATACCATTGATCTACTTCAGGGAAATAGCATCAGTGAAAAATACATCTTTAATCGAAACGATTTATCTCACATCGACGAATAAACAACTATTATGAAATATCCCTTCTCTACTCTATTGCTCTTACTTGGCTTCATCGCTTGCCAAGACAATACCACAACTTCACAAGAAGAAGCTGTTGAAGACAAACCAATAGAATGGTTAATTTATAAAGGTGAAAAAAACAAGAAAATCGTCCTAGTCAGCGGCGACGAAGAATATCGCTCGGAAGAGGCTTTACCACAGCTAGCCAAAATCTTAAATACGCATCACGGCTTCAATTGCCAAGTCCTTTTTGCACAACATCCTGATACTCCAGGTATTGTTGACCCTAATTACTCCTACAATATTTCAGGTCTTGAAGCACTACGAGATGCCGATTTAATGATTCTATTTACCCGATTTCGCGCTTTGCCTAACGAGCAAATGCAACACTTTCAAGACTATTTATCAGCTGGCAAACCTGTTTTAGGCATTCGTACTGCGACTCATGCCTTCCATTTCAAAGATACAACTCACCAATGGAAGCATTGGGGAAATTATAATAAAGCGGAAAGTGACTTTTGGAATGGCGGATTTGGCAGATTGGTACTAGGGGAAAAATGGCATACGCATCATGGACATCATAAACATCAGAGCACCAAAGGTTTAGTTGCAGAAAATGCAGCCGATCATCCTATTACGACTGGCATTAAAAGTGGCGATATTTGGGGTTCAACGGATGTTTATGGAGTTCGCTTACCTTTGCCTGACGATGCACAACATTTAATTATGGGACAAGTTATTGATCGAGCAAGTGAATATGATGAAAATGATCTCTTCTATGGAATGCGCGATACCGATAATGCAGTCGCAACGCTTAATCCAGCCACCAAAACCCCTTACAATCCAAACGACCCCATGATGCCAATTGCTTGGATTAAGGACTATCAATTGCAAAATGGACAACAAGGAAGGGCTTTCACTTCTACGATTGGCGCGTCAGTGGATTTGTTGAATGAAGGTGTAAGAAGATTATTGGTGAATGCGACCTATTACTTATTGAATATGAAAGTTCCTGAAAAAGCGCAAGTCGATTTGGTGGGAGAATATAAACCCTCGCAGTTTAATTTTCATAGTGACGAATATTGGGAAAAGAAAGCAATAGAAATTACCAATTTGCAATGAGTTATTAGAGTTTGGCATAGGACATTTTCTAAGTAACGGCAACTTCATGTTTCTCTTTCATCAATCTAAGGTCAGTAATAGATTCGCAGCGTAACTATTCGGACGGTCTTCTACGCTCAAGTCATACTGTTCTGGATATAGCAAGTCTAATCTTCTGCGCACATTCACTAAGCCAATCCCACCACTTTTCCCTCGGGTCGGCGTAACGATGCGATCCGCTTTGCTATTTTCGATGTAAAAATTTACTTCTTTCTCATCTACGTTCAACTCAATTTTGACGAAGCCTTCTGTAATAGAATGATTAAGTCCATGCTTAAAGCTATTCTCCAAAAAAGGAATAAACATTAATGGTGCAATTTGCTGATCGCTTACTCTGCCATTTACTTCGAGTTCAATTTTTACATTTTTTCCTTGCCGCAAAGATTCCAAATCTAAATAATTGCGAATGTAGTTAATTTCCTTTTGCAATAACACTCTACGCTCATTGCATTCATAGAGCATATAGCGCATCATTTCGGAGAGCTTAATGACAATTTCTGGAGCTTTATCGTCCTTTTTTAGCGTCAAAGCATACAAATTATTCAATGTATTGAACAAGAAGTGTGGATTGATTTGAGATTTGAGGAAGCGCAGCTCAGATTGCATGGTGCGCGTCTGTAACTCTTGTCGCTCGCGAGTATGACGTACCCAATCGCTCACGATCTTTAAAATTGTAGAAGTACCAACTACGAAAAAAGTGATGAGAAATTGAAAATTGATGGTCTCTAAAAGGATTTCTTGGGCTTTTTCATTAGCCGTCAACTCGTAGTAAAAATATTGAGTAATCTCTCGCAAAGGCGTGATAATCAAGCAGCTAATAAAAAGTAGTAAACTGTAAAATAAAAATTTATTCTTGCTTAAATATTCTGGAATGAGGTAATACAGGTTGAAGTAAACGATAGCTGCATAAAAGCTGACGATGATCAAGTTATTAAAAAAAGCGAAGCCAAAGCCATTAGTAAAGCCTTGATAGAACATCAGAATTAAAAGAATAGTGACCCAAATCACACTATGTCTGATGATCGGTTTAGAAAGCCATTTTGAGAAATATGTTATTAGCAGAGTTGCCAAGCTTTTTTGATTAATATGATTTGGTGTAAAGAACAGCAGGAAAAGATGAAGAGTTATCTCTTTTAGACCAATGATAAGTTCAACATGACAGATTCAACTTAGAGCTGTAATTTCGGAAGTAAAACAAAGTAAAAAAGTAGAATTGTCCGAACAACTAGCAGAATAAATAACGAGGAGAGTGTATTTCTTCGAATATTTGCAAAGGAGAGGTCTATTTTTGCTCAGCGATTTTATAATGCAAAGCACATCTTGATCCTGTTTTTATTGCTGAAAAATAAGTTATCCAGTGACGATAAATCACTGGATAACAAGAGTTTAATCACAGAAATAGAAATAATTTCCGCAAGTTTTCATGTAGTGAATATCGCAACCATTGTTGGCTTTGATTCGAAAAGCTAATAAATCCCTACCCGAAGTATTCAAAGTATAGTATTTATAACCATGATAGGAAGCAAAACCTAGATTTCCTTCCGTTCCACTTTCCATTGTTGCTTCACTAATCAAATCAGGACTTGCGTCGCTGAATCCATTGCGATAACCCATTGCGCGGAATACATAATTCAAATAGTTGCGATCCATATTGCTACTATTATAGCGATCTTGTAATTTCTTGTAGAATTGGTTGGTAGTTAAACCATGTAAGCTACCAAATTCAGGTAGACTACCTAATTTGGTTACGCTACGCGCTTTACCCTCAAATTGGAAAATCGCGGCATTTCGATTACCACAATTACAATCAGTATTGGCACTCAATGGTGATACATTGGACTGCTCATCAGGAACGCCTTTTTCCTCTAGCTCTTCACCTATTCTTTCTCCTTCTGTTTCGCTGTTTCCTTCTTCAGCGGCAAGTCCTTCTTCCTCACCACTAGATACTTCTGCACCCGCTGCATCTGTTACCTCCTCTTCCACTGGAGCAGCTGGCATTTCTATTTTATCTGCATCGCCAGTTATGTTTGCTTCACGATCTGTATCCCCCCAACATCCTCTCAATAAGAAGAACAGCAGCAATAACAGTAAGAGAGCTAATAATAACCATCTCCAATTAAAACAACCACTTCCTACTGCTCCAGCACCTGCTTTATCGCTTCCACCTGAACTAGCAGTTGGTGGTGCTTTACTGGCAGCAGTTGCAGCCGCAGCCATTGCAGTGGCGGCAGCAGCTTTTCTTTTTTCTTCCGCTTTACGCTCTTCTTCCACTTTGGCAGCGGCGGCAGCTTCTTCCTCCTCCCGAAGTTTTGTAGCAGCGAGTGCAGCCGCAGCTTTCCTTTTTTCTTCCGCTTTGCGCTCTTCTTCCGCTTTGGCAGCGGCGGCAGCTTCTTCCTCCTCCCGAAGTTTTGTAGCAGCGAGTGCAGCCGCAGCGACAGCAGCAGCCGCAGCTTTCTTTTCTTCTTCTGCCTTACGCTCTTCTTCCACTTTGGCAGCGGCGGCGGCTTCTTCCTCCTCCCGAAGTTTTGCGGCAGCAAGTGCAGCCGCAGCTTCCTCCTCTTCCTTCTTCTTGCCCAATGCCAATGCTGACATCAGGATACCTCCAACCATTGCAGAACCATAGCCAATACTGCTGCTTTCGCCTGTTACAGCACCAAAAGCAGCCATCATTGCCGCATTGGAATCATAATAGCAACTTCTAGCAATTTCTTGGTGATTACCTGCTTTTAAGATATAAAAATGATACTTACCATTCATTGCCGTGTCCGTCTTCCAACGCTCTTCGAGTGGTGCATTTTTCATCACAGATTGAATGCCATTATCTCTAGCTGCTGCCGTAGTGTAGCCTTCTGAACGCAAGAGCGTTTTGCCACCTTCATCATTGTAAGCGAAATAATATTCCTTACGTTCGTCATTATAGAATTTGTGAAAACCTGCTGCGCCAGCATGAGCATCGCAAGGCAGATAGTCATCCGTTCGTAGGGCAGCACGTTTTGCTTCAGATGCCTTTTTCGCTTCCGCCTCTCGAATGGCAAAAGCAGACATCAGAACCCCATTTACTGCTCTCGAACCAAAGCCGATATTGCTCTTTTCACTCGTCACTGCACCAAAAGCTGCCATCATAGCTGCATTGGAGTCGTAATAGCAACTTCTGGCAATTTCCTGATGATTTCCTGCTTTCAGGATGTAGAAATGATATTTGTCATTGACCGCGGTATCAGTTGACCAACGTTCTTGGAGCGGCGCATTTTTTTTGACGGATTCAATTCCATTGTCGCGTGCGCGCTCTGTGGTGTAGCCCTCTGATCTCAGTAGTGTGTTACCGCTTTCATCATTATAGGCAAAGAAATATTCTTTTTGATCAATGTCAAAAAATTTATGAAACCCTGCTGCTCCAGCGTAGGCTCTACAAGGCAAATAATCATCAGTACGCAAGACGCGTTTTTGAGCAGCTGCTTCCTCTTCTTTTTTCTTGGCTTCTTCCGCGGCCAAACGAGCTTCCTCCGCAGCGGCTTCTTCCTCCGCAGCTCGCAATCTTGCTGCAGCGAGTGCAGCCTGATTTACCGTTGTCGTTCCTAAGAAAAGTCCAACGGATTCTTGCAGTTGTTCCGTACCATCAAAAAAGAAACTCTTACCGATATTGTTACCATCACCATCTTTTAGATAAAAATAGTACTTACCATTTTTAGTCGTTCTACCTTCAAAGTTATTTTCGTAAGGCCCAAACTCTAAGATTTTGTCAACCGTTGCCTGTGCTTGCTCTTGAGTTTCAAAGCCGCGCACATTGCTGTTCATTAATACGGTTTTGCCTTCCTTGTTTTTGAAGGTAAAATAATATTTGCCATTACTGCTTCGGAAAATCTGATAATCAATATCATTGAAGAGATAGGAAGATTCCGCGACGATTACTTTCTCTGCCTTTGGCTTGTCCGATTTTTTGCGTTTTTTGCGCCTCTTCTTGGGTTTATTTTCATCGACTGGATCAGGCGCAGGCGCAGCAGCAATGCCAATACTTGCTGTCCGATTAGCGGCAGTTAGTTCTCCTGTTATTTCTTCGCTTTCTATGACTGTAATTTCAACATCTCCTACACTTTGACCAGACATCGCTGCGATCACAATGTCCAAATCACTCTCCGCATCAAACCAAATACTAGTGGCTATTTCTTGGCGATTGCCTGCTAACAGATTAAAGTAGTATCTACCATTTGGATGTCGCCTTCTTTGATAGCGTTCTACAATGGTCTGATTTTTCTTGACCGATTCTACACCATTGTCGCGTCCTCTAATGGAGGTATAAGATTCACTAATCAAGATGACTCTTCCATTGAGATTGTAGGTAAAAAAGTGACCACGATCGGAACTGAAAGTGTCAAAACCATTTTCTACACCCGTTACATTAGATTGATAAAAACTGAGCGGTTCATAGTTATCTTCTCCACCACGACCTTGATAAGGTGTGCCCTCTATGGTTTGTACATTGTCAATGAACGAAAAGTCATTTTTCAAAGCAGCTTGACTCGAGTAGTAAGTGCTTTGTGCAATTGTTTGCTGATCTTCGTTTTGAACAGTCAAGGCAAAATTTCCGTCTATTTCTCTCACCAGATAGAAATCTTCGTTGTTGTAATTTGCCATCGTCCAAGCCGCATCTCGTCCACATTGTTCCTCGCTTTCATAGCCCTCGCTGTTGAGAATTACTTGGTTATTATCATTGAAAATTTGAAAATAGAAGAGTTTGTCGTTTGACTGTCTGGAAAGCTCAAATCTCATGAAAGTAGGTTTTAGTTGCCTAATTATAAAGATGCTACGTCAATAATCGAATAAATTATTCTATTGGACAATATTTCTGATGGAAAAGTAACGGATTGGAGTGAAAAAAGTAGGGGTTTGTGGTTAAACTGCGATTTTTAAAGGAAGTTCAACGCTTTTTGAAGAACTTTTATTCTAAATGTCTACATTTCAAGATCAGTTCATTTTATTTATCTTCGCACAAAAGTCGTTTCGCTGCATGAAATATTCGTGTCTTTTTCCAATTCTTATTCTATTGTTGAGTTGTTCTGATCGTAGAGATAGACTTCCTTTTCTGGGAGCGAGAACGCTGGTGGATGGAATAGAAAAACCTTATCAAATTCCTAATTTTAGCTTTATTAATCAGGATAGCATCATTATTAACAACGCCACTTTTTCTGATCAAATCTATGTAGTAGACTTCTTCTTTACTTCTTGCCCAACAATCTGTCCTAAAATGACGCAGGAGATGAAACGGCTGCATGAACACTTTCTAGATTATCCAGAAGTTGCATTCATTTCTCATACGATAGATGTACGTCGAGATACCGTTGGAAGATTGAAAAAATATGCCGAAAATATTGGAATTACAAATACTGAAAAATGGCATTTTGTGACGGGCGATAAGGAAGACATTTATGAAATAGCGGATAAGTATTTCAACATCGTCATAGAAGATAGTGATGCGCCCGAAGGCTTCGATCATAGCGGACGATTTATTTTAGTAGATAAAGAGCGACACGTTCGAGCTTTTGCAGAAGGCACGAATCCAGAAGAAGTAGATCGCTTGCGCGCAGACATGGAGAAGTTATTGAAGGAATATGATGAAATTGGAAAGCGGAAAGCCGAGAACTGAGAAAAGAACTTATTTACTCATTCTATGATTCATTCATTACATTTGTTGATATATGAAAATAGTTTTTGCTACCCACAATCCGAATAAAGTTAGAGAAATCAATGAGATGCTTGATAATTCTTTGGAAATCATTGGTTTGGAAGAAATTGGTTGTACCAAAGAAATTCCTGAAACACAGAAAACCATTCAAGGAAATGCGCTGCAAAAGGCACGTCATGTGAAGCGAAATTTCAAGGTAGATTGCTTTGCAGAAGATACGGGTTTAGAAGTAGATGCACTGCATGGTGAGCCAGGAGTCATCACGGCTCGCTATGCTGGACCAGCAAGAGATGCTAATGCAAATATGGCAAAAGTGCTAGGAAAATTGATGGGACAAGAAGACCGAGGGGCGCAATTCAGAACCGTAATTGCGCTCACCTTAGATGGAAAAGAATATACTTTTGAAGGCATTGCTAGAGGACATATCGCTATGGAAAAACAAGGCGAAAAGGGCTTTGGCTACGATCCTATTTTCATTCCAGAGGGCTATGAGCAAACTTTTGCGCAATTGAGCTCAGCTGAGAAGAATAAGATTAGCCATCGTGGCAAAGCAACGGAGCAATTGAAGGCGTTTTTGGCGGAGTATTTGGAGAAGGAGCAATAGAAAGCAATGTTTAAAAGCTCAAGGAAAATAATTTGTTTTGGGGGCTTCTGCTCGACACATTGCCAAGAAAATAAATTTCATCCTGATAGACGCAATAGTTTTTGGGGTAGTTGCCTTGGAACGTTAATTCTTGAACAAGTTCAAGTTCCATTTTTCTTTTTTTAATTTGAAGTTGGAATAGTTTAAAGTCATTACTTAAGAAATATATCTTTCCATTAGCGGAATTTTGTAGCAAATCACCTGAATTATTTTTCCAAATTTGTTTGATTGCATCCGTATCTAGTGTAATGCGATCAGAAACAGATAAGCGATTGAACAAACTCACATTTTGTTGTACAAAATCGAATATCAAAAGTTTTCCCTGATGAACTGCTTCCCATGAACAAAGAGGTCTAGCCAAAGTGTTTTCATAATGAGTGATAGCCCTCATTACTCCATTATTCTCGGGAGTAATCAAGTCAAATAAATCACCATCCCATAGACCTTCTGCAATTATATTGGTTTTTTCAATCCTTGCATTAATAATGCCCCCCGAATACGGATTACCAACTGCTTGATAATATAAACCTATAATTTTATTGAATTGCGCGCGCGCTAATTGAATCGCTTGTGGATTCACAGAACGATATAGAGGAACAGCCTTTTGCTGAACGTAGTAGAAGTAGTCAACCTGCTGATTGTGGTTACTCCAGTTTTTAAAAACTACGTTGTTGTCCCATTTGAATAGACAGGCTTGTAGCAAGCTCTCAAACTTCTGCTTTTCATATGGATTTTGTAATGCTATTTCATCATCCATCCACTTCAATTCTACAACAACACTTTCACCAATGAGGTGTAAACCACCTAAGCAGGAAAGGTGCAAATCCGTATATCTTTCCGATAGTTGTTCGCGCTTCTTTAGTTTACCAGCCAAAGTATATTGATAAATCCATCTTTTCCGTCCTTCTAGTGCAATCAGAATTATTTGGTCGTGCCAGATAACATAATCAATAACCACCCAATTGGAACGCTCATATAAATTTTGTTGAGCTGCTTCTACTGTGATTTCAGGTAAATCAAAAAGTGCAGGTGTTAATTGAAAATTGATATTCAAGCTATCCGTACCTGCTGGAAAGACGGTAGTGTCTAAGGTTTCATAGCCCACGAATTGGACTTTCAAGGAAAGGCTATCTTTTCTAAGAATATTTAGCTGATAGTAAGCTCGTGAATCACTGATGGTACTTTGCCCAGTCAAACTTGTGATTAATGCTCCATTTAAGGGTTCTCCTTTACTAGAGGTTACCCTACCAAAAATGTATATTTCCTGCTGGGCATAAACATTTTCATTCAATGCTAGACCACAATAAAATAGAAAGAGGTACTTTATCCACTGATTCATAAAATAGCTTTTAGAATAGTGGAACGTTTATCATTGTATAAACGCGGGTTCAACCAAAAGCTAAATGTATGAAAGTAGTTTTCGTGTTACTATGCTTCCACTTCGATACGGGAATTATCCACTGCAGGAATTTTATTCTTTTCTATTTTCATCTTGCTTTGCCATCTTACCCACAAACTAAAGAAGAAACCTAACATCATTGCAATAGAGCCTAACCAAAATAAGTTAATACCTTGGAATTCAATGGCTTCAAAGACAATGAAATCTGTTCTTGCGGCATTCGTAGCAATGCTAACAGGAACAGCAAAATCTTGAGTAGCTTGCTTCGCGACTAAGAGTTCTACACTTTCCGTCTTTGGATCAATAGAATTGAAGCGAAGATGCAAACCTGCTTTTTCCACAACGTCTTTAATATTGTACGGACGATTTTCACGGATGAAATAGATCGGCGCAGCAGTATAATTTTGTTGCCCATCGGAGACATTAATCATTGCACCAACGGCAATGTCGCCTTCTTCTTTTTGGTAATCGCGATGCGCTGGGTTGCGATTAAAACCACCAAATTGGATGTTGTAACCGTCGTATTGGAAGGTCTCACCTTGTTTTAAGGTAAAGAGTTCGTAATCCAAGTTTTTATCGCTAAATAGCACTTGATCGAAAACACCTTCTTCTAACTTAGCTTTCATCGTCAAAGGCTTCACCACATCTGGATAACTAAACAGCATTTGACCACGCAACGCCAACATCGGATGTACATCGAAAGTGGAATCAGGTGTATGAATTTGCAAGTGCGCACCAATCGTGATGTCTCCTGCTTCCGCATGATAATCTGGATGCTTAGGCTGGCGATTGACGCTCAATAATTCTGCGCGATAGCTGCGCGTAATCAAAGTATCTTTATCTCGAATTGGAATAGTATCCTGAATAGTGAATCCATTATTTGGGGCAACATTGTACTGTACATAATTTAGGCTATCTTCTACAGCTTGCGCGTATTCTTTATCCAGTTCTACTTTTGGCAAGTTCGCGACGTGCGTAAAAATATCTTTGTGCAAGTAATGTTTCGTATCAGGATTGGGGGCAGCAATTTTGGTGAAATCTTTGCTGTACAGCACATTTGGGTAAACATTAAACTCCTCTGTAACTTTCCCTGCCTTGTTCTTTTGTTTAAAATTAATTTCAAAAGTTCTAGTGAAGCCCTCTAACGTATCACCAACATAAGTGACATCATAGCCACTCATTGGCATCACGTCCCCTTTCAGTAGCAATACATTTTTCTCCAACAATTCCCGATCAGAAAGTAACCCACGCATTGCAAATGGATTCGTAGAAAGCTGCACTTTGTTCAAACTAGACGCCAAAATTCCAATCAACATCACCCCAAAACCTAAGTGCGAAATGGTCGCACCTGCCATTTTGAGATTCGTTCTAGTGAAAGTGATGAGGTGATCTAAATTTGCAACAACCGTGAAAACGCCCGCTGCAAGCATTAAGCGATACTGCCAAGCATTGGCGTCTATCCAAAGCGTAAACAAAAATGTAATCGCAACTGTCGCACCCATCGCAATACCAAAATGCTTCCAAAACTTCTTGCTCCATCTTTGGAATCGCACTTCTCGATAGCGTAAATACTGTGCCACACCAGAAAGGAAACCAATGAAAACCGCAATCCACAATTGATATTTATTATAATGTGGAATCGGTTCATTAATCACTACACCTTCAAAGATCGGATCAAAGAACTGCATGATTTTGTTGTAAATCGGCAAAGAAGTTGAACCTGTGATGAGGATAGAAGAGAACAGTAGAACCAATGTTCCAATGAACATCCAAAACTCGCGCGAAGCGACTGCCTCTTCTTTTTTAATGCTTGGAATTTCCTTGTTTTTGGCAAAAAGCATCACGATTCCTAACAACAAGAAGAATCCCATAAACACAATCAACTGCCATTCTAAGCCCATTTCGGTGAAGGCATGAACCGAAGTTTCTCCTAGGATTCCACTTCGCGTTAAGAAAGTGGAGAAAAGGATGAAAAAGAAGGTGAGGATATAAAAAATATAGGTCGTTCGAATCGAGTAACCTGTCGCATTGGCAATCAAGTTGGTATGTACACCTGCTACTAGAATTAGCCAAGGCACAAGCGAGGCATTTTCTACTGGATCCCAAGCCCAATAGCCACCAAAATTCAAGGCTTCGTATGCCCAAGCACCGCCCATCAAAATACCCGTTCCTAAAATCCCTGCGCTGAATAATGCCCAACGCATCGCAGGTTTTAGCCATGCTTTGTGCTCGCCCGTCCAAAGTCCAGCGATGGCGTAGCAAAAAGGAATGGCGGTGGAAGCGAAACCTAGAAATAAGGTCGGTGGATGAATAGTCATCCAGTAATTTTGGAGTAAGGGATCCAGTCCGCTGCCCGTTATTTTTTGTACGTACTCTGCGTTATTGAAGAGCGGCAAATCTACGGTGTCACGCAATAAGAGTAGAGGATTACTACCGATTTTGATATCATCAGTGATGTACAAGCCCAAGATCATCGAACCAATGAAGACCTGAATTAACGCTAATGTCGCAACGGTTGGAGCTTCCCATTTCTTGCCAACCAAGATCAAGACTCCTCCCAAAACAACGTGCCAAAACATCCACAACATAAAACTCCCTTCTTGTCCTTCCCAAAAGGCAGAAAATATGTATCGAAATGGCAAATCTTCTGAAACGTGTGCCTGAACATATTGATATTCATAGTATTGTTGGGTCATGATGTAGAAAATGACACCAATCACTGTGAATACACTCAAACCATGCAGCAGAAAGGAAGTACGACCGAGTTTCGTCCAGCTTGTGGCTTCATTTGTCCCACGCTTTTGCGTTGCAAAAAAGTAAGAAATGGCTGCAAGTAGACCTGCTACAAAAGCAAGTAATATTGCAATTTGCCCAATTTTTCCTGGTATAAGATGTTCGCCTATGTATTGTATTTCAGACATTGATAGATGTTGATCTGTTGATTCGAAGAGAAGTTGTTCTTTGCACTTTGACTTACGCGCTTTCTAATAATCGCTCTTTTCTTTCAAGTAAATCTCTTCATCTTTGTATTTGGAAGGACACTTCATCAAGATTTCGGAAGCTACGAATTCGTTGCCCTCCATTTTGCCCGTCAGAACGACTTGCTCGGAACGTTCAAAATCTTGTGGCTTGGCTTTCAGCAAAGCAACTTTATACTCCATACCGTCTACGTCGCGCAAATAAAAACCTGTGTAATTTGGATTGATCGCTGGGTTGTATTCAATCGGTTTGTCCTTTGCCAATTGTCCTACAATCTTCACTTTTTTATCGGTGTTCATCGCTTCTGAAAATGAAGAATAAGTACTTACATCGTCGGATGCGGTAAGTATCAAGGTCATCGCCACACCAATCATCGCCAAAACCACTATATATATCTTTTTCATTGTTGTTTAATTTTTACTTTTAAGGTTCAAATCTACAATTGCAAATTTACATTGGGAAGTAATCTGCTTTTTCATTACTGCGTAAAAAAGAAGATACCTTAGTATAATATTCAAAGAATGAGAAGGTATTGTGTAAGTTAGGTGATTATGTACTGTTTTTCACTTTTATGTCCTTTGTATTATGAAATCTCTTCATGACTTTTTGAGGTACTAAACTTCCCAAACTTAGTACTATTTACTCATTTCTCGACAAGCCTCAATTGCTATTAACCCTAAACTCACAATTCCCTATTTTCATATTTTAAAACACATAAATCGTTCTAAAAGTTATCCATTTTTCCGCCCATTTAATTAGTTGGTTGTTAATGATTTGTAAATCCAACAGACTGCGTGACCAACGAAGATCAAAGCCAATATGTTCAGTGGCAAAATAAGTCGCTCCAAGCGTAATACCGAAGTTATTTTCGCGATAATTCTGGAATTCAGTAATGTCTTCACTTTCTTGATTGAGTGCCTCAAAATTAATGAGTCGATGATAAGCAAAGCCGCCTGTGAAGTGAAATTTCCAATCAATAAAGTGTAACATAACAGGAACTTCGACATAATTCAAGTCAATGCGATTGTATTCGATAATCGGTCCATCATTTCTAGTTCGGTCGCTTCCTCTTTGGCTGTATAATAATTCTACGCTCATTTCCCAACGTTCTGTGAAAACGGTACTGACTTGCGCACCTGCATTGAAGCCAAATTTGTTGAAGCCAATTAGCAAATCGCCATCAATTTGCGACACATTCATGCCTGCTACCAAAGCTCCTTTAAAGCGTTGTTGTGCTTGTAAGTCGCTGAAGATCAACAATATGATTGCTATGAAGAAGAGTTTTTTCATTTTTTATAATTATGTGGCAAAGAACTACTTTTTTAATTGCTACCAAAAATACTCATCTAGAATCTTTGTGCTCTTTGTTCCTTTGTCGTTCATTTCTATTTTTGCCTAAATGAACAACTACATTTTAGCTATTGATATTGGCACGACCAGCACTAAAGTCGTCGCTTTCGATTATTCAGGAAAATTGCTTCAAAAATGCAGCAAATCTTATCCAATTTCAAGCCCACAGTCTAGCTTCAAAGAACAAAATCCTGCAGAAATTTATGAAGCATTAATGGAAGCCACAGCAAAAGTCATTAAGCAGTATGGTCAACCTAAAGCCATCGCGTATAGCAGTGCGATGCACAGCTTAATTGCGATGGATAAAAATGATCAAGCGCTCACCAACAGCATTATTTGGGCAGATGGGCGAAGCCAAAGTTATGCTGATGAATTAATAAAAACAGATTTAGGCAAACAACTTTATGAGCAAACAGGAACACCGATTCATCCGATGTCTCCACTTTGTAAAATTGCTTGGTTGCGCGATCATCGAAGCACTGTTTTTGAGCAAACCGCTAAATTTATTTCTATTAAGGAGTATATATTTTTACAATGGTTTGGAGATTATGCAGTAGATGAATCTATTGCTTCTGCAACGGGACTTTTTGATATTGGAAAACGGATATGGAATGAAAAAGCATTGAATTATTGCGGTATAGAAAAAGAGCAACTTTCAGAAATTGTTCCTACAACTACAATTCTCAAAAATTGGAAATCAACTATTGCTAAACAATTGACTATCAGTAATAAAACACCGGTCATTATAGGGGCAAGTGATGGTTGTTTGGCTAACTTAGGAGCAGGTGTGAAAGAGTTAGGAAAGGCAGTTTTGAGCGTCGGGACAAGTGCTGCTATTCGGATGACGCACCATCAACCCATTCCAGATGTGGAGACGCAATTATTCAATTATATTTTGGATAAAACGCATTACATCATCGGTGGTGCGAGCAATAATGGTGGTGCGGTTTATGCTTGGTTGCAAAAAATAGTGGAGAAAGATGTTGATGCTTCTTCCATTTCGATTGGAGCGGAACGCTTGTTATTTTTACCTTACTTGCTAGGAGAACGCGCACCGATTTGGAATACGAATGCGCGTGCAGCTTTCATTGGTTTGAACAATCAGCACACCGAAGCACATTTGCTTCGAGCAACATTAGAAGGTATCATTTTTAATATCTATCAAATTGCACAAGCCTTGGAAAATTCTACGGTTGAAATTGAGGAAATCTATGCGAGTGGGGGCTTCACACAAAATGATCTAGCGATGCAGATTTTAGCAGATGTTTTTAATGCAAATGTGATCTTGCAAGAACATGAAGAAGGAACAGCATGGGGTGCAGCAATTTTGGCAATGCAAGCCTTAGAAATAACGTATTTTACTGATAATGAATCGATTGGAAAGTCCTTTTTGCCTAATTTGGAGGCGCATCATATTTATCAGCAGTATTTTGAGGTTTGGAGGAAATTCTATGAACGTTTAGGAGCAAGTTTTAAAGATATGAAAGAATTGCCTTGAAGATTATCGTAGAATAAGCTCGTTTGGAAACGAGCAGATATGCCATTGAAGTTAGGAAACTTCAACCATCGTTCTGTGAAGGATTATCGTGCAACAGAAATCATCCAGTGACTTCCCGTCACTGGATGATGGAGTTTGCTATTTATGTATCAAGGATAAATAATGCGGAAACATCTCTTGCCAAAGTGGCCAGTCATGTTCTTTCCAGCCTCGAATGTCTAGCCAATGATTGATATTTTTTTCGTTCAATCGACGCGACATATCTTGACTGAATTCTAAACAAATGTCCCATTCAGAAGTACCCAAAACAATATTCATGTTCCAGATATTCGGGTCATTCAAACCATGAATGTATTCAATTGGATTGTTGAAATAGACGTTGTCATCATGGTAACCATCCATGAATGAACCAATATCAAATTTACCACTCATGGCAAATAAGTGACTCACGCGATCGGGATGGCGGAAAGCAAAATTCAAGGCTTGGTAAGCTCCAAAACTCGGACCCGCCATTGCAACTTTTCCTGTTCCTGTATTCCAGCGAATCTTGTCTACAATTTCTTCCAGCACCATTTTATCGTAGTAAGTATGATTGCGTACTTTGTCTGCCGGATGAATTTGGCGATTGTACCAAGAATGTTCATTGACGGAATTTGGACAATAAATTTGCACCAAACCTTCATTAATAAACCATTCTGCTGATTTGATCAATCCTTGATCTTTACACTCGAAGTAGCGTCCCATTGTAGTCGGAAACAAAACGACTGGATAGCCTCTATCGCCGAAGACCATCATTTCCATATCCATTCCCAAGTTGTGGGAATACCATTTGTAATACTGCTCTGTCAAGGTCAAATGATTTTTGGTAACTGTTTTACCACATGGTCACAATAGTGTTGTGTGCCAGTCAGTTACGATTTCTGATTGTTAATAAAAGTGCAAAGCTACGCTTTTCCGTTAATTACTAACAAAGTAAAACGTGATTTTTAAACCACTACGAAAGTAAGTATGGTAAGAATTCCTAAACTTTGTGCCATAGCGTTTTTGCGTGACTTATTAAGCCCAAACCGTACATCCTTCCGTACAATTCGTACAAATATCAATTTGGTCGCGCCCTCCAAGCAGGGTTTGCCGAAATTGCTGATAGACTTCGCCTTGCCAGATCTCTCTAAAAGATAAATTCTTCAAATCACCCAAACGATGCGTGGCATCTTTATCAAAACAACACGGAACGACCATGCCATCCCAAGTGATGACACAAGAATGCCAGAGCTTCCAGCAATGGTCGAGTAGTTCGTTTTTTACACGATACGTGCCATCTTCCGTTTGTGCGTAGCGGGCGTATCTATCAATAGTAGGAATGAGTGGATTGCCGTTTTCGTAATCATAAACTTGTGCAGTTTTTAGCTTGACTTCATCTACTCCAATTTCTTCTGCTAACTTATAAATTTCAGGAATTTGATGCTCATTTGGACGCACAACGAGGAACTGAAAAATGATATGTGGTGTCTTTGATTTGAGTTTTTTCTTCCACTTCACCACATTGCGCGCACCTTGAAGTACATTCTCTAGCTTTCCTGCCTTGCGATAGTTTTCATAGACTTCCTGTGTCGTACCATCCACTGAAATAATCATTCGATCTAAGCCTGATTCAATGGTGCGTCGTGCATTTTTATCATTCAGGAAATGTCCATTGGTGGAAGTAATGGTATAAATACCTTTTTTGTTAGCATATTCCACCATGTCCAAAAACTTAGGATTGATGTAAGGTTCGCCTTGGAAATAGAAAATCAAGTAGAGTAAATCTTTGTACAATTCATCTATCGTATCACGGAAGAAGTCTTCTTTTAGATTGCCCGTTGGGCGCGTAAAGGCACGCAGACCACTTGGGCATTCAGGGCAGCGTAAATTACACGCAGTCGTCGGTTCTAGGGAAATGGTGAAAGGCATTCCCCACTGAATGGGGCGTCTTCGCCACTTCGTCAAATAGAAGGAAGAGAATACTTTTGCTACATTCAAAACACGACGGGGCGTTATTTTAGAAGCAAAATTGAGGGCGTCTTTATAGTATATTTTCATGAGTGCTGTTGTCTGTTATTTTTGGTTTGCAATGGTTTCTTCCTCAGAAGAATTAGTACAATTAAGCAGTAAAAGCAATAATAGTGCGTAATATCTTCCCATTGTGTTAATCTCCCATATTATGGTTTCAGATAGAAAAACAATTTGATGAGCGCATAGCATCGCATTTACAAACCGCGACGATCTATTTTGACAGTGAAACAGCCTCGCCTCTTGCAGCACAGTGGTCTCCTTACTACCTCGTCAGCGTCTCCGAAATATCGGTATTCGCGGCTTGAATTGCTGGAATGACAGCAGCCAAAAATCCAATAACTAGCGTTCCGATCAGCAAGTACAATTCTTGTGGTAAAAATTCCCAGCCAGAAAAAGTATAGCGATAGGCATCTTTCATCGCGCCAGCGAAGATTTGCATTCCACCATGACTTAATAAAATACCGATTGCAAAACCAATAATTGCTAATAACAAACCTTCCAAAACAATCAAGCTAAACAACTTTCCAGGTTTTGCTCCCATCACGCGCATCAGTGCCAATTCATATTTACGCTCTTTCAAAGAAGAAAAAAGTGAAATAAAGATACTCAAGCCAGAGACAAAAATGATGACATAAGCCAGTATGGTCAATGCTTGTTCTCCTGTATTCATTAAGCTGTACAAACGATTGACCTCAATGGCAGGTGTAGCAGCTTGCATATCGGTATTCTCGTTAATGCTGCGCTGCATATTCAAGGCTTGAAAATTGCGACCTTTGAATTTGATGAGCAGTGAGGTAATGCTCTTTTCATCATCTTCTTCTAGCAAAGATTTTGGTATGTCAACATGATATTCGGCGGCATGATCTGCTTTACCATCTCCGTCGTGGTCGTGATCTTCATGGTCGTGTTCACTTTCCGAATGCTCGTATTCTTCTTCGGAATGTTCCTCTCCTTCATGATCGTGTTCCTCATGCACTGCCCAATAAGTTTGAGTAGTTGTCAAAATGAGTTGGTCAATGACGCTGCCTGTGGGGTTCAGAATTCCAACTACTCTGAAAGAAGGCGCATCATCGTGTGCTAAATCCTCATCATCTACAAAACCATGCGAACTTTTAAATTCATCCCCAATTTTCATCCCTAATTCACTTGCTAAACTCGCACCGATCGTCACTTCATAATTTTGTGACCAAATTTTTCCCTCTGCAACCGTTGCATCATAAAAATCTAAGATTTCATGGGTTGTTCCAAGGATTCGATAACCTCGATAATTGTCGCCCATCGAAAGTGGAATGGCTTGTTGAATAAGTGGATGTTTCGGATTCAAAAATGGGCGGGCTTCTTTCAAAGTGATGTTTCCCGTTGGTGCATCAATGTGATACATACTACTCAAGATGAGTTGCAGTGGACTTCCTTTTGCACCAATAACTAAATCAACGCCCGCGAGATTTTTTTCAAAGTTCTTTTCTAGTTGATTGTTAAGCAAAAAGAGTAGCGAAATCAAGCCAACTCCTAATGCGAAAAGCACTACACTCAACAGCATAGAAAGGGGCTTGAAGGTCAAGTTTTTCCAACTAAGTTGTAGGAGATTCATAGCTCGATTCGTTTATCAAAGATTGTTTTTAAGCGATTGTCATGGGTGACAATTAATAATGTAGCGTTGGCATTGGTGGCTTGTGTGCGTAGCAGTTCGATGACCTGCTCAGTATTTTTATCATCCAAAGCAGAGGTAGGTTCATCTGCAAAAATGATCGAAGGTTGATTAACCATTGCTCTCGCAATGGCTACACGTTGCTGCTCTCCGATACTCAATTCGCTCGTCTTGGATTTCAGTTTGTGTCCAATATTCAAATGCTCCAAAATCTCTCGAATAGCATTTTCGTCAGTCTTCACACCTGCCAATTTCTGTGCCAAGAGCAAATTTTCCAACACATTCAAGGAGCGTACAAAATGCGACTGCTGGAAAATGATACCTACATTTTTGCCTCGAAATTGATCGAGTTGTCCAGTAGGTAATTTATTGATTGCGGTATTATTGATTGTTACCGTTCCTGACTGTGGTGTTCGCAAACCTGCCAGCAAATGCAATAGTGTCGTTTTTCCACAACCAGATTGCCCAATGAGCAACCACTGTTCTCCACTTTCGCAATCAATATCGGGAAAGTCCAGCCGCGTTTGCTGATCGTAAGCAAAACTTAAACCTTGTGTTTTGAGCATTTTTTTCATTTTAGATAGGAGATATGTCATTTTTACCTCAAATACTTTGAGTAAACCTAAAGTTTTTGAAAAATGACAGATATGCTTCTCCTAAAGACACAAATATCGTTCGTAGGAATGAAAATATCACTTTGCAGAAGGGAGTTTTTAAAAACAAAATTTAGCTAGAACTTTACTAACGCTTAAAGTAACGCTATGTACTCAATCTCTCTATTCTTTCATCCTTTCCTCAACAACTCTTTCTGATGCTTCACATAATTGCGCCAGCGCTCTAGACAGTTTTGCATATCTTCGGGTAAATCAGACTCAAAATACATTCGCTCCCCCGTCACTGGATGATCGAATTCTAGTGACTTTGCATGAAGCGCGTGGCGAGGTAGGACTTCCCTGGTATTTTCTACGAATTGCTTGTAGCGACGATGAGGTGTTCCTTTACGAATCTTGGCACCGCCATATTTTTCATCATTAAAGAGCGAATGTCCCAT
Organism: Bacteroidota bacterium; assembly: GCA_039176995.1. Lineage (GTDB taxonomy): Bacteria > Bacteroidota > Bacteroidia > Chitinophagales > Saprospiraceae > JAAUTG01. The sequence goes on from JBCDFY010000022.1 coordinate 37,940, forward strand.
ATACTTCATATGGACGCGAATTTGATGTGTGCGCCCAGTTTCCAGTTGACATTCGACTAGGCTGACATAGTAGAGCTTTTCAATCGTTTTCCAATGCGTCACTGCCCATTTTCCATCACTACCATCTCTGAAAACGGTCATTTCCTTTCGATTCTTTGGATTCCGACCAATATTAGCTTTGATCGTTCCCTCATCATCGGGCATTTCTCCCCAAATAATCGCCTGATACTTCCGCTCAATAGTATGGTAGTAGAATTGTTTCGCCATTCGATCCATCGCATAGTCGTTCTTCACCGCGATCATAATACCTGAAGTATTCTTGTCAATCCGATGTACCAAACCTGGGCGATCTGTGTAGTTATCATTGAGCAAGGGCAAATTTTGATAGTAGTAAGCAAGGGCATTAGCAAGCGTACTTTTTTTGTGTCCGACACCTGGGTGAACCACCAATCCTGGAGGTTTGTGCAAAATTAAAATATGATCGTCCTCGTAGCGGATATCTATTTTAATATCTTGTGGAACTAATTTCTTAGAATTTTTGGAACGGCGGGGCAAAATCGCTTTTACAACATCACTCGGTCGGACTTTGTAATTGGGTTTAACTTCTTTTTCATTGACCGTAATTGCTCCTGCTTTGATGGCACTTTGTACTCGGTTGCGCGTCACATTGTTCAAGCGATCCATCAAAAACTTATCAATGCGCAAGGGTTCTTGATTTGGGTCAACTTCGATGATTTGGCAGTCCTGTAAACTATCGGTATCGTTATCTTTATTAATCTGGCTCATTCTTATTATGGCTTATTGTTGACTAGCTCTCAGCAATTAGTCTTGTAATTTTAATGCTACCAAAGTGGGTCAAATATTAGTAGCGATCTTGCAAATTAAATAAAAGTTGAAGAGGCAGAAAGTTTAATTAGACAAATCGAGAAAAAGAAAATAAAAACCTCTACGTACTACATTTCCTTCACCTCAAAACCCAATTTCTTCAAATCCTCATAATAAGCAGGATAGGACTTCACCACTACCATTGGCTCATTAATTTGTACTGTATCCATCATTGCCAAAGGGGCAAAAGCCATTGCCATTCGATGATCTTCGTAAGTATCAAAAGTCGGCGTACTGAGGTATGCTTTCCCTTCAATTTTCATTACTTCATCTCCTTCTAGTCGAACGATCACATCTACTTTATTCAACTCCGTTTTTAGAGCCGCAATACGATCTGTTTCCTTAATGCGCAGCGTTTCCAATCCATCAAGTCGCGCTTCAATGCCTAAGCCACCGCAGATGACCGCAATGGTTTGTGCTAAATCAGGACACTCCAAAAAATTGTATTGAAAAGTAGGATTTGGTGGATAATCTTCCTTTAATAATTGCACACCATTTTCATTAAAAAGGGTCTGAATACCAAAGGCTTGCATCATTTCTGAAAGCACCGAATCACCTTGCACACTGTTTTCAAAAAGTCCATTCAACTGCAAATCTAGTTCATCCGAAAAAGCAGCTAAGGCATAATAATAAGAAGCCGCTGACCAGTCTGCTTCCACTTTGAAGGTTTTCGCTTGATATTTTTGTGGAGCAATGGAAATCGTATTGCCTTCCCAAGTATGATTCACCCCAAAATAGGACATTAAACTTAGCGTCATTTTGATGTAAGGAATGGAAACAATTTTACCTTCCAAGGTTAGTTCCAAACCATCAGGAAGAGTAGGAGCAATCATCAAAAGTGCGGAGATATATTGACTACTTGTACCCGCAGAAATACTCAATTGATTATTCGTGCCTACCTTATCTGGAGAATCAATTTTCAGTGGTGGATAACCATCTTTCTCTAAATACTCAATATTCGCGCCCAATTTTTTCAAGGCTTCTGCCAATACGCCAATCGGTCGTTGTTTCATTCGCTCCGAACCTGTTAAAATCTGCGTACCTTCTTGCATCGCGAGGTATGCCGTCATAAAACGATAGGTAGTTCCCGCCGCTCCTGTATCTAAGATTAGAGGTTCGTCGGACATTTTATCAGCACTTCTCATCTTGCCAATTAACTCATTCAGCGTCACGGTATCTTTTGAGTTAGAAAGCAGTTCAATTTCAAAATCTTTTTCGCAAAGAGCCTGAATGATTAAGGCACGATTGGCAATGCTTTTTGAGCCGTTTAGCGTGATTTCTCCTTGTATATTTAAGTCAGGTTTGAATAGTTGAAAGCGCATTTTTCTTTTTTGTGGCAAAGGAAAGGAAAAAATAGATGATGTTCAGTTTCATAGCATCAAATAGCTGATACTTGCAGTTCTTTTGTAAGTATTTTGCAAATCGTAATACGCTTCAAAGTCTTGTAGAATTCAATATCTTTGTAGCATGAAGAAACTTCCGATTAGCATACAGACTTTTGAATCAATTGTTAAGCGTGAATTAATTTATGTTGACAAAACTCCTTTGATATGGAAATTAGTTAGTAAAGGACAATATTACTTCTTCGCCCGACCTCGACGATTTGGTAAATCTTTGATGCTCACCACCTTAAAATCTTTTTTTCAAGGGCGAAAGGATTTGTTTGAAGGGCTTTTTATCCATGATAAAGAAGAAAATTGGACAGTATATCCAGTAATCCATATTGATTATTCTTTGGTCGATTATAGGTTTAGTGTAGAGCTTTTTAATAAGACACTAGTCATCCATTTAAAGAATATTGCTGAAGAATATGATGTAGAACTCATAAATAATGAGCCATCAACTTGCTTTACGGAACTAGTCAATAAGTTAGGTGAAAAGTATCAACAGCAAATAGTTGTCTTAGTAGATGAGTACGATAAGCCAATGGTGGATTTGTTGACTAAGGAGGAGCGATTTAGAGAAAATAGAGCAGTGCTGAGTAACCTATACGGTGCGATGAAAGCTTTAGATGGTCATTTTAGATTTGTGATGTTAACTGGTGTAAGTCGTTTTGCAAAGGTCAATGTTTTCTCTGGTATGAACAACCTAGAAGACATTTCCATGGACGATCAATTTGCGACTTTGGCAGGTTTTACACAAACTGAATTGGAAACTTCTTTTGCAGATTGGTTGGAGCTTTTGCGACAAAAGTTTGAAATGCCCATGGAGGAATTACTCGAACATATCCGCTTTTGGTACAATGGTTTTTGCTTTGATGGAGTACACAAATTATATAATCCTTTCTCCATCCTAAATCTCTTTTCTAAACTAGATTTTGGCAACTACTGGTTCTCTTCTGGTACGCCTACTTTTTTGATAGATTTGATTACGGAACAAAAGCATTTGCCTGAAACTTTTGAGGGTATTAAAGTCGCAGATTTGACGGGTAGCACAAGCAAAATTACCAACCTTCCACTCATTCCTTTGCTCTATCAAACGGGTTATCTTGCCATAGATAAAACAGAGCGCGATGGACTTCGGAAATATTACTATTTAGGTTATCCAAATGAAGAAGTGCGCTATTCTTTTCTAACTTACCTCGCAGCAGGATTTGTAGGGAAAGATCAATACGAAATCCAGCCTGAAGCGATTGGTTTACGAGATGCTTTGAGAGAAGAACGAGCAGCAGACTTCATCAAGCATTTGCAGAGTTTTTTTGCCAATATTCCTGCTAGATTGCACATTCCACAAGAAGCATATTACCATTCATTGGCATATTTAGTGCTTCGTTTGGTTGGCGTTCACCTCTTCTTAGAAAAGGAAACCAGCAAAGGCAGAATTGATGCTGTATTAGAATTGCCTGATAAGATTTACGTCATCGAATTCAAATTTGGCAAAGTAGAAGGACGCATCAAAAAAGTGGAAACGCTTGCTCAAAATGCGCTTCAACAAATTGAGGAACGACAATATCACCAGCCTTATCTTTCTTCAGGAAAAAAGGTGATTTTGTTTGGTATTGGATTTTTAGAGAAGGAGTTGGCAGGAGGTTGGAAGGTATTGTAAAACAGGTTTTTTACCTCTCAATTGGTGGCAGTCCTATCTTATCTCTCCAAATATTAATCATTTCTTCGTTCTCTAAAGGAAACAGCTCTTTAGTATCATCCTTCAATATTCTATACTGCGTACCAAATCGCTGTGGCAAATTGAGCAATATTTTCCGACGATCGTAAAGCATAGCATAGTGTAACCAGTTCGCCTCTCCTTGTTCACATCGCTCTTTTAAAATTGGTAGTGAATGCTCCATTAAATCAGTATCGGAACTGTGCTGAATAATGTAAAAATTAGCTAGTGCAGCTCGTTCACTGGTTGTGGATTGCTTTATCCATTTTTCTTCTCCAATTAAAAATTGTAAAGCAGAAAGATTATTTTGATCCTGCATAACAAAAGTAGTGCTATCTGCTTCAAAACTCACTTTCCAAAGTGCTTCAATTGTATCTATTTCAGGTAAATAAACACGCAAGTTTTCAATGTAATAGGAGAGTGTTCGATATTTCTGATCTTCTGCCCAAAGAGAATCTAGCTGGAAGGTTAGTTTAGCATTTGCTTTGTATTCTTTTTGATAGGTTTTATGAACTTTTGTCACAACGCCTTCCCATTGAGATAATGATCTCAATTTTTCCAATCTAGGATCATAAAATAAGAGAATTTGGTCTTCTATATTGGAAAGATTCAGCCAAATTCGAAGAGCTTTAAATGCTTGAATGTATTGCTCTGCCTGAATGTAATCTATTAGATTTCGGTAAACTACCATTGGCAGTTCATAGTCTGTTTGTACAATCTCTACTCTACGATCTTTCTCGGAGATGGCAGATTGATCTGCATAAGAATTGCCCATTGGAATATTGATAAATCTTACTGGTGGCAATTGATGAATTTGATGTAAGTAATAAGAAACACTATCAATTCTTTCTTGTGAAAGTATTGTATGATTTTTGCCGAGATTATCTGTGTGTCCAGTAATTAAAAAAGTAGTCTTGGGTTTCTCTTTTGCTCTTGTTGCGAAAGACGCTATCACTGATTTACAGTCGGGAGATAGATTTGCTTTTCCTGATTCAAAATAGCAATTGAAGCCTTCAACAGATTCTACAATTGGAGCTTGACTGTTCACTTTAGGTTTGCAAAATAGAATGATTTCCTCTTGTTTCGCTTGCTCAATTTCTATTACTTCAACTAGGTCAATGTAGTAGAGGTTTCTATGAGCTAGACTGTGAACTTGCGGACTATTATCTCCTTTAAATACTCCAAATACGATGAATTTTTGCTCACAAGTAGATTGAATTTCCCAACTGACTTGATACCATTTTTCATAGATTACAGTATCTATCTGAAAAATATTTTGCTTCAGCATTGCGCCGTTTTGATTACGAATTTTTTCTTGAAAAGGCATAAACCCAATATGTTGAGCATAATCCAAATCATCAGGCGTCTTGATGTACAGCCAAAAAGAAACGCGATATTTTTTGCCTCTTTCTAAAGGTTGAAGTAGTTCAGTGCCGAGATAAGCTGCACATCCACGCGTTTCATGTTTATAATCTAAACAGTTTGGCATATAAGCCATCTCTGCCATAGTGCAACCATCGAAGGCTTTCAGATTTTCTTGGTATTGGCAAATATTTTCTCGCTTTTCGGAGCGATTTTTTTGATAGTCACAATCGCAGATAAATGGATGACTATTTAGGCGATCCCAATTAGGAAGTAGGTAAGAAAGTGGACGACTAGATAGATGGCAGTTCATGCAATCTAAGTCGCGATGATCTTCGAAGCTGCCGTTGTGGATAAGATTTTGTGCAGATAGAAAGCTGAAAATTGATGTGCAGAGGAGTATAAGGCATGTACTTTTCATAGCGAGGAATCTATACTTTATTCATATAACGGAACTTCGTAAATAGATTACAGATGCTGAAAGTCAGTTGTGGGGCGCGTTAAGAATCGGCCCCCAACAAAAACAAACAGTGCAACGGAAAAAAACCCCAAAAATACCACCCAAAAACAAGAACGGGCGTACTCAAA
>JBCDFY010000023.1:0-43644 GCA_039176995.1 Bacteroidota bacterium
CAACTAGGCGGGATAAACCTGTTGCTGAAGTTTGTCCAAAACTTGAAAGTAAATAGTCGGTGTATAAATCTAATTTATCTTGCATGCTACAAAGCTAGGCTTTCATACCTTTTTTTTCAAAAAGGTGCGTAACATGAGTTACCTAATTATCATTTTGGCTTTCCGTTTAGTGAAGGAGAAAATGATGAAACGCGTATTAATAGAGATCGTGCTTTGTTTGGAATTTGTGCCTTAGAAATAGATAAAAAGAAAGTGCTGGTGGCAAGAAAGTACGGTATGAGATTGGATTTTGGGTATAAAAATTGACGGCTCCGTAGCGAAAACGAAACCGTCAATTCGTTGATTACTTCACTCTCAACTGCTGATTCGGATGAATCGTATTGTTAGAAAGACTATTCCAACTCATAATCTGATTCACTGTTGCTCCATGCAAACGAGCAATGCTGTAAAGCGTATCTTTGGGTCTTACTGTATAATACGCCTTTTCTGGCGCACTTGCAATATTCGTTTGTGGCATTTCGATTACTTCAGGTGTCTGAAGAACCACCAATTCTTCCTCTTCTCCAAAACCTGAATCCAAAAGCGTTTCTGATTCGTGCGTTCTGACAATTACCTCTTCCTCCATGATTTCTTCTTCGAATGGATTGTCCAGTTCATCTAAATAAACTACGTCTTCCTCATTCATAAAACCACCTTCTTCTTCCACTTCCTCTGCCTGTAATTCTGGACGAGGTTTTGGTGCTTCCTGTTCAGGAGTAGGAATAGAAACTTTCGCTGCTGGTGCAGTAGATTCTACGGTTTCTTTAGCTGTTGCTCCTCTCAAATCAGGGGTCTCATGTCTTTTTCCACGCAACATAATTTGCTCACCTACAGCAGGTTGTGTTCCTTCTTTCATTAGGTTTCGCTCGTATTGCTTTTCTAATTGAATACCATACTTCTGCGAAATATCAAACATATTTTCGCCTGGCTGTACCTTGTGCCAAACTTGCTTATCCCGATTAGCGTTGCGCTTCAGTTGCAAAAAAACACGCGTTCCCGTTTTCATCACAACGGAAGAAGAATTGAACAACTCGTTATATTTCAAAAGTGAATTGCTGGAAACGCCCGTGCGACCAGCGATGTCCATTAGTGTTTCTCCTTCTTGCACATAAGTGACCTTCACATCATTCACATAATCAATCATCTTCAACTCTTGAGGAGACTCATTGGTTGGAATCACGATTTCTTTTCTTGGCAATACTGGTTCTTCCAAAATCTTATTCGGCAGTTGCGATTCTACTACATCGTATTCGTATAAGCGATAAGTCTCAATCACGGTAATCAAATCATGCGCATAACTAGGACTCGTTGCATAACCTGCTCTTTTCAGACCTCTCGCCCAGCCTTTATAATCATCAGCACGCAAATTGTATAAATACTGATAGCGTGGCTTTTTCAAAAATTCAGAATGCGCGTACCAACTGTCTTTAGCGCGATTGTACTTGCGGAAACAAGATTTTATCAATCTCCCACGCTTATCATAATCATCGTCTTCTTTAAAGAATCTACTACCAACCCAATCTCCACCACATTTGATACCAAAGTGATTGTTGGCTCTTTGCGCCAGTTTACTTCTTCCTGAATTGGATTCCAAAATTCCTTGTGCTAATTTGATGCTGGCAGGAATGCCCGTTCGCTGCATTTCTTCCACCGCTAATTCTCGGTACTTCTCAATGTATTGTTGCTGAGCACTATTGGCGAACGCAAAGGCTTGCAAAAACATAAATACGGCTAAAATCTGAACTGACTTTTTCATCTCTAAAACGATTTAATTCAAGCTCCGTAATTCAATTTTCTTTTTAGAAAGCAAATTTTCTTACTTTGCTTTTAGGGTGTTAATGAATAGATAGTAGTCTAAAAAATAAGTCAAGCTCTCACATAAAATGATAGTCTTAATTTTAGCGTAAAATGTTCTTTATATGTTGCGTTTTTAATGTGAAGAAAAATATCGCGTCATTATAACTCAAAAATTAGACTATTATTTCCAAAAAATGCTTAATAAACAATATTGGAACTTCGATTTTGGTTACGTTTCTATGAAAAAATAGTCTTATAATTGAGAAAACGGGAAGAGAAGAACCTCTTTTCATCTCTTCTTTTGTCCAACAAATAAACACATTTTGAAATAAGGAAGCTATGAGAATTATCTGTTTTATTAGTTTATTAACCCTTTTGGGGTATGGATGTGAAAAAAATACAAATGAAAATGCGCCTCAAGTGCAACAAGCGACTTTATCCGTAAAAGAAATTCCTGTAGAGAAAGTGTTGGGCTTAGCAAAAGTAGATCAATTGCGGATTAGAGAATTGCCTTCTTTGCAAAGTCGCGTCTTGGTAGAGTTAGCAGAAAATGATACCCTCTACTATCTGAATGAATCCACGGTGAGCACTTTAACTATAGAGATGCGCGGTGAGCAAATGACGAGTCCGTGGCTAAAAGTGGAGACTGCCAAGGGAACAATTGGTTGGACTTATGGAGGGGGAGTGAGGCTTAACTAAAAAAAAATATCAAGTTTGCTGCTTTTGTTGAATCTTCCCCATTTTATTTTCATCTTTACTTGTAGCTAAATTTAAAAATACGATTTTTGAAGTTTCCTAACTTCAACACAGTGTTCGCTTGTTTCCTAACGAGAAGATAGTAAGGCGATATTTAGCCGTTAAGAAACGGCATTAGAAATGCGTATCAAGTTAGGAAACTTGACACATCCACATACTTAGATGGAAAATCTTTTTCAATTTTTTGGACGCTTTCATCCACTCTTTGTGCATTTGCCAATTGGTATTTTGCTGATTGCCATTTTGTTCGACTGGCTCTCAAAGCGCGAGCGATTTGCTAATCTATCTGATTCGGTCAATTTACTTTATTTTTCAGGTGGCATCACTGCCATTTTTTCTTGCGCTACAGGTTATTTACTTTCCATGAGTGGAGAATACGAAGGTGCAACGCTTGACCGGCATATGTGGATGGGAATCGGTGTTGCGGTCTTTGCTTTTTTGATTTATGGCTTGCGGAAAGCGGAAGTTCTAAAACAGCAAAAATGGGCGTCAATAGTCCCGTTTTCCTTGTTTATTTTGATTTCTGCAACTGGACATTTGGGGGGCTCGTTGACCCACGGCGAGGATTATTTGTACGTTCATGCACCTGAGCCGTTCCGCACTTGGTTGATAGGGGAATCGAAACCAGAAATTGTGATCGAAAATGTGCAAGAAGCACAAGTTTACAATGAAATCATTGCTCCAATTCTAGAGGGAAGTTGCTATAAATGCCACAATGAGAAAAAGCAGAAAGGGAAATTGCGTTTGGATAGCCCTGAATACATTGCAAAAGGAGGAAAAAGCAAAACAACGATTGTGAAAGCAGGTGTTCCTTTGGAAAGTGAACTGATCAAGCGGTTGTTGTTGCCGAAAAGCGATAAGAAGCATATGCCTCCGAGCAAAAAGGATGAATTGACCAATGAACAGATTGATTTGTTGCAGTGGTGGATTAAGCAAGGAGCAAATTATGAAGCCAAAGTGAAAGACTTGCCGCAATCCGAAGACATTCAACCTGTGTTATCAGCTCTAGAAAATCCAGAGGCGGCTGCTCCCAAAAGGGACTTTCCTGATGTGGAAGTAGCTGCCGCCAATCCAAAAGCGATTGCAGCTTTAAAAGATATTCGAGCAGTGGTGCTCCCAATTGGTCAAGCAAGCAATTTGTTAAGCGTCAATTTTATTAATGTAGAAGAATTGGGCAAAGAGGAAATGGAGTTGCTAAAGCCGATTCAAGAGCAAATTGTTTGGTTGAAGTTGAGTGAATCTGAATTGAGGAATGAGCAAGTTTCCCTTATTGCCAATATGCCCAATTTAACGAAGTTGTATTTAGATTACACCCAAATTAGTGATGCAGGTTTGGAGCAACTGACAAAACTAGAGCATTTAAAATATCTAAATTTAGTGGGAACTTCAGTGAGTGCAGAAGGTTTGAGTGCTTTGAAGGAAGTAAAGTCTTTAGAAAGCGTATTCATCTACAAGACGAATACTTCCTCACTAGAAAAATTAGAATTGTTAACCACTTTAGGCGGAGTGGAAATTGATACGGGCGGCTACGTTGTTCCTACTTTGGAAAAGGACACGACGATGTTGACGGTAAAACAATAAATAATGGCAGCAGGAGATTGGAAAGAAATGCTAATTGCGGCGCAAAATGGCGATTTAGAACTCGTGAAATACCACATCAGCATGGGCGAAAATCCAAACTATCAACATCCCGAATTTCTGACGACGCCTTTGATCGAGAGTGCCACTTTTGGACATTTTGAAATCGTTCAGTTTTTGTTGGAGAATGATGCGGATCCTAATATCCGAGCAGGTTTTAGTAGCGATACGGCACTTTCGATGGCAAAGCAAAACAAGCATAGAGCAGTTGTAAAATTACTGAAGCGATACAAGAGAAAATAATTTTCAAAACAAACTCCCCTGTCGCGCAAAACTCATAGGATTCTCCAATTCTAGCAATCGCCTTTTCATATCTAATCCATAAAAATAACCTTGCAAATCGCCACTCTTTGCAATGACTCGATGGCAAGGTACAATGATGGCAATTGGATTGTATTTATTCGCTAAGCCAACTGCTCGAACGGCTTTTGGATTGTTCAATTTATCGGCGATGGCAGAATAACTCGTTGTGTGTCCGTAAGGAATAGTAACTAGCTCTTCCCAGACACTTTTGTTAAATTCACTTGCACCCGACCAATCCAATTTTACATCGAATGCTTTTCGCTTTCCAGCAAAATAAGACTGCAATTGCGCGGCGCATTCTTTTAAAATATCAGATTCTTCTGTCGGTTTTTCGGGAACTTTTTCAGTCAATTGCACCTTACTAATGCCTAGTTCACTTCCGACGATTTCAAAGCATCCAAAATCGGTTTCGCAGTATGTTGTTTGGTTCATTTATTTTATTGTTAATCAATGATTTGCAGATAATTGATTAAAAGAGATTGTTACTTGACAAAGATAGTTTTTTTGAAGAAAAATTTTGTTTCATTTTGCTCCAATTGAATATCTAGTCCATGTATTCGTTCATCGGAAAAAACAGTCGATTGGTCTATAATTTAGAAAAACTACGGAAACTTTGAACTCAATGAAAGTTTCCTGTGTTCAAGTGTCATATATTTGCAATGTGAAAAATATTCACACCACATAGTAAGAAGGAAATCACTTGATGTCAACGAAACAAAAGATCATAGAAGAGAGCAGTGAATTGTTTATGCGCTACGGCATTCGTAGCGTGAGCATGAATGACGTAGCTAGTAAGTTGGGCATTTCTAAAAAAACGATCTATCAATACTTTGAGAATAAAGATGACTTGGTTCAACAGATAACAGTTGACTTTATTCAAAAAGATTTAGCAATCTTCAATGAAATTCGTGAGCAATCCAGCAATTCCATAGAACAACTCCTCAATTTTGCGCAATATTTAATGGAAATGCTGCGCAAAGTATCGCCTTCCTTGATGTACGATTTGCACAAGTATCATAAGAATAGTTGGTGTCAAATGGAGGAAGTACACAAGCAATACATCTATACGACGATTAAGGAAAATATTGAGCGTGGACAAGCGCAAGATATTTATAGAAAAGAAATGGATGCGGAAATTGCCGCACGTCTTTATATGGCAACGAGTTATGCCGTAATGGAAGAAGATCTTTTTCCCTCGAAAGAATTCAAAAAAGACAAAGTCATCCAAGAATTTATGCACCAGTTCATCCACGGCTGGGCTTCGGATAAGGGTATAGAGCTTTGGAAAGAATATGTAGCAGCACAGCAAACCATCGAAAATTGATCTTACAACACATTTATCATATGAAATCACTATATTTTATAGCACTTTTCTGCTTCGCGTTCTACGGAATACAAGCACAGCAAGCCTTCTCTTTAGACGAAGCCGTGCAATACGCTTTGCAAAATAGTAATCAAATTCGCTTAGCCCAATTGGATGCTATTGATGCGGAGGCACAGATACAGGAAGTACGCACAGCGGGTATACCTAAAATAAGCGGAAAGATAGATTATCTTTATAATGCTATCATACTACAACAGTTGGTACCTGCGGAATTTGCAGGTGGAAATCCTGGAGAATTCGTTGCACTAGCTTTTGGTGTCAATAATAACCTAACAGGTAGTGTAAATCTGAATACTGTACTTTTTGATCCTACTGTCTTCATAGGTATCAAAGCAGCTAGAGTCTACCGTGAGTTAGTGAAAGAACAAAGCGGACAGACTGAATTTGAACTCAAATACAATGTGAAAAAGGCTTATTTGGCGGCGCTTATTGCAGAAAAAAATAAGGAGATTTTACTGGATAATATCTCTAGTGTAGAAAAAACCTTGAAAGAAACTTCGGCAATATATGAAGAAGGATTTGCAGAAAAATTAGACGTTGATCGAATCCAACTTTCACTACAAAATCTACAGACTCAAGTTGAGAACGTCAATCAACTTATTCGTCTTAGCTACAATGTACTCAAATTTCAAATGGGCTATCCGATGGACGGAGAGATTAGTTTACGAGACAATATTGATCTGTTAGTTGGAAATACTCTAGTAGATGATACCAAACTACTAGATATGGATTTCGACATTGCTAATCGTCCTGAATACAATGTCATCAAAGCAGGAGAGGCACTAAATGTAAAAAATATAGAAGCTACTAAAGCTAGTAACTATCCAAGTTTATACGGTTTTGCAACCTATCAACGTAGTTTACAAGGCAATAATTTCTTTGACAAAGAACAAAGAACTTGGCTAGAGGGTGCTTTTGCTGGACTTACTCTAAATGTGCCGATCTTCAATGGCTTCACCACAAAATACCAAATCCAACAGGCAGAAGTTGATCTACAAAAAACTCAATTACAACTGAATGACTTCAATCGCGCAGCAACTCTGGAATATCAAAATGCCATGGTTTCCTACTCTAATGCCAAACGCACCGTTCGCTTCAATCAACGTAATCTGGATTTAGCAGAAAAAATCTACAACACTACTCAAATCAAATATCGCGAAGGCGTTGGTTCTAGCTTAGAAGTCACCCAAGCAGAGAACGATTTGTATATGGCACAAGGAAGTTATGTGACTTCGCTATATGATTTATTGGTAGCGAAGACAGATTTGGAGAAAGCGTTGGGGATGAATTGATGATGATAGAAACGCGGATTGAATAGATCGAAATGGGTGTCACAGGCTTCTAAATACTTCGCATCCTAAATCCTGATTTTGATAGAAGAGAAGTAAATAAATATGAACGATTCAGATTTAAAACTCAAGATTTTCCGATTAATCGATCGTCAAGAAGAAACTGCCTTGCACGAAATTTATCGCTTCATTTTAAACTCCTTTACAAAGGAAAAAAAGATAGAAGAACCTTTAGAGGTAGAAGATGAACTAGAGATGAGCTATAAAATGATGGCAGAAGACGAAGAAAGAGAACGTGAAGCGGAAATTATTTTAATGGGGAATTGAAAGAAAAAGAGTCTGTTAAATCAGATTTAAGAATATAAATCCTACAATATCAATCTTTTGTGTGCTTTGTTCCTTTTGTGGTTCAAAATTATACGAACTATCAATTCAAAGAATCCTGAAAATCCTGATTGCGACAAAAAAAATTGACACAACATAAATAAAACGCTACTCCTAAAACTTTGCGTCTTTGCGCCTTTGCGTGAGCCAAAATTTGAAGAAGCCTAGCGTGAAAAATCATTCCGACATAATGAGAAATATCATCACTTTACTAGCGGTTGCACTTTTCCTAGCCAGTTGTGGCGGTGGAACAGAGCGCGTTAATCTTGAAGAGCAACCTGTAACCGTTCTTCGAGACTCTTTGCGGGCGAAGCAAAGCCGCTATCAGGCTTTAGCCAAAGACATTGAAAGCCTGAAAACACTAATTGAAAACAAAGATCCAAGTGCCAAAAAACGCTTGCCCGTCGTGACCACTCAAATGGTGGAACGCTCCGACTTTGCTCACTACACGGATGTACAAGGCAGTGTAGAAGCAGAAGACTTGGTCAGCGTATCTAGCGAGACGGGTGGACGTATTGTGGACTTGAAGATTCAAGAAGGACAATCGGTGAGGAAAGGACAACTCGTGGCAAAAGTAGATTTGGAACAAGTCGAAAAACAAATTGCGGAGCTAGAAACCCAGCTGGAATTAGCTAATGATTTATACGATCGTCAGAAGCGATTGTGGGATCAAGAAATTGGGTCAGAAGTACAGTTCTTACAAGCAAAGAACAATAAAGAACGCTTGGAGAAATCTTTGGAATCCATTAAGCTGCAATTGAGCAAAGAGGAGGTGTACGCGCCCATCTCTGGCATCGTGGAAATGTTGATTTTGAATGCAGGTGAAATCGCTGCGCCGGGCGCCCCCATCGCTCAGATTTTAAATACCAGCAAGGTGAAAATCGTGGCCGATGTACCAGAAACGTTGATTCGTGCAGTCAATCGTGGGCAACGGGTGGTGGCTTCCATTCCAGCTTTGGATTGGGAAAAAGAAGTACGCATTACTGATTTGGGTAGAACGATCGACAAGACCAATAGAACGCTAAAAGTGGAAGCAGCCATTTCCAACAACGGAAGAATCAAACCTAATTTGCTAGCTACCATGCGCATCAAGGATAAAGAAGAAAAAGATGTGGTGACGATTCCGTTGGAATTGGTGCAACAAGAAGTGGGTGGCGACAAATATGTAATGGTGAAAGCACAAGGCGATGAATCCGCTATTGCTCAAAAAGTATTCGTGAAAACAGGAGAAAGTTACGATGGCAATGTGGTGATCGAAGAAGGATTGAAAGGAGGCGAGGAAATCATCGTGAAAGGTTCAAGATCCCTGAATGATGGACAAGGGATTGAAGTGCAGGAAGGGGAAATAGCGACGAAGTAAACGATAGACGGCTGACGGCTAAGATTATCTTAAATTAATTGGTCTTGCTGTTTTACATCAACAATTAGAAAACTACTAAACTTGGATATTGGAGCAAAGGGAACATCCCCACTCTCGTATCCAATAATAGTCTAACAATCTAAACATAATGGAATCAAAACCCGAAATAAAGAAAAAAGACCTCCGACAATTTTCCATTTCCTCGTGGTCCGTTGACAATCAAATCAGTATTTTTTTGCTGACTGTGATGATCTTCATTTTTGGAGTAGTGGCTTATCGCTCCATTGCTAAGGAACAATTTCCAGAAGTCACCTTTCCAACTGTTTACATTAATACACCTTATTTTGGTAACTCTGCACCAGATATTGAAAGTCTGGTGACGCGTCCCTTAGAGCGCGAAATACAGGGTGTAGATGGCGTGAAAGACATCAATTCGACCTCTGTTCAGGATTTTTCGATCATTACGGTAGAATTTGAAGCGGATGAAGACTTGGATGAAGCTGTCCGGAAAGTGAAAGATGCGGTAGATATAGCGAAAAGTGAATTACCGAATGACTTGGACCAAGATCCAACCGTTTTGGAAGTTAATTTATCGGAAATTCCAATCGTTTCGGTGAACGTCTCTGGAAATTACAATCCCGACCAATTGAGGGAATATGGAGAATTTGTACAAGAGAAACTGGAAGACATCAAAGAAGTGTCCGAAGTGCAAATGAAGGGTTCGATGGAACGTGAAGTGAAGGTGGACTTGGATTTACCGAAGATGGAAAGCCTAGAAATTAGCTACGGTGATATAGAAAATGCGATTGCTGGTGAGAACTTGACGCTGTCCGCAGGGGAAGTGGTGAGTAATGATTTTCGGCGTGCGATTCGAGTGGTTGGGCAGTTTGAAGAAGTCGCAGAAATTCGCAACCTAGTTGTTAAAAATGAAAGGCAACGCCCTGTGTACTTACGCGACATTGCAGAAGTGAAATTTGATTTCAAAGAGCGCACCAGTATCGCACGTTCGGATGGATTACCTGTAATCTCTTTGGATGTCATTAAGAAGAAGGGAGAAAACTTACTTTTTGCAGCCGACCAAATCGCAGCGACCGTAGAAGAAGTAAAAAGCGATTTACCAACAGATTTAAGACTAAGCTTATTCAACGACCAATCAGTTAATACGCGTTTGCAAGTAGAAAATTTGGAAAATAGTATCATCTCAGGGGTGATTTTGGTGGTTTTGGTCTTACTGTTTTTCCTTGGATTGAGAAATGCCTCCTTCGTTGGTATCGCCATTCCTCTGTCGATGCTGACGGGTATTTTGATACTTTTCACGACTGGAACGACCATGAATGTAGTTGTGCTTTTCGCGCTTATTCTTGCTCTTGGATTGCTGGTGGATAATGGTATCGTAGTAGTAGAAAATGTCTATCGCTATATGCAGGAAGGCTACGACCAGATCAATGCCGCAAAATATGGTGCGGGAGAGGTCGCACTGCCCATTATTGCTTCCACAGCAACCACTTTGGCGGCTTTTTTGCCATTGGGTTTTTGGCCAGGCTTGGTAGGAGAATTCATGTTCTACTTGCCTTACACTTTGATTATCGTTTTGTCCTCTTCGCTTTTTGTGGCTTTGGTCATCAATCCAGTATTGACCGCGGCATTTATGCGTTTAGATGAAAAAGCAGAAGATCGTGCAGATAGGAGACGAAAGGTGCGAAATATTATTGTCGCTTCCGTGGTCTGTTTTGTCATTGCTGCCATTGGTCATGTTTTTGGAGTACAGCTGGTACGTAATCTATTTGCGCTAATTGGAATAGTGGCACTCGTCAATTTCTTCCTTCTTCGTCCAGGCTCGTTCTATTTTCAAGAGCGCGTCATGCCTGCTTTGGAAAACGCCTATAATAAATTCATCAACTTTGCGCTGCGCTTCTCTGGATTATTTTTCTTTGGTACGATTGGGCTACTAGTTGCAGCCTTTGCGGCTTTTGCAGCCAATACCCCAAATATTACCGACTTTCCAGAAGCCGATCCAATTTATGTGAATGCCTTCATTGAGTTGCCACTAGGTACTGATATTGAAGCGACGGATGAAACCGTGCAAGAAATGGAAGAGCGCATTGCGGAAAAGATGAAACCTTATGACGGCATCATCGAAGCGATTTTGACTCAAATTGGAGAGAATACTTCCGACCCTAACGCTCCACCAGAACCTGGTTCCTCACCAAACAAAGCTAGAATCACCGTACAATTTGTACCAACAGAGGAACGCAATGGGCTTTCTACCTTCGATGCCATGAATGATATTCGAGATGCCGTACAAGGGATTCCAGGGGTGAAAATTGCAGTAGATAAAAATGCAGATGGACCTCCGACTGGAAAGCCGATTAATATGGAAATTCAAGGAGAAGATATTGAGGATCTGATCGTAGAAAGTGAAAATGTAATTGATTATATTAATGGTTTGGGCATTCCAGGAATAGAAGAGCTAAAAGCAGATGTGCAGATTGGAAAGCCTGAGTTATTAGTGAATATTGATCGCGAAGCTGCTAGGATTTATGGACTTTCTACTGCTCAAATCGCCACTTCTATCAGAACGGCTGTTTTCGGAAAAGAGGTCTCCCAATACAAAGAAGGAGAGGATGAATATCCAATTTTTGTGCGCTTGGACGAAAAATATCGTTATAACGTCACGAATTTATTGAATCAGCGCGTCACCTTCCGTAACAATCGAGGACAGCTATTGCAAGTGCCGATCACAGCCGTAGCCGATGTAGAATATTCTTCTACTTATAGTGCAATCAAACGAAAGAATTTAGATCGAGTTGTTACCGTTTTCTCTAATGTAGTCGCTGGTTATAATGCTAATCAAATTGTAAATGATATTCGTTTGGCAATGGAGAGTTATGATTTACCAGAGGAAATGAGTTATGAATTTACGGGAGCACAGGAACAGCAAGCAGAAGATCAAGCCTTTTTGACGGCTGCCTTTGGAATAGCGGTTTTTGGTATTTTGATTATCCTCGTAACACAATTCAACTCCATTATCTCGCCTTTCATCATCATCCTAACGGTCTTCTTTAGCTTGATCGGTGTACTGTTTGGTTACGCGATCACAGGCAAAGAAATTTCGATTGTATTTACAGGCGTTGGTATTGTTTCGCTGGCTGGAATTGTGGTGAATAATGCCATTGTACTCATAGATTACATCAATCTACTACTGCAACGGATGGAAGAAAAAGCAGGGGTTACCAATATGCTACAACTCACACGCGAACAAGTGCGCGAGGCTATTATACAAGGTGGTGCGACACGGCTTCGTCCAGTATTATTGACTGCTTTGACTACGGTACTTGGTCTAGTGCCTCTAGCAATTGGATTCAACATGAATTTCTTCACGCTGCTTTCTCGCTCCGATCCACAAATTTTCATTGGCGGTGATAATACTGCCTTTTGGGGACCAATGGCTTGGACCGTAATTTATGGTCTTACTTTTGCCACTTTCTTGACGCTGATTATTGTTCCAGTTATGTACTGGTTGGGTTATCGAGCGAAGTATCGTTTGAGTGGAGAAAGAAGACGAGAAAAGCAGAGGCTTAGAGAGCAGGAGGGAATTTTGGATGCTTAGTATATATTCTTAGCTAGCTGATATATATACTAAAAAGGAGAAGAAATTTACCGTTTTCTTCTCCTTTTTTTAGCTTTTTTGTATCGCTACAGTCCCAAAAATTAAGTGCTTAAAGATGTTATCTTTTGTTTTTTTGAAGACAAAAAAAAGGGTAACAGCAAGCCCGAAAGCCCGCTGCACCCTGTATAACCCCAAAAAACCAAAGCCTTGCGGTTTAATTGGTTATACAAATATAGAACAATTTTTTTTGAAAGTCAAGTAAGTACAGTGTAATCTAAGTTTATTTAAATTTTGAGAAGCTAGAAAAGCCTTAGCTTTTCGAGCTTCAAAAAAAACACTCGCCGCCGTCGAAGATGGCGGCGGAAAAGGTGTTGAGGGAGAAAAACGGTTTTTTCAAAACCACTTTTCTTCCTCAAACTCCTCTGGCGAAAAATTGCATAAAACTTAGTTTACAGTGTATTAAGTAATACGACCCAAAAGAGAAGATAATAAACTTGGTAAGTTTCTTTTTCTTAAGAACCTCACTATCAGATTTTTAGTGACCCTTTCATGAGTTAAACTTGCCAAGTTTTAATTCTATTATTTAGGGCACCGTACTTAATTTTTTTGCTCATGAAAAAGATAATTATCGCCTCAAAAAATCCTGTGAAAATTCAAGCTGCTCTAAATGGCTTTCAAGAAATGTTCCCAAAAGTTCTTTTTGAAGCGAAAGGAATCGCCGTTCCTTCAGGCGTAAGCGACCAACCTATGGGCAGCGAAGAAACTTTTCAGGGAGCATGGAATCGAGTAAATGTTGCTCGAGAAGTACAACCAAATGCTGATTTTTGGATAGGAATAGAAGGTGGAAATATTCGGCATGATGAAGACGAAATGGAAGTAATGGCTTGGATAGTAGTTGCTTCCAAAGATAGAATCGGCAAGGCAAGAACCGCAGGTTTCTTTCTGCCTAAAAAAATTATTGATCTGATTAATCAAGGTTATGAATTAGGTGATGCAGATGACTTGGTTTTTGGTGTTAACAACTCTAAATCTACTTTGGGCTCTGGTGGATTACTAACGGAAGGCGTCATAGACCGCACTCGATTCTACGTGCAAGCCGTTATATTCGCCTTGATTCCTTTTAAGCAGACAGCATTGTACCAGAGTTGAAAATTATTCATGGTTCAACGCATTAATGGGATTTGTAGCCGCAGCTTTGATACTTTGAAAACTGATAGTCAATAGTGCAGTACCAGTTGCCGCTACTCCTGCTAAGGCAAAAGTCCACCACTTTACCTCAATATGATAGGCAAAATTGGAGAGCCATTGCTGCATAAAATAATAAGCCAAGGGCGTTGCAATGAGAAATGCGACAATGACTAACTTTAGAAAATCTTTAGAAAGTAAACTGATAATATTAGTAACACTTGCACCTAAAACTTTGCGCACACTGATTTCTTTCTGTCGGCGTTCGGCAGTGAATATGGCTAAACCTAACAGACCTAAACAAGAGATGAGAATGGCAAAACCACTAGCATATTTCGAGAGTATTGCTACTCTACTTTCTGCCTCATAAAGCGTTTGATAGTTTTCATCTAAAAAGCTATAATTGAAATTGTAATCGGGTGAAAATTTGTTGTAAACCTGCGCAATTTGTGGAATAGTAGTACTTTCTGCCTCCGCCTCTAAACGCACCATAATGTCACTACCATTAGACCGAAATCGCAAAATGGTGGGTTTCATTTCTTGATGAATGGAACCATAATGAAAATCTTTGACTACTCCGATAATTTCTCTTTGACCATTTTTGCCTTTTTTGATAATTGTTCCAATAGGATCGTCCAAGTCCATTAATTTCACAGCAGCTTCATTGAGTACAATTTTGGTGTAATTATCTTTCATTTCGCTAGAAAAGCTGCGTCCTGCTACTAACTCCATGCCTAGTGTTTCAATAACATTATAGCCAATTCTCGGTGCTTGAAATAGTACGTCTTTATCTGCTTCTTCTCCGCGCCAAGAATAGCCCCCTTGACTGTCTTTTCCACTCAAAATATTCCAATACATATTGGAGACTTCTTTTACTCCAGAAAGACTTTTTAATTCCTCCAGAAATGCGCTCTTTGAGTTTCTATCGACCGCACTTTTAAAAAGAAGTATGTTTTCTCGTTCGTAGCCTAGGTTTTTGGATTGAACGTAATTCATTTGCTGCTGAATCACCAAAACACTGATTATAAAAATGACTGAGAGTGCGAACTGAAAAACCACTAACCCTTTTCTTATCCATTGTTCCCCACCCATTTTTATTTGTTTGCCTTTTAGTATGTTAATTGGTTGAAATCCAGATAAATAGAAAGCAGGATAGCTACCTGCTAGAATGCCTGTGAGTAGAGTAATAGCTGCGATACTTAAGATAAAATTTGGTGTGAAATTGAGTTGCAAAGACTTGTCAGTAATCTGATTGAATTCGGGTAAAAGTAGACAGACTAAAGAAAGCGCGATGATAACAGAAAGCAAGGTGAGTAGCATGGATTCACCTAAAAATTGTATTGTCAAATTAGAGCGTTTTGCACCGATGGTTTTCTTGACACCAATTTCTTTCATTTTGACGGAGGCTTGCGCAGTAGAAAGATTCACAAAATTAACGCAAGCAATGAATAAAATGAATAAGGCGATGATTGAAAATAGTCTTACATAAGTAATTCGACCACCTGTTTGAATGCCATTGTCGTATTTACCATTCAAGTACTGATCGGAGTAGTGTTGTACGAAAAGCGTAGAGGGTTTCCAACCCTTACTTTTGGTGCGTAGATAAGAGGTGATTTTTTCGTTAAAAGCATCAATATTTGTACCCTTTTTTAAAACCAAGAAATTTTCGGCATAGCCGCCACTCCAGTCTGCGGCAAATTCATCCCAAGCCGTCAAATGGTCGTAATGCACTACGGCATCGAATTGTGCAGTTGCATTTGCTGGTGGACTTTTATAGACGCCAACGATAGCAAATGACTTTTCAAAAAAGCGATTTTTCCATTCGATGGTTTTTCCAATCGCTTGTTCAGGGGATTGGAAAAGTTTGGTGGCAACGGATTCAGAAAGAGCGATACTTGTTTGGTCTTTCACGGCTTCGCCAGCAAGTAAATCGTAGGAAAAAACCTCAAAAAAATGTTCATCTACAAAACGTCCTTCAATATCCAAACTCGTCCCTTCTTGAACCAAAACGCCATGTGGTTCAAATATTTTTTGGTTGGTGGTAGTTGCGAATTCAATCTCAGGTAGTTCCGCTTTTAAATTTTGCGCTAAAATACCTGGCGAACCTTTCTCTGTTTCGATGCGATTTGGATGCTCGTAATTGATCAGAACTTGGTAAAGCTGTTCATCTTTTTGATGAAACTTATCCACGCTCATTCCATCACTCACCCAAAGATAGATCAGCAATACACATGCCAAACCAGTGGACAAACCAATCAAGTTGATGAAAAAAGTGCTTTTGTTGCGCCAATAGCCCCGAAGTGCAATTTTGATGTGATGCTTGAACATGATCATTTTCTTTTTTGGACGAACTAATAATGCTTCTATAGACTTATCACCAAGATATATGCCAAGTTATTCAAGTGCTTGATTATCAATACTTTATTTTTGCTAGATTTCTAGAAGTGTATAAAATTGAACAAGAAGTTGTGCGAAAGTGGGCAGTAGCTTTGCTATTATCTAAATTTAAAAAAGGACTTCTTATATTTGCCTAGTATTAAAGACAAAATATACAATAACATAGCACGCATGAAGCAATCCAATAAAAATCTCCTATTTTTTGCCTTAGTTCTATTACCTATGCTGCTCATGGCGCATGATGTCACCGAAGCAGATCGCGAAACCCTTACCAATGGTAGCTTACTCGACTACATCTGGGTGGGCGCGAAACACATGATTACAGGCTACGATCATATCCTATTTTTGATTGGTGTGATCTTCTATTTAGATGGCTTCAAGGATATAGTAAAGTTCATTACTGCTTTCACAATTGGGCACAGCATCACTTTAACCGGTGCAACTTATTTAGGCTTACAAGCAGATGAGCATTTGATTGATGCTGTGATTGCTTTTAGTGTGATTTATAAAGGTTTTGAAAACTTAGGCGGATTCAAAGAATTGCTAGGCATCAAATCGCCTAACTTGCTATTGATGGTTGGTATTTTTGGTTTGATTCATGGCTTTGGTTTATCCACGCGCTTACAATCTTTCGATATTGGAACAGAGAATTTTTTAGCAAAAATTTTGAGCTTTAATGTAGGTGTTGAACTAGGGCAAATTGCGGCTTTGATTCCTATTGTATTCATCATCTCCAAATGGAAATCCAGAAAAAGCTATACTGCATTCTACAAAGCAGCCAACTGGTTTCTAGTACTCGCAGGCTCAATTCTTTTGCTCTATCAACTTTACGGATATAGCCAAAGTGAACACGATCATCATCATGACGAACACCACCACGAACACCTGCATGACGGTCATACGCACGATGGAGAAGATGCGCATTTGCACGATCATTCCCATGATGGAGAACATTCCCACGATCATGGAGATGGAAACGCTCATTCCCATGACGATGAGCATTCCCATAGTCATGATTGATAAAGTTTTGTCCTTAAGTGAAATCAAAAATCTGGCTTAGGAAGCTCCTCAACTGCTCTACCGCCTTTTTTCTTTAGCACGGGGAATTAAATCCTTCAAATCTTTGTTACTTTTGCAGCCAATTTTCAATTATCAACCTTTTATCCTCCATTAAAAGATGGCAGCAGAAGCATTCAATAAGGTCAATGAAGTACTAGCAGCGATAGAAGCAGCACAACCCAAAACAGCGGAAGAAGTGGAGCAATTCCGCATTCGCTATTTGGGTACAAAAAATATCATTAAGCCTTTGATGGGCGAGATTCGCAACATTCCAAATGAGCAGAAACGTGAGTTTGGGCAGTTGATTAATAAAGTAAAACTAGCAGCAGAGGAAAAACATCAAGAGCTGAAAGCTGCTGCAGAGAGCGCTGCCGACCAAGCCAGTGCCGAGCAGTTAGATTTGACTGCGCCAGGAGAACCATTGGCACAAGGTGCAAGGCATCCGATTTCTATTATGATGAATCGCATCATCGAAATTTTTACGCGTATTGGATTTAGTGTGGCAGAAGAGCGCGAAATTGAAGAGGATTGGTACAATTTTACGGCAATGAATACGCCAGAAGATCATCCTGCACGCGATATGCAGGATACCTTCTACGTGCGCGATATTGAGAATATGCTGTTGCGTACGCATACTTCTTCTGTGCAAGCACGCACCATGATGACGCAAAAACCTCCAATTCGCATCATCGCGCCAGGTCGCGTTTATCGAAACGAGACGATCTCTGCACGTTCGCATTGTCAGTTCCACCAAGTGGAAGGTTTGTATGTAGATGAAGGCGTTTCTTTTGCGGATATGAAGCAGACTTTGCTCTACTTCGCGAAAGAAATGTACGGTCCAGAAACCGAAATTCGCTTGCGCCCTTCCTATTTTCCGTTCACCGAGCCAAGCGCAGAGATGGATGTGTACTGGGGGTTGAAAGATGAGACGGATTATCGCATTACTAAAGGAACAGGTTGGCTAGAAATCCTAGGCTGTGGCATGGTTGATCCTGCGGTACTAGAAAATTGCGGTATTGATAGCAAAAAATATACTGGTTTTGCCTTTGGAATGGGGATTGAACGTCAAGCGATGTTGAAGTACCGAATTGGTGATATTCGCTATTTATTCGAGAATGATGTGCGTCTAATGAAGCAGTTTGGGAAAGTGTTTTAGCAAAAAGGTGAGCGTTGGAAAGTTCATCTGCTCCAACTTTTTTGGCAATTTTAGATTCATACTGTTTCCCCTTAGATCAAGCCTAAAACTGTGTCATTCCAATCGTCAATATATTTTTAGGTAAGCCACCTAAGAAAGGTTTATTCTATCCTACTATTCTTTGGTAATCATGGCTTCATTTTTTGGAGCACAGTCATAAAGTTATATGTTTTAGGGCTAACGTAAACACATCAACCCTAAAACCATAACGCTTAGTCATTACTCATGAAAATGCTCAAGATGTACCAGAACATCAACATCAAAGAAGAGAACAAGCCCAAAGAGGCAGCAACGTATTGCTCTTTGTGGTATTCGTGGATGATGTTGGAAGTTTGATAAAGGATAGAACCTGCTGCCAAAGCAACCATCGCGAAAGAAAACCATAAGCCTAAGGAAAACCCGAACAACATACCTGCAACGATCAGTCCTAATGCGACGAAACCACCAACGGTAATGATGTTTCGCATGAAAGAAAAGTCCTTCTTAGTTGTAAAGACAATTGCCGTTAAGCCTGTAAATAAGGCTAAGGTCATCAATGCAGCTTGATTAATCAAAGATAAATCGCCTGTGTAGCTAATGGCAATATAAATCAGTGGCACGAAAATGAAAGCCTGAGCCACAACGTAGAGCAATAAACCTGCATATTGCTTGCTACGGTCTGCGGTATTGCTTGCCCATTTGGTGGCAAAATTAGTAACGAACATAAAGCCCCCTAGCACCAATAGCCAAGTCATACCTTGTGTCATTTGCAAGCCAATTTTGACAATGAAAGGTGTGTTCAGGAATAAGGCTTCTACGATGATGAAACCTAGCACTGCCAAAGCGACGTGCATATAGGTTTTGCGAATAAAATCTGCGCGATCTAATCCTGTTTCTTGAGCAACTGGTTTGAAATAGTCCAGTACTTGATTTCGGTTATCCATGTATTTGTTTTTGGCTGTTAGCTTTTGACCATTCATAGTCAAAGTCTAGCAGCAAGTTTGTTTAATAAAAAGTACAAATATATATACCTCAACGTATAGACGCAAGTTACATTAAAACGCCACCAAACGTACAAGTGTTTATCTTAAAATAATTGGTCATACGATCAAATCTTCTGTTCTTTGCAACTCCAAGCGATCGACTATAATATTCTTAGCCATTTTCGAGTTAGCTACTTACTATTTTTTGAAACAATGAAAGCACACAATCACTATACACACTTCTCTGTCCTATTTATATTTCTTTGTTTTTCAGCTACTTCGTTGATTGCACAGCAACCTTCCTCTTTTGGTTGTAGACAAAAGCATTTACACGAAGATCGTTTACAACAGGACGAAAAATACGCCAAAAAACAAGCGCAACTCTCCAAGTGGATTTACCAAAAAAGTACCATTCCCAATCGCGAAAAATCGAATGAAGTTCATCAAATCCCGGTGGTCATTCATATCATTCATTTGTCTGCTGAAAACAGCGAAGCAGAGGAAACTTCTAATCCAACCAATGCGCAAATTAGAATTGCGATGGAGCATTTGAATGAAGCGTTTCGCAATACAGGCAACTACGCAGCAGATGGAAGAGGTGCGAATGATTCGAATAATCCAGATGCGGATTTGCTGAAAAGTGTAGATGTAGGCATTGAGTTTTGTTTGGCGCAGCGCGATATTAATGATGAAGCAACCAGCGGCATTTTACGCTACGAAAGCGATGAATTTTCCAATTTGGACGAAACTGAAGACGATGCGATGAAAGCGTGGGTAGCGGAACAAAATGGCGATCGTTTTCCGACAACGGATTATGCAAATGTGTATTTGGTGAATGAAATTTGTGATGAAGGAGATTGTGGAACAGCAGGCTATGCGTACTTGGCGGGCGCACATGGAAGACCTTTTGATGGCATCGTGAATGAAGCATTTTGGTTTGGAACACAACCCGAATTTTCAACGGTGCATATCCATGAATTTGGGCATTATTTTGATTTATATCACACCTTTGAAGAAGGCTGTACAAATGACGATTGTTTGCTGAATGGAGATTTGATTTGCGATACGCCGCCCGATGATGCACAAGAACCAATCGCTTGCGAATCGAGCGAAAATTCTTGCAATACGGATATGCAAAGCGGGCCGTTTTCCATAGATCAAGAAGACTTGTACGAAAACTATATGGATTACTCCAATAGCCGTTGCAACAATACTTTCACACAAGGACAAAAAGATCGAATGCGCTTGGCATTGGAAGGAATTCGCTCATCCTTGTTGAGTTCAAAAGGCTGCATTCCACTTTCTGATGAGGAGGTTGCTCTAGCAGAAATCGTTGTGCCAAATGGTAGCATTTGTACGAATGATTTCCAGCCGATGATTCGAGTAGAAAATCTAGGAACGGCGGCAATTACGAGTTTGAGCATTGAAAGTACTGTTGATGGCGGCAATGCTGTAATAACTGATTGGGAAGGTACAATTGGAGTTGGTGAAGTAGAATTTGTTCCACTAGAAATGAATAGCGTAGCAGATTTTGGTACATACGAATTTTGTGCGAATATTCTCAGTGTCAATAATGTAGCAGATGCATTTATGGATAACAATAGTGCTTGCGCCAATTTTGCTTATCAAAATCCAGTTGCGGAACTTGAATATTGCGATAAATTTGATGCAGCGGCGAGCAGCTTAATTACTTTACAATCGCCTGCGGGAACGCAAGATGTATTAGAAATTGCAGATTTCAATACCTGCGAAGATCGAGGTGCGGCGATTATGCTCAACACTTGGCAGCAAAATATTCCGAAGGATGGCGTAGCGAAAATTAGACTACCAATTTTGGATTTGAGTGAATATGACAATCCTTCGCTGCATTTCCATCGAGCTTACGCACGCTCCTTTTCGAATACGAATACTCTACTGCAAATATTAGCATCCAAAGATTGCGGACTTACCTTTGATACCTTATATAATAAGACGAGTTTTGATCTCTCTACGCGTCCAAGTCCTGAAGTAGATACTTGGCAACCTAAAAGCTGCAATGAGTGGGCAATGGATTCTGTTTTATTAATTGATTATGCAGGTGAGGCGAGTTTACAGTTGGTCTTTGAAATGAGCGTTGCTCCAACGGAATCTGCTTTTTCTGATTGGGGTAATAACTTGTATTTAGATGATATTTGTGTGCGTGGTGAGATTTGTACTCCTTTGGTTGTCAATAACTTGAATACAGATTTTTGTGATGAATTATCCCTTACAGTTAATAACGAAATTGAAGAGGAAGAGCAAATTGGTTGGTTGATTAGTCGCGAAGCCTTGATTCCTTTTGAAAGCAAAATGGAATTTGAGCAGTATTTAAATCAAGCCAGTTTGGAAGGTGATGTTTTAATGGATGAAGTTGTTTTGTTGGCTTCTAGTGAGGACAATAAAAACTTAAAAATCCCTTCTCCTTGCTCGCAATTATCGCCCGAAGAAACGCTATTCGTTACGCCCTTTTTGAGTGAAAATTTGGCAGAAATTCGAGATGTAACAATTAATTATGAAGATGGAGATTATTTAGATGGTCTCTTCAATGATTCTTTAGCCTTTCTCTATCAAACCGATTTTCCACTGCCTGGCGTGCCGCCCGTCATTGTAAATGATCCTGTTTTTACTATTACGATAGAAGTCACTGATTATCAGTCAGATTCGACGGATATTCAATTCTTCTTTCAGCAAAATAATACCGATCTATCGCTCACTTTGCAAGAAGCCTTGGCACAACAAGGTAATGTGGGAACTTATGTATTTGAAAATGCAGATTTGGAAGGATTTGACCCAAAATTTGGCTTTAGAATTTGGGCATTCAGCGAAGCTAATATTGATTTTTTGGAATGGAATGTGACGATAGATATTTTTTACAAAGGAAGAGCAGGTTCTACTTTCCCCAGCATTGTTAATTTTAACAACTGTACGATTGGCGAGAGCATAGAAGTGAGTTGCGAATGTGAAGAAAGTTGTGCGTTAGAAGTTGCGGAAGTTTTGCAAGAAGCGATTAGTAGTTGTGGAGGAAATGACGGACGAATCGAAATTGTTGTGAATAGCGAAGCGAACTTGGAATACAGCTTGGATGGAGAGAATTGGCAAGCATCTCCTATTTTTGAAAACTTGGCAAGCGGCACGTATTTACCGCAAATCCGAGATGCTGACAATACAGATTGTACTGCACAAGCAGCGGAAGTCATTTTGGATGCTCCAGTTGCACCTTCGATCACCAATTTTGAAGCAGAAGACGTCTCCGATTGTGGTGGTTTGGATGGGCAAATTGAGGTGTCTTTACTAGAAGAATCCGAAGAGATAGAATACAGCTTGGATGGCGAAAACTGGCAAATAGAATCAGTTTTTGAAGGCTTATTTGCTGGAAATTATGATGTTTTTGTTAGAAATGTCAATGCTACTAATTGTCGGGATTCGGTTTTGAATATTGAGATCAATATGCCATCTACGCCTAATATTTTAGAGCCTGAAATCATTCCTGTCAGTGACTGTGGAGAAGAAGATGCCATTCTCAGAATTAGCACCGATTTTGATCCAACCGAGTACAGTTTGGATGGTGAAAATTGGCAAGCCTCCAATGAGTTTACGGACTTGCCACCAAGCAATTATTTCGTTCATGTCCGCAACGCCAATGCACCTTCTTGTCGAACTATTAGCGACTTTTTATCCATCTTGCCGCCGAATGTTCCTGACATTGAGGACATCGAAAATGTTCCACCTTCGCAATGTGGTGCAAGCGATGGGCAAATCACCATTTTTACAGACGATGTGGCTGCTTATGAATTCAGTATTGATAGTGGAAGAACTTGGCAAACGAGCAATCTTTTTGCGAATCTTTCTGAAGGAGATTTTGCGTTACAAATCAGAGTTACAGATAGTCCAAATTGCCTTAGCGAAATTCAAAATATCTCCTCTTCACCAAGCAATCCCATTGATTTTGTAGTCAGCATTTCTTCCGAGCAAGAGACACTTTGCAAAGGCGAAATGCTCCTTTTTTCTATTAACATTTCCAATGGTGTCGCACCTTACACGATCACTTATACAAACGGTGAAGAAGTCTTTTTGCTAGAAGATTACCAAAGCGGTGATGATATAGAGACGCTCTTTGAAGATGCCACAACTTACGAAGTATTGTCCATCATCGATGCGAATGGTTGCACAGGCGAAGTACTGGAAAGTGTGTCTTTCAATTTGGGTGGCGACGAATGCCGTTTTGCTACTTTTAAAGGCAATATTTCGACTGAAGATGGAAGAGCATTAGCCGATGCAAGGATAGAATTATTAGGAGATCGAAATGAAGTCATCATGACCGATGAGCAAGGCGATTTTTCGCTTGAAAAAATAGACATCGAAGGGAAATACGAGTTGCAAATTTCTTACGAAGGGACACATATCTTGAATGGGCTTTCCGCTTTTGATTTGCAATTGATTAGCCGACATATACTAAACAATCGTTTATTGGATAGTCCTTATAAACTATTAGCGGCAGATATTAATAATTCTGGTTCTATCACTAATGCAGATATCATAGAATTACGAAAAATCTTGCTAGAAATTGATGATAAATTTGCCAACAATCCAATTTGGCGGTTTATGCCTGTACAGACGCAATCACTCGAAGCAAACGACGCCACTTCATTCGAACTGCAATTCAAAGATTTGAAGCCTGGCGCACAAAATTTGAATATCATTGCAGTGAAAATTGGGGATGTGAATTTGAGTTCTAGATTGCCGTGAGAAGAAAACTTTCCGCCAAATTGAAGATTCAATTTGGCGGAAAGCACCTCATAAAACCTACTTTCAGCCAAATCGATTCAACAACCACTCCTTCTCCGTCAAAATAGCTTCTGCCTTTACTGCATTTTTGAAGACTTGCACAGCACTTTTATCATAAAAATTAAGCTGTATCAGTTGCTTAGTATAGCCAATAATATTGAGGTAATTTTTCTGGTGATAGCCAATGACTTTTTTGCGCTGAATGTAGTTTTTCATCGCATCTAAGTGTGCTTCCAGCAATTCGTATGCTTGCCATTCGTAGTAGATTTTGAGGAGTAAAATTTTAGCGGCTAAATTGAGAAGCACATCGCTGTAATTAAAATGTTGGAGCTTTTCAACAGCAGTATCATAGTCCTTTCTTGCATACGCCAAAGATGCTAGACTAAAATTGAAACTGCTGGTGCGAAAAGAGCGGTCTAAGCTATTTTTATATTCGTGAATAAACCATTCTACCCAATTCAAGTCATTGACTTTCAGTGCAATGCGAACAATATTGTTGTAGGTAAATCGCGAAAGTGTTCCATTTTCTAATAAATATTCTTGTTTCAAACCTTGCTTGTAAATCTCCAAAACTTCCTCTAAATATTCCATTTCTCCTCGATTCATTGCACGAATACAATGATTGATGGTCATCACATAAATATCGCGAACTTCTTTGTTGGGAAAACTTTGATGATGCGCAAAAAGGAGGGTTTTGAGTTGGCGAAAGGAATCCACTGCGCGTTCTTCGGTGAGCGTTTTGTAGATGTAATAATAGATACCAATGGCTG
The DNA here is from genome assembly GCA_039176995.1 of Bacteroidota bacterium. Lineage (GTDB taxonomy): Bacteria > Bacteroidota > Bacteroidia > Chitinophagales > Saprospiraceae > JAAUTG01. The sequence continues at coordinate 24,932 of JBCDFY010000023.1, forward strand.
GAATTTCTTGCAAATTCCGGCGCAGAATTTCAGCGATGATTTCTTCTATGAAATGCGCCTTAAAATCAGATTTATAGACCGCTTGATGCGAAAGCGAAAGGCAAGTTTGGCGTAATTTTATAGCAAAATAGGCAATGTCTAAATGGTCAGCAGTTGCTTGAAATTGATGATCTCCTGATGGATTCTCGATGGAAGAAAATTCGTATTCCACCACCAGTTTTTGGAATTGTTCGTAGTAGTATTCTGCATTTTGAAGATTGGAATCTTTCTCTTTTTGCAAATTCTTCAACGCCAGTTTCGGCAATTTCAATCGCTGATACGCCCGCACTTTTGCCAATTGCTGCGCTTGTTCATTTCCTTTCTCCAGCAGTTCCTCACACACCAAAAATTGCTCCACCAATCGAAACAAATAGCTCATCAACAGTCGCAATTCTTGCTCCTTGAATTTCCGTTTTGGATAAATCGCTTGATACAATTCCTCTGCCGACAACGCTTGCCCTCGATGTTTTTTCCAAGTTGTCAACAACCGCTGCAAATCCGCTCGCTGATTGAAATAAGGCGATGCCAAAAACTGCTCCAATTGCTTAATTTCCTTTTTGGAAAGCCGATTGAGCACTAAAAACAATTTACCTCGCTCTAAATTCATTCTATAAAAATAGAATTATTTATTGATTTACAGATGTTTATAATTTCAACTACTCTATTTTTGATCAAAACTGTCTTTGTGAAAAGCAGAAGGAAGTTGCATTTTTGTAATCTTGAAAAGATTTCTTTTGCCAGAATCAGGATTTTCAGGATTTCAAAATTTTCAGGATTATTTGAGCAATGCATTTTTAATCCTGCGAATCCTCCAATCCCGTGAATCCTGATTCCGACAATTAACTCAACAAATCTCCCTCGAACATGAAGAATGTATTACTAGCATTAACAGTTATTCTATTCACCTCCAATGCCTTTGCACAAAATTGCCAAAACGATACCATTCCACCAACCATAGAATGTGTCTTTAGCTTAGCCGCCGATACTTGCGGTTTTGGACAAGTAAGTATTTCTGCAAAAGAATTCCTTGTATTCAGCTATGACGATTGTACCGATTCAACAGAACTCAATTTTTCCTTCACTATTGACCCAATAGATACCATTGCTACTTTCACTTCTTCTTCCGATTCGGTTTCTATTTGGGTGACGGATGCTGCTGGGAATAAATCGCTTTGTAATAGTCGTTTGAATATTGTAACCAATAGCTGTCAGTGTGAAGAAGACTTCGAGATTACAGCAACCATTCAGCCTGGCTGTCAAGGTAGTTTTACTTTAGGGTCTATTACTTTAGATTTCATTGATTGGCAAAACTTTTCTGATTACACTTATAGATGGAGTACTGGCGATACGAATACCAATGGCATTCAAAGATTATCGCCAGGAAAATATAGTGTAACATTAACTGATGAGTTGGGATGTTCATATACTCAGGAATTCGACGTCCCACATGCCGTTCAATTCGATAAATTCACTTTTCCTTCCTGTAATAATGACGGTACAGCACTCATTGTGATAGATGAGGAGAGTCGCTATGATTTTACTTGGAGTACTGGAGAGACTAGCGCAGGCATTACTGGTTTAGTATCAGGAACTTATGGTGTTACTGTTGGTAGCGGAGGATGCCTCAGAATAGACAGCATAGAAGTAGAGAGTACCATTGATGTCAATATAGATGTAACCTACAATTGCGAAGGAACAGGTAATATTGAAATCACACCTCAAAACGATACCAGTGATCTTCTTTACAGATGGAACAATAACGCAACCACTTCATCACTTAATGATTTGGAGACGGGTATCTACACAGTATCTATTGTTGATAGAGATGGATGTCTAAGGGTAGAGCAAATCGAAGTAGAAGAATATCGACCTTTGGAAATAGTACGAATAAGAACAGAAGATAACTGTGATGGTACAGGTAATATTTATCCTACAGTCAGGGGAGGAGAGTCGCCTTACTCTTTTAGATGGGAAGGTTCAGATGGTACTATTCGCGCTGGTGAAAATCTATTAAGTAATATTGGCGTGCAGTATTTTCTTGAAGTAGAAGATTCAGTAGGTTGTGTTGTTTCTACGGATACTCTAATCTTACCTAATATTGCCCCAAATTTTGATGTAGAAATAGAAACCATAACTAACTGCGAAGAAAATACAATTGATGTAAGAGCCTTGATTTTTGAAAATGGGGAATTGAAGGAAGATGTTTCAGATTATAATTTTTATTGGCCACGTTTTGGAGATACGACTCAAATACTAACAGATTTAAATTTCAATACTCGCCAGTTTATGGATTATAGAGTAAATGTTGCCAATAGAAATGAATGTGAAGAAACAAGATATAAGCGTATGGGTTGGGGGGAAGAAACAGAGAACTGTCACTTTAAAGGACTCAGTGGTATATTTTTCTTAGATCAAAACGGAAATTGTCAATATGATTCTTCTGTCTTTTCTTTTGAGCCATGGCTTCCTTTTCCAGAAATAGAAGTAGCTTTAGTTAAAGATACGTTGCTTGATGAAGATTTAGTGATTTTAGAAAATGACTTTAAGTCAGGCTATACTGAAGGTGCGCAAATTTCATGGGGAAAATATGGAGGTGGAATTTATCACATTCGCTTCAATGTTCAAAAACCCTATCCGCTTGATTATAAATTCATGAAAATCAGCACAGATTTTCCGAATAGTTGTAGCTACAAATACATTCCAATTGATACTTTTTTAGTGGGAGACACTAGCCTTGTTGATTTTGACATTCCCATCCAACTCAACGAAAACTGCGAACTCCTCACCGTTGATATTTCCACGCCTTTCCTACGCCGTTGTTTTGAAAGTACCTACTACGTCAATTACTGCAACCTAAGCACCGTAGAAATAGAAAACGCTTATATTGAAGTACAACTCGATGATTTTCTGGATTTTGCGAGCAGTGATTTGGAAGCAATAGATTTAGGAAATAATTTGTACCGCTTCGATTTGGGCACTTTAGAGGCAGGCGAATGCGGGCATTTTCCGATCAAAGTAGAGGTCAGTTGCGATGCCGTTTTGGGACAAACGCATTGTACTTCTGCCAATATTTTTCCGATTCCAGATTGCTTGGATTGGTCGGGCGCAGAATTACAAATCACTGCCGAGTGCGAAGCAGATAGTGTACTCTTCACCATCGAAAATATCGGTGAGGAAGATATGCTGACGCCAAGTTCTTACATCGCCATCGAAGATGTAGTGATGTTTAGTCAAGGCGGCTTTGAATTAGCTCGTCAAGAGAAGATTCAATTTCGTTTTCCACAGAATGGTTCGACTTACCGCTTGAGTGCTCAACAAGCAGATGGCTTACCTTATCCAAGTCAGCCAACGATGGCTTTGGAAGGCTGTGGCACAAATGATGCAGGCGATTTCAGCCGAGGTTTCGTCACCCAATTCCCAGAAGATGATGCTGCGATTTTTAGAGCGATTCACTGCGAAGAAAATCGTGGAGCTTACGACCCGAATGACAAACAGGTATTTCCGAAAGGTGTTGGTGCGCTTGGACAAATTGAGCAAAATGTAGATTTGGAATACAAAATTCGCTTCCAAAATACAGGAACAGATACCGCATTCACGGTCGTGATTCTAGATACTCTAGATGCGCAATTAGATGTCAGCAGTGTGCAAGCAGGAGCGAGTAGCCATCCTTATATTTTTGAAGTGATTGGCGATAATGTACTGCGCTTTCAATTCAATAATATTTTGTTGCCTGACAGCACCACCAATTTAGCTGCTTCGCAAGGCTTCGTCCAGTTCCGAGTATCACAAAATGCGGATGTACCACTTGGCGAAACGATTTTGAATGATGCGGCGATTTATTTTGATTTCAATGAACCCATAATCACAAATACCGTCAGCAATCAAATTGGAACGGATTTTTTGGAGATAATTAGTAATACGAGTGAACCTACCGGCAAATTCAAAGTCCAAGTATCACCCAACCCACTAGATCAATCCGCAATCATAGAAATTGAAGGACAATCACTTACAAATGCCACTTTTATTTTATATGATTTTAGGGGCAGAGAAGTGCGCCGACAAAGGGTTTCCGAAAATAAATTTCATTTTTATCGAAAAAACTTAGTGGCAGGTGGATACTTTTTCAAAATCGTCCGTCATAAAGATGTATTCCATACCGGAAAACTGGTATTGACAGATTGATCGCCAAATCACCAAAAGATTTATATCCTTACTTTTTTATCCTACATTATTTACGACGTACTATTGACGTTTCGTAATTCCGTGAATATGACAATACTAAGCCTAAAAGCAGTTTGCTTTTAGGTTTTTGTATTTTATTCTCATTCTATGTTGCGGTAAAGTATCAACCGCTTACATCCAGCCGTCTATCGTCATTAGAAAATGATTGAATGACCAAGCTAAACAGCATCACCAATCCACAACCAATCGTATTCAGCCACAAATAAGGAATTTCTATAATTTCCTTTCTGTCCAAAACAAAAATTACAATTACGATTATTTCTGCTAAGACCGCAGCCAAGAATACCGCATTTCCTTTCACTTTTTTCAAGAAAAAGGCAACTACAAAAATCCCTAAAATCGTGCCATAAAATACTGAACCTACAATATTGACCGCCTCAATTAAATTGTCAAAAAGGGAAGCAAAAGAAGCGAATAAAAGTGCTACAATTCCCCATCCAATTGTAAATCCTTTAGACGCCGTTAGATAATGTTGATCACTCCGTTCTTGCTTATGATTTCTACGATATAAGTCAACAATCGTGGTGGTTGCTAGAGCGTTCAATTCAGAAGAAGTGGACGACATTGCTGCAGAGAAAATGACGGCAAGTAGCAAACCAATCATTCCAATCGGTAAGTGGCGCGTCACGAAAGTAATGAATACATAATCATCGTCTTTCACCTCTGCGTTGGGGTCTTGTTGCAAAATCAATTCATCTACCTCTTCACGCACATTTTTCTCTTGTTCAATTAGGGCTTCTACGCTTGCTTGCCGCGCTGCAATTTGGGCTTCATCTTGTCCATCTATTGCGGTAATCAAATTGCGAATCGCGCCTTGCTTTTCTTCAAAAATAGTCGCGTATTCTTCGTTTAAATCTCCTAATTGGCTTTCGTAAGTGGTATTTTCTAGCTTTTGTAAATTGGCTTGATTGAAATGAATGGGTGCTTGTGTAAATTGAAAAAAGACAAAAACCAAAATTCCTACAAAAAGCACCAAAAATTGCATTGGCACTTTAATGATACCATTAAAAAGTAAGCCTAAGCGACTTTCATTCAAAGACTTACCAGAAAGATAGCGTTGCACTTGCGATTGGTCAGTCCCAAAGTAGGAGAGAAATAAAAATACGCCTCCGAGCATTCCCGTCCAAAATGTATATCTATTGGAAAGATCAAAACTGAAGTCCACTACCTCCAATTTCCCCATCTTCCCAGCTACACTTACTGCATTACTGAAGGAAATATCTTTAGGTAATTGAAATACTAAGATAATAGCGGCAATGAACATTCCCGTTAGGATGATAATCATTTGCTGTTTTTGGGTGACACTCACCGCTTTTGTTCCTCCTGCAACGGTATAAAAAATGACGACTAAGCCTATCAAAATAATCGTCAAATTCAAGTCCCACTCTAGAATATTGGATAGAATGATAGAAGGCGCGTAAATTGTAATTCCTGCTGCCATTCCACGTTGAATTAGGAAGAGAATGGAAGTCAAGGTGCGCGTTTTCAGGTCAAAGCGACCTTCCAAATATTCGTAAGCTGTGTATACATTGAGCTTATAATAAATCGGTAAAACAAAAATACAAAGTAGCACCATTGCAATGGGCATTCCAAAGTAGAATTGAGCGAAGCCCATTCCGCTTTCGTAGGCTTGACCTGGTGTGGAAAGAAAAGTGATCGCACTCGCTTGAGTCGCCATGATAGATAAACCAATGGTCCACCAAGGCAAATCCTTATCACCTAGTAAATAACTTTTGGAACTACTGATATTACGTGTTTTAATGACGCCGTAAATTACAATGGCCGCGAGGACGCCTAACATTATAGTCCAGTCAATGACGCTCATAAGGTTTCGTTGATTTGTTTATTTGTTGAACTGTTGATTTGACAAAAGGACTTGTCATTTGTAGGTTTCGGTAAACAGATAGAAAGCGGTGATGATGAACGCATGAAGAATCAAAATAATGAAGTAGAGTTGATTCCAACTTTTTGCAATGGGTGGTTTATCGTCTTGTTCGGGTGCTCTCTGCTGTGTTTCTATCATTGATTCAAATAATTTTGTGCGGCAAGTTAAGATTTTCGTCAAATATCAGACGTTTTGGACTTGTTAAGTGGTATTGTCCAGTAACTTTCTGTTACTAGATAACTTTAATTCTAGCTACACAACCGTTAACAAAATCGCTACATAATGACAGATGCTTGCCACTAGCACAAAGACGTGCCAAATGGCATGATTATAATTCAGTTTTTCCCAGAGAAAGAAACCGACGCCGAGCGTATAAAATAAACCTCCAATGCCAAGTAAAATGCTACATTCTAAAGGAATGGTTGTAAAAAAAGACTTCCCAAAAAGTACAATCGTCCAGCCCATTGCTACGTAGCAAAAAGTGGAAAAGAAATGGTAGCGAACCGAGAAAACGAGCTTCATAATGGTTCCAATCAAAGCCATTCCCCAAATCACACATAATATCGTAATGCCAAACGAATTGAAATAATACGCCAAAATAAAAGGCGTATAACTTCCAGCAATCATAATGAAAATGCTGATGTGATCTAGCACATTCATTACTTTCTTAATTTTCGGATGCGTAACACTATGATAAATCGTCGAACTTCCAAAAACAAACAGAAATCCGAAGCCGTAAATCGCCGTTCCGACGATGGCAGTTGTACTTCCACTAGCCGCCGCCAAAGCCGTCAAAATTGGAATGGCAACCAATCCAAAAACCAAGCCTAATCCATGAGAAATACTATTCGCAATTTCTTCTTTCAACGCCAATTGATGCTTTTTTGCTTCCATGTTCTATTCGGTTGAGCTGTTAATAAGTTGATAAATACAACGTAGTCAGAGCTTGTCTAAGTTTTCATGATTGAGCGAAAATGAGCAAATTTTATTCTGGAAAAGGCAAAATTTTTTAGCATAGCCGAGTTATGGTCAAAATTTTTAGCGCAGTTCAGGATAAAATCTGCCGCTTGCAGCCAATTGATGGAATTTTAGACAAGATCTTAGGTAGGTTTATCGCTTGTTCTTAGATTACATCAACGTTAGACTTTGCAAAATGATTGAATAACACTAAATTTAATGCGATCATTTTTTAAGGAGTTAAGTTCTAGCTGCTTCTGACAACAAAGCGATCTCATTTCTATTTTAAAAGAAAACATCTATCAACATGGCAACTTTCACACTTAAAGTTAATGGACTTCAAAAAGAAGTCAACGTTAGCCCCGACACACCGCTTCTTTGGGTACTTCGAGATCATCTCGATTTAGTCGGTACTAAATACGGTTGCGGCATTGGACAATGTGGCGCTTGTACTGTTCATGTAGAAGGAAACGCCATGCGTTCCTGTGCTTTACCCATTTCTGCCCTGGCAGAGAAAAATATTACCACCATCGAAGGGCTCTCCAAAGATGGTCAACACCCACTTCAAGTAGCTTGGCGCGAACACGACGTTCCTCAATGTGGCTATTGTCAGTCTGGGCAAATTATGAATGCGGCTTCTTTGCTCAATCAAAATCCAAGCCCTAGCGATGCAGATATAGAAGCTGCGATGCACGGAAACATTTGTCGTTGTGGCACTTACAATCGCATCAAAGCAGCCATCAAGACAGCAGCAGACGTGTAGGGAAGGAATATCGAATGTCGAACAAGGAATGTAGAATATTGAAGTGAACAAACTTCAGGCTTAGTATTCATTCGATGGATTTGGTGTCGAATCAACAGATCAACGATTAAACAGATCAACAAAAAGCAGACACCCACATCTTAAAATTTATCAAAAATATACAGAATGACAACATTCAAAACAAAATATAATCGCCGCTCTTTCTTGAAAGTATCCGCAGCGGCAGGTGGTGGACTGATGATTAGCTTCAATGGATTGATTTCTTGTCAACCAGCAAAAGAAGAGCGCCAGCCACCCAAGGAATGGTTTGATTTCCAAAATGGCTATGTCAAAGTAGGCGATAATGGTCAAGTTACCATTCTTTCTCCTAATCCTGAAATTGGTCAAAATGTCAAGACTTCCATGCCAATGATAGTAGCGGAAGAACTGGAAGTGGCTTGGGAAGACGTCATCGTAGAACAAGCCGCCTTGAATACCAATTGGTACAAGCGACAAGTAGCTGGTGGCAGTCAATCCATTCGCCAGGAATGGGAAAGTTTGCGTATGGCAGGTGCGACGGCGAAGCAAATGCTCGTAATGGCAGCCGCACAACAATGGGAAGTTGAACCTTCTACTTGCAAAGTCAGCAAAGGAGTGATTACTAATGTCAATGGTGACAAATTGACTTATGGTGAAGTTGCTTCCGTAGCCGCAACTTTGCAAGTGCCAGAGGAAGTGACCTTGAAAGATAATAAAGACTTTACCATTATTGGTACAAGTCGCAAAAATGTGGAAATTGATAATATCATCACTGGAAAGCCACTTTATGGTATAGATACGAAAGTGGAAGGTATGAAATATGCAGCAGTGATGCGTGCACCTTCTTTTGGTCAAAAATTGGTTGATTTTGATGATAGCGAAGCCATGAAAGTGGAAGGGGTGGAGCAAGTGTTTTCTTTTACTGTGCCTCAATTCAAAAATCCATCTAAAAAGCAATCCGAAACTTTCGATAAAATTGCAGTCATTGCCAATTCTACTTGGGCAGCCATGAAAGGTAAAAAAGCGCTGAAAGCAAATTGGAAGCAGGAAAGTTCTGTGGAAAGTACGGCGGAACACGACAAAGAATTGCTTGCCTTGTTTGATAAAAAAGTAGAAAAACCTGCGCGTCAGGATGGCAATGCGGCTAAGGCTTTTGCAGAAGCTGATCAAATCGTTGAAAAAGTTTACGAGTCTCCATTTTTGCCTCATAGCTGTATGGAGCCTATGAACTTCTTCGCAGATGCAACAGGAGAAATCATCAAGTTGAATGGGCCAATTCAAACGCCTTCTTGGGCACGTAGTCGTGTGATTAGTATGTTTGAAATGGTTAAAGAAACAGGCGATGAAGGAAAAGATAAAGCAGCTCGAAAGGCAGCAGAGGAAAAAGTGGAAGTGCAAATGACGCGTATGGGTGGTGGTTTTGGAAGACGTTTGTTTGGGGACTTTGTACTAGAAGCTGCGAAGGTTTCCAAGATGGCGAATGCACCTATTCAAGTCGTTTTCAGTAGAGAAGATGACATGATGGCTGGCATCTATCGTCCTGCAATCAAGTACAAAATTCGTGCAGCGATTAAAGATGGAGCGATCACAGGCTATCATTTGGCAGAAGCTGCTATCAATGATAATATGTATGGCATCATTCCCAATAATTTTCCTGCTGGTGCGATAGAAAATTATCAAGTAGATTTGGTAAACTTTCAAAGCAACATTACTACTGGTGCCTGGCGCGCACCTTATGCCAATTTCTTAGCTTCCGCAGAGCAATCTTTTTTCGATGAATTGGCGGAAGTATTACAAAAAGATGCAGTAGAATTGCGACTGGAGATATTGGAAAAAGCAAAGGAAAACTATGCCGCACACGAAAAACTAGAAGCAACCATAAAAGATGAAAAGCAACTAGCAGAAGCGAAAAAAGAATTGTTACCAAAAGGAAATTATGAACCAGACCGCTTCATTGGTGTCATTAAACTAGCAGCCGAAAAGTCAGGTTGGGGCAATGCGCCTGATGGTATGCATTTAGGATTTAGCGTTTACTATTCGCACAATTCCTATGTGGCAGAAGTGGCGCATTTGCGTATGGATGGTAAAACACCGAAAGTAGAAAAAGTGACTTGTGCGGTAGATTGCGGATTGGTTGTCAATCCAATTGCAGCGAGTAATTTAGTGGAAGGAGGCGTCGTGGATGGTGTTGGACATTCGATGTACGGAGATTTTATTTTCGAGAATGGTCAAACGACTGTGACTAACTTCGATCAATACCGTCTCATAAGAACAAGCGAAGCTCCTAAAGTGGATGTCTTTTTCGTTGAAAGCGATGTTGATCCAACTGGTTTGGGAGAGCCAACCTTGCCACCAGCAGGTGCAGCCGTCGCTAACGCTTTTTATAAAGCAACTGGAAAACGGCTTTATAAACAACCTTACATCAAAGAAACAGCTTTGTTAGGTTGAGGGCAAACAGCAACAAAATAGATTGCAATGAAAAGGTCAGATTACTACATTTTTAATACGTAATTTGACCTTTTACAATAAAATAGCTTTGGAAAACATTATTACTCCAAGCTATCCAAAAGCCAACAAACATTTTTAATTAAATCAACTTAACTAAAACCTACCAACATTATGAGTAAGTTTCAAGAAGCAGTAGATAAGTACAAAGCGGAATTTGACAAATTAGGCATTAAATATGATGCTGACTTATTAACTGCTGTGGCAAAAGGCTGTGGCCCATCTATTTATAACCCAGATTCTTCCAAAGTTTCTTCTTCTGACCAAGCAGAATTGGATCGCGTTAAGAAAAACTTCTTAGTTAAAAAGTTAGGCTTGAGCGAATCTGATGACTTAGATGGTATGATCGCTTCTGTGGTTGACCAATTGGGCAGCAGCAACAAAAACAAATACCGCGCTATGTTCTACTATTTACTTGCAACAAAAGCAGGAAAAGAGAGCGTTTACGCAAAATAAGTCTCGAACTTAAAACCGATGTAAGATTATACTTTTCATCATCATAAAGAAAAAGCCGCACTGAGTTTTTGGTGTGGCTTTTTATTAGTTTTTTTTAATATACGTATTGTACTCTGCTAGACTAGAATACTCTTTCATTAACTCCTCAACCCGCTCCTCACTAAGCTCCTCTTCTCCCAAAAACGCAACGATTTTCACATCATCCAACTCAATCATCTTCAACCATTCCAAGGCAGTTTCAAAACTTTGGTAAGAGCGAGAATAATGATGATAGACTTGTTGTTTTCGATCTCGCTTGGTATGAATAGGAGCAAGATATTTAGGGAAATCGACTCGAATTTTTGAATGACTACCTAGTGCAATCCGATAGTAAATTCCTTGATTTGGTTTAAAGTTTTGGACGAGTTTTCGCTGTTTATAGGCTTGTACTTCTTCAAATAAAATAAAAGGATAAGCTCTAGAGATAGAAGCATTCGTACGAATTTGATAAACATCGTAGCCTCCTTCTCCGCTCCATCGGTCAGAAGAAAAATAGGCTTTGCTGCCTTTGGTATTGATGAAAAAATGAAGCTCGTTGGCATAAGTATTAATAGATGTCCCCAAGTTTTTAGGAGGCGACCAAAATTCTTTTTCCAAATCAAAAACGCTTTGAAAAAGATCGAATTGTCCAATGCTTTTTTGTGGATGATTGGAAGCAAAGTAAAGCGTTCTGCCATCTTTATCAAGGAAGGGGCTTTTCTCATCGTATGCGGAATTGACCATTGCTCCCAAATTGCGCGGACTCGACCAAGTGCCATCAAAATATTTGACATAGTATAAGTCATAACCTCCAAAACCTTCTAACTCATCGCTCGCGAAAATTAGAACGGTATCGCAAAAGAAAAACGCATTCTTTTCCAAGAAAAAATTCAATGTGTCAATAGCGGTTTTTGCAAAAGAGTCGATTAAAATCTGTTGTTCATTTCTACTGAAATACATCGCCTGCCCATCACACCCAAAACCTAATAATTGTTCCTCCGCTCCAGTATTCGCAGCGTGATCTAGCACCTTAGCAATTGCACTATCTTCCTCTAGGACATAAATATCCATATTACCACGCCGATTGGAGGAAAAGTAAAAGGTCGATTCATAGTTAGGACTCGCAATTGGGAGTAGATCATCTTGTGGAGAATTCACTGCAACACCTTCATTTTGTACTTCCATTTGATCGAAAAGATGTGCATTGCTTAGCGCAACTCCACATTGTAGTAGTTCTTGTTTGGCTTGCTGTCTGAGCGAAAGTGCTTCTGTTTCTTCACGCAAATAATCTTTATATAATTTAGCTGACGTAGCGTATTGAGCTTTCACTCTCGCCAAACGCGCTTGGTACAAAGCGTAGCGATTGGAAGTTCGATTTACCGATTGAGCATAATTATTAAAATAGCGTTCTGCTTCTTCTATTTCGTTGAGATGATAATTACAAATGGCAATGCCCAAGAGAATTTTTTCATCATTCGCTACTTCTTTTTGATAGGAAAGTAGAGCCGCCAATGCTTCTTCATATTGCTGATCGGCAAGCAGTTGCAAACCCAACTGACGATAGTAGCGTTGGTCTTGACTTTGAAGAGAAAACACAATGAAAAAAGAGAATAGAAAAAGTAATGTGGCTTTCATGTTTTGCAGTTGGCAGAAATACTAGTCAATCAATTGATAAACAAGTGCTTAGGATATTTTTAAACACAAAGAAATCAAAGGGCACAAAAGATTTATTTTCCTCTTCGTGTTTCTTTGTTCCTTTGTGGTTGGAATATTTTTGTGACTATAAGTTTCACAGTCAAAATATTATATACTTACAAAATCTTCGCTCCCAACAACTCATCCGAAATATCCCAAGCATCAATCAAAGAACGCGCATTTTCTCTAATTTTCCCACACAACTCATCCACCAATTTTCTAATCGCTTTGGTTTTTACAGCGTCCATGTAACCTTGTTCCAAATACCAACCCTTATGTTGTTCAATAGTATGCAAAGCATAAAGATTGCACAAATCTTGAAGTTGCGCTTTTATTTTTGAATCGCTTTGTTGCCCGACAACTGCATAAAATTGCTCTAAAATGATGCGTTCAATGAAGGCTTCTGCCAATTGCAGCATATGCGTTTGGCAAATAATGGCAGCTTCGTAAGCAGATTTCCCTGACTTAATCCAGCCGCGCATTCGCTGACTGATGGAATAAATCAATCTTGCTTCGCGATAAGTAAACGCTTGCAAGTGCATTTGAGAATCTAACAAATGTTCGCGATTAGTACGTCGAACAGCGATTGGATTTTTTTCGGTAAATGAAACTGCAACGCGCCCGCCAATGTAGCGCAACATTCCAATCACACCTTCTTCATTGAATTCTTGTCTGAATCTAGTCAACACCCCTTTCGCTACCAACTGCATCAAAACTGTATTATCACCTTCGAAGGTGGTGAAAATCTCCGTACCTCCTTTTAAGTGTACAAAGCGATTTTCTGCCAAATAGCCTTTTCCTCCACAAGCCTCTCTACACTGTTGCAAGGCGTGAGTAGTAAACCAAGTCGCGTAGGCTTTCATACCCGCTGCCAAAGTTTCAATTTCGCGAATATCTTCTTCGGTCTTCGCCATGAAGCGATCGGTCAAATATTGCAAACCAAAGTGAAGCGCGTAGGCTTTAGCTACTAAAGGCATCAAACGTCGCTGATGACTTGGATAGTCCAAAATCAACGTTTCAGGTTCGGAAAAACTAGGCCCGAATTGTCGTCTTTTTAGTGCAAAACGCGTCGCAATAGCAATCCCTGATTTGGCAGCACTCAATCCGCAGCGTGGCACACAAACGCGACCGCCTACTAACGTACCTAGCATTGTGAAGAAGCGACGCGAAGGATTTTCGATGGAGCTAACATAATTGCCTTCTTCTGTCACATCTCCGAAACGATTTAGTAGATTTTCTCTGGGCACTTCTACTTGATCGAACCAAATTCTACCATTGTCTACACCATTCAAGCCCATTTTGTAACCGTTGTCCTCTACTGTGATTCCTTTTAACAAATTACCTTTTTCGTCTTGAATAGGAACTAGCACTGCATGAATACCATGATTTTCACCATTGACAATCAATTGGCAAAAAACACTTGCCATTGTGCTGTGCATTGCGTTTCCAATGTATTCTTTTCCAGCTTGGTAGCGCGGTGAATGAACGATAAAACTATCTGTTTCAGGGACATAGGTCGCGGTGGTTTCTAGCTGACGGACATTAGAACCATGTCCTGTTTCGGTCATAGCAAAACAACCTAGTAGCTCCATTTTTCCTGCTGCCTCCAAATATTTATCGTGGTGCTTTTTTGTTCCTAGCCAAAGCACACTGCCTCCAAATAAGCCTACTTGCACACCAAATTTGATGGCTAAACTCAAGTCGAAATATCCCAAGGTTTCAAACAGCGCAGCATACGCACCCATGCTATCTCGCCCACCATATTCTTCGGGATAATTCAAAGATCCAAAACCTTGTGCACCCAACATTTTCGTCCATTCCAGTACCTTAGCGCGATAATCCTCTTTGACAGGTAACATTTCTCTTTTGAATAGCGGATCTTTAAAGAGCGTCTTTGCCCGCCGAATCAATTCTGCGTATTCGCCATGAAGCAAAGCAGTCATTTGCCCAACATCAAAAGCTCTCTCCTTTTCAGGGAGGACTTCCTCTGTTTTCTCTTTTTCAAAGATTCGATTGTAGGTATTAACCTTAACGATCTTTAGAGAAGTCTCTAATTCTTCTAACGCCTTTCTTGTCACTTCAGAAGACCATCGAATCGTAGTTTCGGGTTCTAGCAACTGTACAGCACTCTGGCGCGCCATACTTAAACCTAAATCTACCAAAGACTTTCGAGAATCTTTCGGCAACTTTTCTGCCGCTTTTTGCAATTCTATTTCCCAATGCTTGTACAACTCTCGCGAAGGCGGGTGACTTGGATTCATCCACTGTTGCAAAACGTTCTTTTCACGCTGATCTAAAAAGTCTAAGGTTGCTATTTTTTTGTGTAGCAACTGAATTTCACTTGGACTCAAAACTCGATCTGACCACGCCACATAAAACATGGGAATTAAACTTTGCACACCTGGTGAATAAAAAGGAAGGATGGGAGGTTTTGCACTCATTGTTTATCTCTTTTTGTTTGAAGGGTATAGATATTCAGTTATTTCTTTCTTATCAACAATTGAGAAAGAAATTAGGTTTTGAAAATAAACAATGAGCAGAATATAGTTTTGGATTATAGTTTTTTATTGCGCTAACCAGAAAAAGAGTATCAAACCAACTACAAAGCAACTTGCCCACATCATTCTGCGAAGCTCTTGCTTAGTCTCTATTTGTCGTTCTTGATTGCGTTGAGTAGGAGCATCTTTATCTATTTTACAATTATACTGAAATGCAGCGTTTTGTTCCTCAATGGATAGATGGAACAGTTCTTCTCCTATAAAGAAGGTATACCGCTTAGGATGTAGTACATTGAAGTCTATGGCGATAATGGTAGCATTGCAGTAAATTACCAAGTGTCCTGATGGACCATGATAGAGTCCAATCTTGTGTTTTCTGCCAAATCGGTCGAAATAATTCCAGTAGAGTTGCTTCAAAATGGAGAAATTTAGATGTGAACAATACGGTTGACACTTGTCACCACTGTAATACGCTAAAATACTACATCAATTTCAGGAAAAAATTTGAATTTAGAAAGATTTCTATATGTTTTAACATTATTATACCAGAGCTGGGCTAAATCTAAGATGAGCATAAACTATTCTTCAAGAAGCGATTGGGAATAGAATTCATGACAAAAAATTAGGACTAAAGGAAATACAATACGCCTGTGTAACTTAGCATAATTTTTAAAGTATGGACGTAAAAAAAGGGTAACGACGTCCTTGCGGACATCGCACCCTGTATAACCCCAAAAAACCAAATGAAAACAATCTACATATGAATATCTTGAAGGTTTATTTTAATAGTTATAACTGTTTTTTATTTAGTCTTGTAAAAGACTTCAATGCCTCTTGTGTTAAATAACTACAATGCAAAGATAACAAACATTAGAAAATCTAAAAATTTTTTTCGTTAAAACGAGGATAAATGTGACAGTGTTTGTACCTATGATAGTTTGTTATTGTTTTCAACGTACTATCCCATTTGCGTCATTTACAGAACAAAGAAAGAACATTCTTGTTCAGAAAAGCAAGCAAAATAATATAATTATTTACTTGATAAGTTTAATCAGTTGTGTTCCAAAAGATTAGAATAAAAAATCTTATTACGCTATTTTTCGATTCGGAGACTTTGGTTGATGTCTAACCATTTTTCCCTCTTCTCTCTGTGTGTTGTGGATATTTTCTTGCATCCACTGTTCATTGTAAATTTTTCCTAGATATTTGCTTCCGTGGTCTGAAAAAAGGATAACTACAACATCGTTTTCCGTCAAGTCTTTCTTTATCTGATTCAAAGCTGTCAATGCTGAACCACTAGAAAACCCAACAAATATTCCTTCTTGCTTTGCCAGAGCCTGTGCAGCCAGTGCACTGTCTTTATCATTAACTTTTACGAAGCGATCAATGTATTCAAATTTCACGTTTTCAGGAATAATGGTTTTGCCAAGTCCCTCTACTTTGTATGGACGTATTTCCCGTTCGTCAAATATTCCTGTTTCATGGTATTTTGCTAATACGGAACCGTATGCATCTACACCAACTACCTCTACTTGCTCATTCTGATCTTTTAAGTATTTCGCAGTGCCAGAGATTGTACCACCAGTTCCTACGCAAGCAATGAAATGCGTGATTTTTCCAGATGTTTGTTGCCATATTTCAGGGCCAGTCGTATGGTAGTGCGCTTCGCAGTTTGCAATGTCAAAATTCTGATTGAGATAGATAGAGTTTGGAGTATCTCTATGTAGTCTTTTCGCAGTATTGTAGTAAGACCTAGGATCATCAGCACCTACGGAAGGACAGATAACAACTTCTGCACCAAAGGCTTCTAGCGATTGTATTTTTTCTTTTGAAGTTTTCTTTTTGGTACATAATATGCAATTGTACCCCTTTACCGCACTAACCATAGCAATACCAAACCCTGTATTTCCGGATGTTGCCTCAATAATTGTTCCGCCAGGCTGCAACCTACCCTCTTTCTCTGCCTTTTCGATCATGTATAGTGCAATACGATCTTTGGCCGATAAACCAGGGTTCATTCCTTCGACTTTAGCATAAACTGTTGCTGGAATATTTTTTGCTATATTATTGAGGCGAATCAGTGGTGTGTTTCCAACAAGTTCTAGAATTGAATTGCAAGTTTTTACTTCCATGATAAGACTAGGTTTTTGTAAACATCAGTTGGATGCGTGTGTGTTTTCCAATGCAAAATTACATTTTAATTTTTAAGTCTGCACTTTTCCTCGTCAACAAAATTATAATCGTATGTTAATATGTTCATATGATAAGTGCAATATTCACATCCAAATAAAAGACGTTGCTGTAGAACGCGAGGTCACAGTTCAGTGTTCTTTTTTTAATTATAGCGAGCCAATATGAGCTCGTTGCTGTCCTACTTTTCTATCTGTGAAATATTTTTTTAGCGCAAAGGTAGAAGAGGTGAAGGCCATATCTTGCCATGGAATATCCGCTTCTGCAAATAGTTGTGTATCAAGACTTTCTACGCCAATGCCAAAAGTTGGAGTTTTTAGCTTTCCTAAGAAATGAATATAAACTTGGCTCACATGAGGTAAGCTGTAAATCGCCAAAACACCCAACAAATCTACTTTTGCTTTGGCTTCTTCCCAAACTTCTCGAAGTGCTCCTTCTTCTGCAGTTTCGCCATTTTCCAAATAGCCTGCAGGCACGTTCCATTTTCCTTTACAGGGCGGTATAGCGCGTTTGCATAATAACACTTTATCTTCCCAAATTGGAAGGCAGCCCACCACTATTTTTGGATTAAAATAATGAATTTGTCCACAGTTTTGACAGACGATTCTTGGTCGATTGTCTCCTTCAGGGATGAGATCTACCAAATCTTTAGATCCACAGTTGCTACAAAAGTTCATGGGAGAAAGATAGGAAGAAGTGGGAAACTAAAAAAGCCTTGCTTAGAAGAACAAGGCTTTTAGTAGCGTGAGAGTGACTTGAACACTCGACCTCCGGATTATGAATCCGACGCTCTAACCAGCTGAGCTACCACGCCAGTTTAAAAAGGAGTGCAAAGATAGTATTTACATTTTAATGTACAAGTTGTGGGAATGGAAAAAATTTTGGTTTTGTTGATTTTTCCGCTTAACAAAAGTTAGTAACTGATGTACTCTACCCTACTATTTTTTAAATATGTGTATGCTCCCCGCCGCCGATGGCTATCGGAGCTCGCAAAGGAGGTTTGGAGGAGAAAGTCGATATTCTGATCGTCCTTGCAGATAGACACCATCTATCAATCGGAAGTCTAGACCTAAACCTAACGGAATTTGGATATCCAAATCTTGATTTTCAATCCAAGTTCCTCCAACACCAGAACTCAAGTAAGGAACAAAAAGATTATTGGGATCTGAAAAATTGTAATTGCAAAAGGGCATCAATATTGGTCAGTACCTTGGAGCTAGTAACTTCTTGAAACTCATCATTAGGAGTTGGCAATCGAACACCTCCCAAACGAAACGGAATCTCTAAATTCAGTAGTCCACCTAGATTTCGATGATAAGCAATTTTAGCAGCTATGGATTGAAAGCCTTCGGGCTGCAAATAATCTTCTGAAAAGGGAGAATAGTAATCAAAAATCGCTGCTTGATAAAAAAGCGCGTTTTTGCGATTGGGAGATTGTGCAATAGAA
>JBCDFY010000024.1:0-43317 GCA_039176995.1 Bacteroidota bacterium
AAAAACATCAATCGATTCATGATTTATTGTTGCTGAATCGTGCTATACGATAGCAAGTATAATATCACTATTAATTGATGATAATATAATACTGTTGTAATTTACAATGTGTAGAAAATAAAAAATAGGTAGATAGAATTGAAGCTGATAATCTGAAGGGAAGAGTATCTAGTTTTCTGCTTACTTCAAAAACTAATGTAGGAAATATAAATACCTTTATTACTTGTATAATACAAATATACAAATTGGGTAGTATAGAAACAAGGGTAATCTTTTATTTTAACATATAATTCTGAATGTAATATTTAGAATTACCAGAATGCACAGAATTGCAACACTCTATCTCATACTGTTGCAAAGTCTTGTATTATGTCTGTACATTGTTCGTACATTAGCTCAACTCAGCTATATTTCCACGAATGAAAATTCGTTCACAAAAATAGTAGTTATAACGCAGCTAAACTTCTTGGAATCACTTTATCAAATAGCCCAAAACATTCCGCTCCATCTCTCCCATCAAATCCTCGGTATTCCTAGGTTCAAAACTCAAACCTGTCAACTGCTCGTACAACCCAATATACCGCTCTGAAACTTTATCCACAAACGCATCGGGCATGATAGGCATTTGTTGTCGTTCTTTGCCTTGAAAACCATTTTCCATTAGCCATTCTCGCACAAATTCTTTAGACAACTGCTGCTGTGGCTCTCCTTTGGCTTGCTTTTCTGCATAGCCATTTAAATAGAAATAGCGCGAACTATCTGGCGTATGGATTTCATCAATTAAGTATATTTTTCCATCTTTTTTGCCGAATTCATATTTCGTATCTACTAGAATCAAACCTCGCTCGGCTGCCATTTTAGTGCCACGCTCAAATAGCGCATAGGTGTATTTCTCTAGAGTGGCATAATCCTCCGCACTCACGATGCCTTGCGCAATAATTTCTTCTTTTGAAATATCTTCGTCGTGTCCTTCTTCTGCTTTTGTTGCAGGTGTAATGATCGGTGAAGGGAAACGATCATGTTCTTTCAAACCATCGGGCATTGTGACCCCACAAAGCATTCTTTTTCCTGAATTATATTCCCGCCAAGCATGCCCTGTCACATGACCTCGAATAACCATTTCTACACGAAAAGGTTCGCATTTGTGACCTACAGAAACATTCGGATCGGGCGTTGCTTCTAGCCAATTAGGTGTGATGTCTTTAGTCGCATTCAAGAAGTGCGCCGCAATCTGATTCAATACTTGCCCTTTAAATGGAATGGAACGTGGCAAGATGTGATCGAAAGCGGAAATACGATCAGAAGCAATAGAAATCAACATTTTTTCGTCAATCGTATAAACTTCCCGAACTTTACCGCGGTAAAAATTGCTTTGCTTAGGGAACTGAAAGTTAGTTTCGGTGATGCAGTTGTTATATTTGGACATGACGATATTTGATCTGTTGATTCGTTTATTTGTTGATCTGTTTAACAGACCAACGAAAATGCAAAAATAAATTAATTCATCGTCTAAAAAACACAACTTAGGTATTTACTATTCTACTATCTAAAAGAATACACATTTTTGAAATCTATGAAGTCATAAACTATGATTGTTGTCTGACCATCAATGACGATCTGATCATAAAATGGTCTGTTTTCTGACTTCTTAATTAATAAAAATCATGAAACAATCAATCACACTTTCACTACTAGCAATAGTCTCTATTTTGTTCACAGCTTGTTCGACAAAACCACTTGCGCTAAAAATGACTGCTGAACCGAGTAAGAAATATGTTTACCGTTCTAGCAATATGACGGAGACGAATATCGCAGTTATGGGCATGGATCAAAAAGTAGTCATGGACCAATCTACGGAGCAAGAATACGATATTCAAAAGGTTAATGATGATGGCTCAATGGATATTAAATTGACTACATTATCTATGAAAATGGAACAAGTTAATCCAATGATGAGCATGACTTTTGACTCTGAAAACCCAGACAAAAATGAACCTGCCGATATGGTGAAAGGTATGAAAGCCTTAGTTGGCAAGGAGTATACACTCAAAATGAGTCCGCAAGGAAAGATTTTGGAGCTAGAAACTGAGGGTGGTGCATTTTCAGGAGCATTTGATAATTTGCCAAATGGTGAAGCAATGGAAGAACAGATGGAAGCACAATTCGGAACAGCAACCATCAAGCAATCCATGTCGCAAATGACGGGTTTCTTTCCCGAAGAGCCTGTGAAAGTTGGGGATACTTGGATGAAAAGTAACAAAATTGAATCAGGCATGGCAATGGTAGTGGAGACAACTTATATACTAAAAGAGCGCAAAGACGGTATAGCATACATTGATTTTAGTGCAAAAGTTACTACCGACCCTGAGGCAGATGGCATTGAAATGATGGGTATGCAAATGAAATATGACTTGGCTGGTACGCAATCGGGTACTATTCAAGTAGATGAAAAAACAGGTTGGACAAAAAAGACGAAAGGCAAGCAAGAGATGAAAGGAAAAATGAATATGTCAGGTGGACCAACAGGTGAAATGAGCGCAGATATGAACATTGTGAGTGAATATGTTTATGAGCAGATTGAAAAGTAAATCCCTACAAAAGATGACTTTTTTGCAGGAATTTGCTTTTATTTCATTTACTACGCGGCAGCGTAGGCTTTTACTCTTCTATTCATCACTAAAAACCAAAGTGGCGGCACTAAAGCCATTAACATGGAGGTAGGGTAACCAAATGGCAGTTGTGGCGCAACATCATGATGATCTAAGGTTTGATATTTTTTTGTCGCTTTATGATGGTGATCAGAATGACGCGTCAATTCATATAAAACAATCCGACCAACCTCATGATTGGAGTTCCAAGAATGCTGCACTCCCACATTTTCGTAACGTCCGCTTGGTAGTTTTCGACGACGCAAGCCATAGTGTTCAATGTAGTTGATGGTTTCTAGCAGTAAGAAGGCAACAACCGCAACTGTGGCGGCAAAGATCATGGTTCGTACGTCCCAAATTAGAGCAATACTTGTCAAGTATGCTAATTGTACCAACTGAAAGCGAATCATTTCATTATTCCAACTCCAAGCCGATTTATTTGCTCTTTTCAGGCGTTGATTTTCTAACTTCCAAGCACTGAAATAGCTTCCAAAAACGGAACGCATCCAAAATACAGGCAACCATTCACCATATCTAGCGCTGGCAGGATCAAGATCAGTAGCAATGTTTTTATGATGCCCTCGATTATGCTCAATGAAGAAGTGCATATACAGTTCTGGCAGCAAGAATAGCTTCGCTAAAAGTTGCTCTTTTTTGTCCAAACGATGTCCCAATTCGTGTGCTACATTAATGCCGCAAGCACCGAGCATAGTTCCCATGCTCAAGGTTAATCCAACAGTTTCGTAAGTTGCTAAGGTTGCAGTAGAAATAATTTGCAAGTAGTAACCTAGCAAAGCTAAAATGATTGGTAAATTCAAATAGAGTAACCAATCAAAGACTTTCGAGGTTTCGCGATATTCGCGTTCTTCTTCGGTTAGATTTCTGCCCTTGTTGGTAAATACGAAGGTTTCCATAAATGGAATAGCCACGAAGGCAAAAAGGACAGTGCCATAGGACCAGAAACCTTGCACCATTAAAGATGTGAAAGTAAAAAACGGAATAGTGTATGCCAAAAGGTACTTTAAGTCTCTCATAAGTTCGATAGATTTGCAAATCTAATGTAGGATATTCTGAAAACTTAAAGGGATATTTTGAAGTACAATGTCACGAAATTTACGATTTTCTGTCAAAAATCAGGTTTTTCTATCGCCCAAACGAGTCATAATACTTATCCGCATGATCTTCGTATCGCTTCAACAAGGCAATGTTTTCCTTTTCTAAATCGGTTAACTGATCGCGAATATCGGTAGAAACTGGAATGTACCAATCTACATATTGATCGAAAAGGAAACGCATTTTTCTATTTTTGAACGAGTAGCCATGACGCGCGTAAATGGAATTGCGAATAACTTCTAAGTCGCCTTTGTACATATTTTCGACTTGCGATTTGGTGAGTTTTTCACTAGAAGGATTGACGGTGAGGACGTCTTCGGTAAGGTGCTCCATTAAACCCCCATCACCGAATGAATGCTCATTATAAATACTGCTCAATCTTGCCCAACTTGCCTCTTCTGGTAATTTTAAATTTGGGTCATATGTGAACAGTCTTTTGTCTAAAGTAAATTTTCTTCTAGCAACAGCTAATTCTTTGTTATTAGCATACCAATCACCTCTTACCTCTCTAGCTTCAGGATATATCTTAAACACAAATGTTCCATCATAACGATCATCTCCTGGTTCGGAGACGGATGCTACAAAAATATTGCCTTTCCTTTCATAACTCCCTTCAAAAGGACGATCATTTCCTGCTACTACGCTATGTCCCCAAATATTACCGTCGGTCATTTCATCAATAGAAATATTGATTTTATTGAAGACCGTATAGTCTTGCTCATAGTCTGGATTGACGGCTCGGAATGCTCCGACGTAATAGCCTAACAGTTGCTTTTCATCAATTGCTTTTTCAACTTTGATTTCAGGTGCTTTTTCTTCTTGGACGGGTGCTTCGTCTTTTTCAACAGTTTCAGTAGTGATCGCCTCTGATTCTGTTTCAGTTTTAGGTGCGCAGGCTATTCCAAATAGTAAGATGGATAGAAAGATGATATTTTTCATTTTGATTGTTTTTTATTCCAACCACAAAGGGATAAAGGAATACAAAGAGAAAAAATAAAACTTTTGTGTCCTTTGCTTTCTTTGTGATTCATTTCATTAGAGTTTTTAGAACGAAGAAATACGATTCCTCATTTTGTTTGTCTTTGATGAAGCCGATAAATGATAATTTCTGCAATAACTAAGTTTAGCACCCAACCCAACCACGCTATAATTCGATAGGTATCCATCGGGCGCGGATGAAAAATAGCAACGATTACATATTTCCAAGCACGCAAAGTGATTGCAGAAAGGGTCAAGGCGAAACTTCGATACATAAAATCACGATGCGCCTGCCAATCTTTTGCTTTAATTTTCACCAATGCCATCCAAGTAAAGTAAAACCATCCTACTGCCAACAAACAAAATGCCAATTGCGAACTCCAACCACCATTAGCGTGAATACCAAGAATCAATCCACTTGGTGCGGCAAAGAACATAATAGTAAAAATGTAGAGTTTGCCGACGTTCCGATGCCAATTTGTATATCGTTTTTGAATACGATTGGAGAACTGAGTGAACCCTGCAGGCAGGACGAAAATGGAGGCAAAAACATGGATGAAAAAAGCGAATGGATAGTAAGGAATGGCATATTCTTCTTGCTTTATGCGTAGAAAGGCGACGTCACTATCCAAAGAGATATATTGAAAACTGATGCTTAGCATGAGGTAGCAGAAGAAGGCGTAGGTGAAGAGAGAAATTGTTGTTTTCCAATTCATTAGGTATAGAAGCCAGAGGTTAGACCATCTTTTATTGTCAGAGGTCAGAGAAGAATCATTGCTAAATATTTAACGACTATACCAAAATGATATTACGCAATCGAAACTATATCAAACCAATTCAAACAACCATCAAACTATTTCAAACAGAACAAAACCTAATCTACTCCCAAATACCCTTGATAATCCTCAAAACGCTCCCACTCTCCATTGGAAGCCAAGCGCGCTTGCTCTGGCCAAGTAGAAGGATCTAAACTGTTATAAGGTTCGCCTGCATCGCGAAGAATGGCGCGGAGTCGTTCTACATCTGTACTCGCTAATTCTACCCAATTGCGAACGCCATTATTCTTTAGTAAATCTTCCGTTTTTGGACCAACGCCAGCGATGATTTTTAAGTCCTTTGGATTGTTAGGATGTTCATCTTGTTTGGTAAACGCATTCGGATTATCCGCTTTCATCTGTTGTAAACGAGCGGCTTGTGCCACCCAGTTGTCTTGCTCAATTCTGCCTGGGAAAAAACCAATATCACGCGTGATTTTGGAAACTTCTTCGGTGCTCCAACTGCTCACTTGCGCATAAGTATAAACGCCCACTTCATTCAATTTTTTCTCTAAAAATGGACCAACGCCATTGATTAAAGTCAAGTCATCTTTTTCCATATTGTCATCCACGACGATGCGTGCACCGATGACTTCTGCATTTTTTGGTTGAGTCAAGACAACGTGCTGATCAAATTGATCGGGAGCAAGTTCAGTCTTCTTGCTGAGGTTTTGTACATTTTCTTGAAGCGTCGTGTTTTCGCTTTCTAAATGATTGATTTTTTCTTCTAGTTTCTCCAAACGAGAACGCGTTTGAGCATACAGACTTTGCAATTCGCTGATGTCGCCATCATTATTTCCACTAGAAGCAACTACTGCACTTGTATCCGCATAAGAAGTCGCAGCTTCGCTTGTTCGGTTACTCAAATCTGCAATGGTTTCTTCCTGTGCTTGATAGCTCAACTTCAATTGACTGTATTGTTCAATGCTTTGATTGAGGTCATTTTGCAATTGACGCTTATCCGCTTCTACGCCTTGCAAACGTGCCAACAATTCTTCTCGTTCTAGCATTACTTTTTCCAAGGAAGCATCTTTCTGAACGATGGATTCATTCAGTTCATCCACTTTGATTTGAAGTTCCTTGTTTTCCTTTTCTTTTGCTTTCAAATCTTTTCTAAGTAACCGAATTTTTCGTCCTCGCAAGAGCAAGCCTGTGAAGACCCCCAAAAGGTAAGCAATAATTAGAAACAATAAAATTCCTAAACTTACACTACTATCAAAAGCTGTAAAAAGGTTATTATCAAAAAGCTCTGCCATCTTTTCCATATAGATAAATATTACTTTCAGAAAGCATCATGTTTCCAAATGATGCTAATTTCGTTGTTGAGTTAATTTCTGATTTCACTTACTCTATCACAAAATTCACGCGTCTATTTTTCTGTCTACCTTCTGGATTATCTGTTCCGTTCGCTTTAGAATTAGGTGCGACAGGACGACGTTTACCTTGTGTCGCTGTTTTCATCTCTGCGGTTACGCCTAAGTCTTTGAAATAAATCAACGCATTTTCCGCACGCCTCATGCCCAAAGTATCGTTATACGCATCGCTACCAATAGAATCGGTATGCCCAATGATGGTCAGGCTGCGATCTGGATATAATTCTAGGAAAATTTTGACGGAATCTGCATAGGATTTGAGTTGTTCGCCAGGATTGAATTCGGCGGATTTGTATTCAAAATTGGCATCTGAAAAGGTCATATTTTCAAAGGTGAAAGCCGTTCGATCAAACTCAGAAGGTGTTTCTGGAATGAAAAGGTCAAAAAAGAGAGGGATCGTTAAATCTTCATCGCTAGATTGCTCATAATCTAAGGTAATGCGCTCTTCTTCTATGCCTCTTCGAACTAGCATCGAACGAATTCGATCTGCCCTTGCTACGCCTAAGTTCTCAAAAATCCCAGAAGTTTTTTTGCTTTCGCTCGGGCGGTATAAACCTGTAATCGTCAAATTACGATCGGCTCGATTTTCCAGGTAAGCAGCAACTGAATCTAAGAATAGTCGATTATTGTCAGTCATGTCAGGAGACACCAGCATGGTATCAAACGCGAATTGCTCGTAGCCATCAATAACTGCTTGTCCATTTTCGTCAAGTAGTTGCATCGTCATTGGTCGAGTTTGCTCTGCACACATTCCTTTGACTTGACAAACGTAGTACCAACGGGCAAAAAGGGCAAAAGCAATAAACAGCAAGAATACGAGAAATGCTCTCATAAATGTAAAATCTAATTAAAGGTTTGAGGTTAGTGAGCGTATGCCATATCGCGATTGCAAACCGCGACAATCCTATATTTCTTTCAGATTTATAGCTAAATGTACATAGTTTTAACAGTTCACAAAAATCAAATGAAGATTTTTTGTAATTTATTTGTTAGTAGTCAATAAATTTCAATCAATCTTTTTAAGAAACTAGGTACTTTAAATCGCTGTCCAAATCGCTCTTCAAAATCTTTGCAGCGCGTTAGAAATGCTTCTTTTCCATAATCAAATATGTACTGAATCACTCCACCTTTTGTCGCAGGAAACCCCCAACCATAAATGCTTCCCAGATTAGCAGCTGCTTCTGTTCTGATGACACCTTCTTGTAAACACCAACCCGCTTCAATGACTTGTGCAAACAGAAATCGCTCTATGACTTCTTGACGATCATAATCTTTCTGATGACTTGGAAAATGCGTTTTCAACTCCAACCAAAGCTGTCGACTCTTTTCCTCATAATCATAAAATCCTTTGCTGCTCGTCTTCCCTTTTCTGTCCAACTCCTGAATCATTTTGTTCAGCACTTCTACGGCTGGATGTTGGACGTATTTTGTTCCATAATGTTCATCTGCTTGCTCTTCATAACGAAGCACCATTGCCAAACCTAACTCGTCTGCCATAGACAAACCTCCACGTGGCATTCCTGCTTGTAATCCTAAATTTTCAATCAGTGCGGGAGCATAACCTTCGGAAAGCATCGTAATGCTTTCTAGCAAAAAAGTGTTCTGTACACGAGCAGCATAGAAACCCCAATTGTCCGAAACGATGATTGGAATTTTATCAATGGCTTTCACGAAGTCAAAGGCACGAGCGATGGTTTCATCAGAAGTTTTTTTGCCTTTTACAATTTCTACTAAAGGTACTCGATGCGCCGGTGGAAAGAAATGTAAGCCTACATAGTTTTCAGGCTTTTGCGAAACTTCTGCCAGCTGAGAGATAGGAATGGAGAGGGTATTACTGCCAACGAAGGAAAACTCATCCATGTAATTTTCAGCTTCTTGTGTCACTTTTTGTTTCAAATTGGCGTTCTCAAAAACGGCTTCGATGACTAAATCGCAAGTGTCAAAATCACGAGCTTTTTCGGTGGTATACACCTTTTTTAAAATACTTGCCCGCTCATCTTCGCCAATTTCATTACGCTCCAACATTTCTTGTAAATTATTGGAAATGTGCTGCTTACCTCTCTGTGCGATGACCTTTGATACATCTTTTAGTACAACTTCTAAACCTTTTACTGCACAACTTGTGGCAATGCCAGAACCCATTAAACCTGCACCAATGACACCAATTTTTTTAGGACGAAACTTCCCGAAGCCTTTTGGACGATTCTCTCCACTCATAATGGCGTTGTGATCGAAGTAAAAGGCTTTGATTTTATTTTTTGCGGTTTCACTGCAAACCACTTCAGTATAATAGCGACTTTCGATTTCGGAGGCGGTATCAAAATCTACTTTTGAGCCTTCTGCTAAAATGTTTAGAATGCTGTGTTTGGCTGGAAAATGAAATTGATTTTCTTTGACTAATTGGATATTGAGGCGACGAATTTTGCTTGTCATTTCTGCATCATCGGCAGTGCCAAACGAAATATCCATGTCTTCTTGATCCCAAGGTCTTCGCCCTTCTTTAGTCGTCAAAATCCATTCGCGTGCCTTGTCCATCAATTCGCGTTCATCACAAGCAATATCGTCAATGATTTCTTCTTTCAATGCCTCTTTTGGTCGGTAAACTCTTCCTAAAGCCAATATCTCATATGCTCTTTCAATACCTAAAAGCCACATTAGCCGAATGATGCCACCACCACCTGGAATCAATCCCAAATTCACTTCAGGTAGTCCTAATCGAATCTTTGGATTGTCCAAAACGATTCGATGATGTGTTGCTAATGCCATTTCAAAACCCGTACTTAAAGCAGAACCATTGATAGCAGAAACGACGGGTACACCAGGGTTTTCGATGGCTCGAAATAGCTTTTTTAGATGATGAATCAGTTCAAGTACTTCTTGAGGGTCATCTGCTCGATATAGATATTCTAAATCACCACCTTCCAAGAAATTACGCTTATTGGAGGTGATAATGACGCCGCGCAACTCATTGCGATTTTTTTCCTTCTTCAACTGTTCCAACACAGGCATAAAGGCATCTACCATCTCGTGATTGATGAGGTTTTTTGGACGGTTTTTCATGTCCAAAATTAAAGTTGCGATGTTGTTGGTATCTTTTTTATATCGTATCACCTTTTTTCTTTTAGAAAATGAAAACTGTAAGAAAATGAATCAAACTTATTCCACCCAACTCAAACTCTCTCTATGATCGTTGCGACACCCATTCCTCCACCTGCACAAAGTGTTACCAAGCCCGTTTTTAAATCCCTTCGTTCCAATTCGTCTAGTAGCGTACCAACTAAAATTGAGCCTGTTGCGCCTAGTGGATGTCCCATAGCAATAGAGCCACCATTGACATTCAAGTTTTTGGGATTAATATTCATGGCTTGCTGAAATTTAAGGACGACGCTGGCAAAGGCTTCATTGCATTCCCAAAGATCAATATCTTTTGCGCTCATTTCAGCTCTTTCCAATGCTTTTTGCGCAGCAGTAATTGTGCCAGTAAGCATGATGGTAGGTTCGCCTCCCGCGAGTGCAAAATTTCGGATTTTTGCTCTAGGTTGCAGGTCTAGTCTTTTGCCTATTTCTTCTGAACCGATCAATACTAATGCTGCTCCATCTACCATACCAGAGGAATTGCCTGCTGTATGTCTGTATTGTAATTTTTCTAGTTCAGGATACTTTTGTAATGCCATTGATTCGTAGCCCAATTCTCCCGCAAATCGGAAGCTAGGAGCAAGCTGTGCTAAACCTTCTAAATCTGCATTAGGTCGAATGTGTTCGTCTTTATCTAAAACAACCAGCTCATTCTGATCTACTACTGGAATGATGGAGTTTTTGAAATAACCTTCCTTCCATGCCTGACTTGCTCTTTGATGCGATTGCAAGGCATATTCATCTAATTGCTCGCGCGAAAAATGCTCTAAACTGGCAATCAAATCCGCTGCAACGCCTTGTGGTAAATACTTGACTTTATTGATAACTTCTGGATCGTTAATGAGTGCACCTCCATCACTACGCAAAGGTACTCGACTCATACTTTCTACACCTCCAGCTATTATCAAATCACCGTGTCCAGCAGCAATTTTCACCGCGGCTAAATTTATTGCCTCCAAACCTGAAGTACAAAAGCGATTCAACTGCATTCCACCAACGCAATCTGACCAGTTGGAGTACAAAAGTGCAGTTTTTGCTATATTGTAGCCCTGTCCATTCACGGGCGAAACACAACCAATAATAGCGTCGGAGACTTGCTCCGTCGGTAGCTTATTGCGTTTCTCTAGCGCACAAAGCGTAGTGGTGAGCAAATCTACAGGTTTGACTTGGTAGAGTGCGCCACTACTTTTGCCTTCGCCTCTTGGCGTTCGAATGCTATCGTAGATATAAGCGTTTTTTAGTTGTTTCATGCACACAAAAATAAGAGCTTGTTTGGAAATTAATAATTGGATTGCAAATAGCTATTTTCTTATCATTCCGCATCGAAAAAATGCTCATTTATTCAGATAAACTCAATTTCCAATTCAGAAAACGAGAACTCCTAATCTCATTTCTTCATGGATTGAGAAAAAGTGTCTCACAGAAAAACCAAAGTCTAACTAAACTTAACGAAATGAATTCAGAAGAATTAAGTCTACTAAAAGAAAGGTTTACTCAAATTAGTTTTACAGAAGAACTAGAGGAAAAGTTCGCTTCTCTATGGGAAGAAAAATGCTTTTCTAAAGGAGATTTTATTACGGAAGCAGGACGAAAAGAGCGGTATTTTTACTTTGTACTGGAGGGTGTACAAATGATCTATTTAATTGATAACAAAGGGGATCGTCGCGTTTTTGGGTTTACTTATCGGGGTGATTTTTCTGGTGTGTATGCTTCTTTTATCCAAAACTGTCCTTCTGATTATTTTTTGGAATGCCTGAGTCCTTCGCGTGTACTGGCAATGAATTTAGAAAATTATCTGAGCTTATTTGAAGTTTATCCTGAATTCAATCGCTGGGGACGCTTGTTTTATCAGCAAATTTTATTGGGAAGACATCAACGAGAAGTTGAACTCTTGATGCTTACTTCTGAAGAACGCTATTTGAAATTCATGCGGCGTTGCCCTTATCCGTTGCGCAATATTCCTCAAAAATATTTAGCCTCTTATCTGAATATGAAGCCAGAAACCTTTAGTCGCTTGAGGGCAAAAGTGCGGTATTAGAGGAGTTTTTAGAAGTTCTTCATGATTGAATTTAGAATCAATCTAATTGCTTGTTAACCAAATAAGTAGTTCAAATCAGCTCGACTAAAATGCTTTGGCCCACCACTTGCAATGATGTCTTCCGCCAAACGACTTTTCCGCTTTTGCAAGCTGAGGATTTTCTCTTCTATGGTTGCTTTTGTGATAAATTTAGTCGCAAAAACGCGCTTATCTTGACCAATGCGATGTGCGCGGGCAATGGCTTGTTGCTCTGCTTGTGGATTCCACCAAGGGTCGAGAATGAAGACATAATCCGCAGCCGTAAGATTCAAACCTGTGCCTCCTGCTTTGAGCGAAATCAAGAAAAAAGGAACATCGGCAGTTTCTTGAAAAGACTTGACCGCTTGCTGGCGTTGTTTTTGATTTTGGTCGCCTTGCAATAGACTGTAATTGATTTTTTCTGCTTGAAAATGTTCTTGAAACAAAGCTAAATGCTTCGTAAAAGAACTAAAAATTAAGGCTTTGTGTCCGCTTTTTTGAATGCGATTAAGTTGCTCTAAAACATCTATGAATTTTGCACTTTCTCCTTCGTATTCTTCTTCGCAAAGGACAGGATGATTCGCAATTTGGCGAAGTTTGGTTAGTGATTGTAGGACTTTTAAATGATAAGTACCATTGCCTGTTTGGAAGTTTTCTAGTAGGTAATTTCGTGCAGCAGATTTTTCGCGTTCATAGATTTTTTGCTGTGCGCTAGACATTTCGGAGTAGAAAACCTGTGTCGTCAGCTCTGGTAAATCTTTGGCTACTTCTTCCTTGGTTCTCCTCAACAAAAATGGCTGAATGATACGGCGTAATTCTTCTTTTTGCACTTCATCTTCTTGCTTTTCTATTGGAATTTGATAGTGCTGCTTAAAGAATTTGAAAGAGCCCAAAGTCTCGGGATTGATGAATTGCATTTGTGCCTAAAGATCGGCGAGCGAGTTTTCGATTGGCGTTCCAGAGAGTGAAATTTTGTGCTCTGCGTTGATAGATTTAATAGCTTTGAAAATTTTGGAATTTTTGTTCTTAATGTATTGACTTTCGTCTAAAATTAGATAAGAGAAATCGTACTTCTTGAGCACTTCCACATCGCGTAAAGCGGTTTGATAAGTAGTCAGTATTACATCAAAATTGTGAAGCAGTTTTTGGTGTGCTATTCGCTTTATCCCTAAATATTTCAGTACCTGCAAATGAGGCGCAAATTTCTTGATTTCACTTTCCCAGTTGAAGACCAAGGAAGCTGGTAGAACAATTAATGCATTCAATGCGCTGTAATAATCTTTAGTCAAAGCGTTTTCAAATAAGCCCAACTGCCGAGTGGAATTGACTTCTTTTTCTTTGGGTTGGTTTTCTTTCGCGTACAGCAAAACCGCAATAGTTTGTAAAGTTTTACCTAAGCCCATATCATCTGCTAAGCATGCTCCAAAATGATTGTGATAATGCTGCACCAACCACTTCACACCTTCCAATTGATAAGGACGTAATTGTGTTTTCAGCCATTTGGAAGGAATATATTCTACGGCTTCCGTTGCCTCTACGTCCAAGACTTCTTGCACATTTCCAATCTCCTCTTTGTCTTCTAATAAGGTATAAAGCGACTTTGGAAAGCGACTCTTCTCACCTGTGATTTTGCCTTTTTCTGCCAATGCTTTGTAGCGTTCCATCCATTCTTTTGGAATCATAAAGTAAGTACCATCTTCCAGTGGATAAAAAGGATCGTTGGTTTTAATATAAGGAAAAAGATGAGCAAAAGGAATGCTCATTTCGCTAATTTGAACATAACCCCGCAGATCAAACCAATCATTATCTTGCGTTACATTTAAGCCTAATTTATGAGTAGCAATTGCTATTTTTTTCTGTTGAATTTGAGGCGTTTGTATTTCAAAACCCAAGCTTTGTAAGTGTTCTTGATGTTGAATGAGCCAATGCAATAAAGCGTAACGATCCTCCTGATTTTCAGCGGCTTGAAAGGTTTTTGCCCTATTTTCTTTCAATCCTAAATCCAATAATTGCTGTACATATTTCGCTTCTTCTTCATCGTTTCTAATGCTTCGATGAATGACCACTTCTTCTTCATTCACAAACTCCAAACGGGTGTGTTCTCGTTGTTGATCTTTGTAGTCAAAACTTGCTTTCTCATAATCAAAGCTCAAACTCAATTGTAGCGTTTGCTGCAAGAAATTTTCACTCAATCGAAGTTTCACCTTTTGAATTTTGTTGTACTTTTTGACTTCAAAGCCATCCGTTTCTAGTTCTACTTTTGAAGCAACTTTTAGCACAAATTTCTCAAAATAAGTTCGAACGTGTCGCGCTGGAATGAGTACTTCTTCTTTGTCAATAAAAGGCTTCAACATTAAGCCATTAATGTGTGCAATTTGTACGAGCTCTTCTTCCCAAATTGCCCAAGCAGGTTCATTGACCAAAGGCACTACCCGATGTTGAGGAACAGTCACTTTTCGTCCTTCTTTCAACATCGAAAGACGATAGCGCATATTGGTCGCATTTTTCTGAAAGTAGAGCTGTGGTTCTAGCAGTTGGGCATTCATTTTTATTATAAAATCGAGCGCGGGAGCCTTGCGTTCTAATTCACGCGTCAATGGTAATTGATGCGCGACCAATTCGTTGAAAAACAGGTCAAGTTGACGATCCAAATACGTTCGAATTGCTTTCCTAATGCCTGGTTCTTCCCAGAGCACTGCCAAAGTTCTCTTTCTCCCCTTCTTGCTGTTGTATTTCTCAAAAATCGCTTTTTCAGTCAATAAATTAATGATCTTCAACAGCTTCTGGTGCACTGCTGTATATTCCAACTGATAACCTTTCACCGTCTTCTCTGTCGCACGATGTTGAATATAGCCGAGTGTTCCATTTTTTTGATAGTTGACAATGAATGCTTCTGGAAGAAATCCCAAAATTCGATGTGGATAAAGATTGAAGAGGATGGCTGCCTTCATGAGTTGAGTGGATATGAGATTTTTAGATTCGAGGGATTTTGCGCTATTGCAAAGAAGGGAAGAATTAGGCGATTTTGCTAATGAAAACAAGGGTTTCCTTATCATCTTGATATAGTTCTCATTAGTTAGTACTTTTGCAGCTCATTTTTGCTCAATTTCAAAAACAGATATGAATAAAAGAGACCTTTGGATCAACGAATTTATAGAAAATGCTTTGCGTGAGGATGTGGGCGATGGCGATCACACTTCAAGAGCGTGCATTCAACCTGATGATCGCAGCACTGCGAAATTGCTGATTAAAGAACCAGGCGTACTGGCAGGTGTAGAATTAGCAGAAAAAATCTTTCAAAAAGTTGATCCCACTTCTCAGGTCAAAATTCATATTCAAGATGGAGCGGCGATTTCTGTGGGCGATATTGCATTTGAAGTAGAAGCGAATACGAGGGCTTTGTTGATTGCAGAACGTTTGGTTTTGAACTCGATGCAGCGCATGAGTGGTATCGCAACTTTGAGCAATCGTTTCGTTTTTGAAGTGGAAGATTTGCCCGTCACTATTTTAGATACGCGCAAAACGACACCACTAATTCGTCACTTAGAAAAAAGGGCAGTCCAACTTGGCGGTTGTGCCAACTATCGCTTTGGTTTGTTTGATTGGATTATGATTAAAGACAATCATATCAAGGCTTGTGGGAATATCAAAAAAGCAGTAGAACAAGTTGCGGCATATCAGGAAGCCTCTGACTTAGAGTTGCCCGTTACTATTGAGGTTTCTAATTTGGTGGAATTGTATGAAGTGCTAGAAGTGGGCAAAGTGACGCGTATTATGCTGGATAATTTTGAGTTGCCGCTGCTTCGGGAAGCAGTCGAAATTGTGGATAAGAAATTCGAGACCGAAGCATCGGGAGGTATCAATATCAATACCGTTCGTAAAGTGGCGTTAACTGGCGTAGACTTTATTTCTGTTGGTGCGCTGACGCACTCTGCGGTTGGTTTGGATATGAGTTTGAAGATTGTGTAAGCAGGTTAGCAGATATACTCGAATTAGTTAGATTTAAGCAATAAAAAAAATGCTTGAAGATTGTTCTTCAAGCATTTTTTTATTCAGCTAATTTTGATTTTCAAAACGCTGTGTCTCACGTTGCCTATGCGCGTGTCGGTTTGCCATTTTTCTTAGCTTCTCCTCCACGTTTCATATCTTCTCCCAACTGCTGAGAAGCAGCGAAAGAAGTCACCATTTGAGACAACATATCAGAACCTGCTGTCGGTGTATTCGGTAATAAGATTAAGTTACTGTTTGAGTTTTCACCCATAGACTGCATCGTATCATAGTGCTGCGTTACGACGATCAAAGCAGATGCTTCTTGCGAATTGATACCTACTTTGTTCAAGACTTCTACGGACTCTTCTAAACCTTTTGCGATCTCTCTACGCTGATCGGCGATACCTTGTCCTTGCAAACGCTTACTTTCCGCTTCTGCTCTTGCTTTTGCTACGATGCGAATGCGATCAGCTTCTGCTTCGTATTCTGCGGCTAGTTTCTTACGCTCAGCCGCATTAATCTGGTTCATTGCAATTTTTACTTCCTCGTTTGGATCAATATCTGTCACCAATGCCTTCACTATGCCATAACCATAATCAGTCATCGCTTCTTCCAATTCTCTGCGAATTGCAATCGCAATGTCATCTTTGCGCTCGAAAACGTCATCTAGTTTCAGTTTTGGTACTTCTGCGCGCACTACATCGAATACATAAGATGTAATTTGTTCTGTTGGATTGTCCAGCTTATAAAATGCATCATAAATGGAGTCCGCTAAAACTCGATACTGCACGGATACATTCATCCGAACGAATACATTATCTTTTGTTTTGGTTTCTACACGTACATCCAATTGCTGGATTTTTAAGCTCAAACGCCCTGAAACTCGATCAATGATCGGGATTTTAAAATGCAAACCCGATTGTTTGACGCTTTGAAATCTACCAAATCGTTCAATGACGGTAGCTGATTGTTGCTTAACTGTAAAAATTCCAGAAAGAATAATATATAGTGCAATGAAACCTGCAATAATTAAAGGTAGTCCTATCATTTCTAATCTATTTTTTGTGAATAAATTTGGTTCTACTAATCGAAATACTAAAATACTTCTTTTCGAGCAGTTTTCACAATTTTTTAAGATACACGCTTGGATTTTACCGATAAATGAAAGATAAGCATAGTTTCTCGAAAATATTAGGCGAAGTAGTAAAATCATTTTTACTTTGTATCACAAAGTAAATTTTTAAATAAAATCCACTTGACATGACTAAAATACGTTTACTTGCCTTTGCCTTCTTCGCCTTTATATTATTCACTTTTACCGCTGCCACTTTAGGTTGGTCTTCTGCTTTATTAGGAAAAATTCCTTACGGCGATAAAATCATGCATTTTCTACTGATCGGTGGATTCGCCTTCTTCATGAATCTAGTATTGAAAAATCGGAAAGTATCGCTCGGAAGTTGGGTAGTTCTTTTAGGGAGCACTGCTGTTTTTACATTAATGACTATTGAGGAATTTAGTCAACTATTTGTCGCGACACGTAACTTTGAGCTATTAGATTTAGCGTGCAATTATGCAGGAATTTTTGTGATTGGCTCATTGTCGAAACAAGTGAAAGTTTGATTGCAACAAAATTGCAGCGGAAGCATTATCATTGCAGCAAATTATAAAACTAGAATTAGAATGAAGATTATCTCCTACAATGTTAATGGTATCAGGGCAGCTTTGAAGAAAGGTTTCGCAGAATGGTTGGCAGAAAATGATTTTGACATTGTTTGTTTGCAAGAAACGAAGGCGACACGAGATCAGGTAGATTTGAGTACGATTGAAGATTTGGGATATCAGTCTGTCTGGCATTCTGCGCAGAAGAAAGGATATAGTGGTGTTGCTACTTTTTATAAGACACCTCCGAAGTTGGTTCAAGCTGGAATTGGCTTTGAACGATATGATAATGAAGGGCGTATTTTACGCACTGATTTTGAGAATTTTACGCTTTTGAATTGCTATTTTCCATCAGGTTCTTCTGGAGATGTTCGACAAGCGGTGAAGATGGATTTTTTGAGAGATTTTCATGCTTGGATTCAAGACTTTAAGAAGGAAACCCCCAATTTAATTGTAGTAGGTGATTACAATATTGCGCATACAGAAATCGATATTCACGACCCTGTTCGCAATAAAAAAAGCTCTGGTTTTCTACCCGAAGAACGCGAGTGGATGACTCAATGGTTTGAGAGCGGTTTCATTGATACTTTTCGCCATGCTCGCCCTGAACAGGTGCAGTACAGTTGGTGGAGTTATCGCGCAAATGCGCGGAACAATAATAAAGGCTGGAGAATAGATTATCAGTCCGTTAGTAAACCTTTGAAAGATCAAATTGTGGATGCTTATCAATTGACAGATGTGAAGCATTCGGATCATTGTCCTGTGTTGTTGGAACTGAAATAGCAATATTTCTAGTCTTTATTTTTACTGGCTTTCAGTTGGCGCTTTAGCTCTTCAATCATCTTATCTTTTTCAGAGATTTCATCTTCTAATTCATTGTTCTTGCTTGACAATTCGCTATTCTTGCCTGACAACCTTATATTTCTATCAGCTAGTTCTTGTTTTTCCCTAATATACTGCTCAATTGTACTTTCTACCTCTTCTACCACATCATATATTGGATTCGCTAGAATCATATTTCCTTTTTTCAAAGTCACGATTTTTTACTCAGTTTTGCTTCGTGCTATCTTTCTTGAAAATAGACTTGAACATATCCTTGAAGGAATCAAACTCTTTTTCGTAGCTCAAACCCACACCTGATTGTTGGTCAACACCACCAATGATGCCTGGCTGTCGAATGTAATAAACCTTCAATTTTAGCGTACGCTCTTTATTCAAAACGACATCTACGATTACGTCATTACCAAAGAAAGTTTGTGTGCTGTTTTGCGTAGCCGTACTCGTCACATTTTGTCCAACGGTGACCGTAACTTTATCATCAAAAAGGCTAGTTTTTTGTCGGATGTAGTATTCTTGTCCGTTGAGGTAAAAATTATCATCCGTAAAATCTACTTGATTGCCGTAACGGTTATAATCCAAGTCTACATCTACATCTGAAATAAATTTGACATCATCTACTACTTCTCCAACAATATCAGTTACTAGAATCGACAACTGATTAGCAATAAATTCACTTACGGTATTGATGCCAAAATCACCACCACTTTGTCCACTCAATGCAAAATCTGAAGGTAAAAATTGCCCCAAAACAATCAGACCAAATACTTGCTTGTTCAATTCGTTTTCATCTTGTTCTAGAGTGCGTAGTTTGTTATCTGCATAGTTTCTCAATTCCCCTTGCACTTGTGGAAAAGACAACTCAAAACCAATAGAAGGCTGATACAATTCTCCTTTCAAACTCATCAGCAAATCTACGTCCGTCGGCTGCGCTGCTCTTCTTTTCACATCAGGCGAAGCATAAACCAAATATTCTGGAATCAAGTTGGTCAAAGAAGTATTCAAATCCTTGTATTCTGCTTTTAGGTCAATTTGCGCATTGAAAGGATCGCCGCGCCAAGCAATTGTTCCACCTTTACGTACTACAAAAGGTTTATTCACTAAGTTAAGTAGGGTAAATAAATACTCTCCTTGCTCAATATTATAATTCCCATACATCGCCATATCACCTGTGCGATCTAAGTAAATTTGGAGGTTGCCATTGCCTTGTCCTCTCAAAATATCACCAGCACGTTCATCGAAGACCAATTCTACCTCTGCAACATCCGTCAGCGTCAAATACAAATCTAAATCTACACCATCTACTTCCTCTGGATTGCGAACTTCTGTACTGTCTTTATTCGCTTCTTTATCTCTAAATTTAATGAAACTGATTTCTGGTGCATCGCGATCAGAAGTGACCGGAATTGTAATTTTTGTGCCTTTGTCAGAAGTCGCATTCACGAAAATATTGGTACGCGCGAAGCTACCCTCAAAAGTCACATTGCCGCCACCAATCGCTTTTCCATAGAAAACTTCATTTTGTTCTTGGGTTGTATTCAATGCCAGAAATTGGTCGCTAGTCAACTCTAATTTCAAGCCTAAATCCTTCAAATGATCGTGCGTGATACCTCCTCGAATGCTGGCTTCGTTTCCTAGCTCATCGGTAATGACTGCGCCTGTACCATCTATCAAGCGATTATTAATTGTCGCCGTTTGATTGTTAACAAAATAGCGTGTATTTAGGAAATCTACGGTCACGCCGCCATTTCGCACTTTCAGTTTACCATCAACATCGGGTTTACTTGGATTTCCGTTTAAAGTCATTTCTCCATTGATCGTTCCAACCATATCCGAAACATCTGGAACAAAGTAGCGCAAGAAGTTAAGTGGAAATTTGGTAACTTCTACTTTGGCATCGAAATAGTTGGGAATCTGTTTTTTGATACTCGCTTTTTGCAGGAAAAAACCATCATCGTAGGAAGGTGGATTGTACTGAGCATTAAAAGTGAGGCGGCTGTTCTCCTTGGTGAGATTTAAGACATTGGAAAAGGTACTTTTGGTGTTGACGGCATTCATTTTATATTGCAGATTTCCCCAATGATCGCCATTTATCATCAAACTATCAGAATTGATTTCTGCATCTATGTAGCTTAACGCAAAAATATTTCCAACACTCAAATTGAGGTCAAAATTGCCACTAAAATTGAGTGGTTCATAGTCCCAAAGACTATCAATAATGCCAAAACTGAACCCTTCCAAATCCAAATTAATGCCTTGTTTACCGAACGAACTCAACTGAATTTTTCGCTGATTTTCATCGTTCAATTTAAACTGATTCGCTTCAATTTTCCCATTACCAAACCGAATGTAGTTCGCATCACTAATATTCCACTGCACCTCAAATAGATTAACATCTGCTTCGTCTAAAACCAATTGAAACTGTGTGCTATCGTAAGGTGCAATGCTGCCGCTAAAGTCAAGTTCGTATTCTACGCCGCTTACTTTTGGATTGTAATAGACGAAGTAATCAATCGTATCTTTCTGAATTTCAGCAGATAACGCAGATTCCTCAAAAGCTGTTCCGCTTTTGAGCGTCGTTTCCTCCACTTTCAAGTCTATCTTTCCTCGTTCCTGATCAAAGTCAGTTGTGAAACTAATATTGGAAAGCAAGACGCTATCATAACGCAATTTTGGTAATTGCAAATTGCTCGTAAACGTCTCTTCATTACTCCAATAACTTCCTTGCAATTCCAACTTTTCGATGGTGTCCAGTGCAGGTAGAAGTAATTTGGTGAAATCACCCGAATCATGGATGCGCAATTTATATTTGACTTGATTGGTATCTACTTGTCCTTCTGTTTTTGGAAAATTGAGTTTTTGAGCGTAAAGCGGAAAATTTCGATGTGCATAATTGGCAACTGAATTCCAAAGCTGAATCAATTCGTAATGCCCATCTAATTTTAAATCCAAAGCTTCCGATGTGACCGCAATGTGTCTGCCCGCAGTATCGAAACGAGAAGTCATAATAATGGAATCAAAACGTTGATTATACTCTGGGTCTCGAATGGTCAAATTTCTAAGAATAGTGCTTCCCTCAGATTGTGTCAAGTCATTATCGATCACGTCCATATCAATATTTATAAAACCCGAAACTGTCCAATCTTTTTCCATCAGATTGAGCGGTTTAGCACGCAAATATTGTAGCGCAAGATCAAAATCGAAATTGGGAATTCTTTGAGTGTAATCTAGCGTTCCAGCAAAGCTAAATGCTAGATTTTCATCTTTCAAAGTGAGGTTTCCTTCAAACAGACGCGGATTCAAACGTCCTGAAAAACTAGCTTTGTCGTAGAGATAGTCTTTGTAGGTAAAATTGGTTACTTCTGCACTTAGCACCGCATCTGCAGTCTCGCTTGTCAGCCCTTTTCCTTCTGCAACTTTGGCTTGCATGGTAATTTTTCCCAAATCTGGATTTCCTGTCCAACTGCGTAAGTCAAAATCTGTCAAGCCTAGATTTCCTTCGTAATTCGCATAACCAAAACCATTACTAATATCTTGAAAAGCCATATCCAAACTCGCTTGTCCAAGATTCGTTTTCAAATCACCAAAAATGATAAAGTCGCTGAAAATTAGATTGATACCACCGCTATATTCGATATTTCCTAAGCGATCAAAGTTTGGAGGTAGAGAGAAATTAGGAATGATTTCTCGCAAAGTCAGCATATCACTTTGCAAGCGATTAAGTCGAAAAAAAATGCGTTGTAAACCAGGTTGAGTCAGATCGTTGGTGCGCAAACTCCCAACCAAACGCGTTTTTCCATTTAACTGCAAGACTAAATCATCTCCACTTAATTCATTCACTGTTCCAGAAACAACACCCGAAATTTTCAGGTCTCGATCTTTATTTTGATCAAAAAAAGCATTCTTTTTCAAACCCGAAGCAAAGGTCATAATATCCTTTACGCGCACTTTGGAATTTTGAAAAACTAAGCGCATATCAACCTTATTATTGAAATCGAAGAAGTCAACATATTTATCGTAGCTAAATGTCAAAGTATCGCCTGCCAAAGTATGTGGCGTTCGCAGTTGTAGACCTGCCAAATGTACTTTTTGCGGATTGATGGTTACTTCGTGCGCCGATAAATCATAGACTTCAAAACCACTCAATTCACTGAAATCCAAATGGTTTAGACGTCCTTTGAATTCTTTGTCTTCATAGCTAAAGCGATTGATTTCTGCATCTATATCATACAACTCCATATGGTTGTAGTCCAACTGATCGTCAGGTGTAGTTTTGATGCCTTTTCTGAAGTTATCTAACTTAAAAACGCCATCGCGAAAGCGAAATTGATCTATTTTGATGCTCAACAAATCCAAGCTATCAATGGGTACTTTTTCCTCCGTTATTGGATCAATTGCTTGTACAACTTCTCCGAGTGGATGCGGTTTGAAATTGGTGATTTTAAGTTCAGAATTTCTAAAGTCGGCGAGTAGTATATCAAAATTTTGCTCTGCTAAATCAATTTCTTTGACGCGCATTCGGCCGTATTTCACAAATGCCTCTAATGCGTTTCCATTCACGCTATCCACACGAGAATATAAGACTTGATCCAGCTCCATCTCTTTAATATTCAGGCGAAAATCAATCGGCGGTGCAGCTACAGTATCTTGCTTTTCATTTTTCAAACGATTCAACAAAACTTGAATGTCATCCAAATATTGTCCAGTATCTCGACGGATGTTGAGCTGCGTATTATGCAAACTCAAGGCTTCTACGCTTAAGTTTTTTCTGAATAAGCTAAAGAAACTTGATTCGAAGTCAATTTCTACTTTTTCACTATATAATAAGGTATCGCCTTTTTCATTTTCAACATAAAATCCGTTCAGCAGGAATTTGTCAAAAATGGTAAAATTGACATGATCTACTTCGACTTTGGTTTGCAGTTTTCGACCTAAATAATTGGTGAGTTGATCGGCAGTGATGTTCTGGAAGAACGCCCAACGCAGCGCAAACAAAATGAGGAAGAGTACTACAAAAAAGCCCCCCAAGATCATCACTGTCCTCCTTAGCCATTTCCGCTTTCTAGTCGCCGTCATTGAAATTTTGCAATAATTGTTTATGCCTATAAATTAAACTCGTTGAGTGCCAAAAAGATATAGGAGTCTGCAAATTTAACGTGTCATTAATCTTTTGCCAATTTTTGGAATACTCTAACTGATAATTTCTTGCACGAATTCGAGCAGGCGTTCTTTTATTACTTCTGAAATCTCTCCATCTTCTGCCCAAGTATGCATATCCGAAATATAGTTCATTCCTAAATACTTTGCGGTCTCTTTGAATGGCATATGAAAACCTTCCTTCAAGATGCGATCAGAAGCACAGCTAATGACGGCCATTTCCATACCTCGTAGTTTTCGCCCTGTCGGTTTTTCAATTTTTAAGCAATCTGAAATACGATCAAAAAAAGTTTTCAGAATGCCGCTCATGGTGTACCAATAAACAGGCGTTGCAAAGACGATGAGTTCGTAATTATTGACGATCTCTTGAATGAGCGGAAGAAAATCATCATGCTGATTGTTGAACTCATAGTCGAATTCGAGTATATTCTTAGTCTTCAAATCCACAATTGGAAAGCCCGTTTGTACACTTACGAAGGTTGCCATTTTGCTTGTATCACCATGACTGTTGGAGCTACCCAAAATAATGATTCCTTTTTTCATTCTCAATTATTTTTTTTTCAGAACAGCACAAATTATTCCTGCCGCAACCGCTACATTTAAAGATTCCATTTTGCTTTTCCCATAGCTAGGAATGGTAATCTTATGATCGGTTTTTGCTATAATCTCGGAGGCAATTCCTTTGCCTTCATTGCCTAAAGTAATTATTCCTTTTTGATTATTTTTCGCATCGTGAACGGATGTGCCATTCATTACAGTTGCATAAGTTGGAAGATCAGGAAATTGTTGCTGCAAGTCTTCAAATTCCATTTCTATATGCTGGACGCGCAAAAATGCGCCCATCGAGGCTTGAATGACCTTGGGGTTGTAGGTTTCAGCGGAGCTGGGAGCGTAAAATACGGTTCGGATGTCAAACCAATCGGCGATTCGCAAAAGCGTTCCCATATTTCCGGGATCTTGAATGCGATCTAAGTAAAGTGACCAACTGGATTGCACATCTTTTGGATTCAGCTGCACGTCTAATTGTTCTGCAACGACCAAAACTTGATTGGGAGTTTTGAGTTGACTGATTTTTCTTAATTCCTTTGAACTAACAATTTCTACCTTTGATTGTCTGCTTTTTACCAATTGCTCATTTTCAGCATACCATTCTTCCAAAGCGAATAATATTTCTATTTTTATGCTTTCATTTGATAAGATTTCCTTGACTAATTTGTCCCCTTCTCCTATAAATCTGTTATGGAGTTGTCGGAATTTCTTTTGCGATAAACTACGAACGTATTTTTCCGTGTTTTTAGATAAAGGCATTTGATTAGTGCTGACTATGAAATAATGAACTTGCTCTTATATGGTTGAGTTTACCATTGGATTTATACTTTGAATGAAATTTTTGTGCTACATTTTTCTGCTCTTGATTATTACGGCTTGCAATTCTACCAAATATTTGCAGGATGGCGAAGCATTGGTTGAAAAGAACGAAATTGAAGTAGAAAAAGGCGAAAAATTATCTTCAAGTTTAAAGTACGATTTATCTACACTTA
This sequence comes from Bacteroidota bacterium, assembly GCA_039176995.1. Lineage (GTDB taxonomy): Bacteria > Bacteroidota > Bacteroidia > Chitinophagales > Saprospiraceae > JAAUTG01. The sequence goes on from JBCDFY010000024.1 coordinate 25,303, forward strand.
CGCGCCAGCAAGAAAATGGAAGTTTTCTATTTTTTCCACGCGAATGGCTCTATTTCAATGCTAAAGATACCAGTCGTTTTTTTGGAAGATGGATACAAAAACGATTAGCCGAGCCGCCCACCATTTTTAGCAAATACGCTACTGTAGAATCTGCCAAATCTATGCGTAATTACTTGATTAGCAAGGGTTATTATTCCGCTGCAGTTGCTTATAATACGCAATTCAACAAAGATAGCAGCAAGGTAGAGATCACTTATCAAATTGATCCAAATGAGTTGTATTTGATTGATACCGTCAAGATTATCAGTCAAGATACGGCAATAGCAAAAGTGCTAAATAAAACTAAGCGACAGAGCCTACTCAAAAAAGGAGAACCCGTTTCTTTGGACATTTATAATAATGAAGTGACACGCATTGTCAATTACCTCAAAAATAATGGCTATGCAACTTTCAATCGAGGTTTCATTGCGCCTTTACAAGCTGATTCTATTAGCAACCAAATCAATCTGACGCTAGAAATTTTGCCCCAATCAGACACCAGTATGCACAAGTCCTATCGAGTAGGAGAAATTCAGGTTTTTCCTGATTATGACCCTTTGGATTCTATTATTGTGGTAAACGGAACGCCACCAATTTATATACCAGAAAGCAGGTTTAATTACGTGACAGATACCACCGTCAATGGAGTTCGCTTTTTTCAACCCAATTGGAAAAATGCCATCAAACCAAAGTATTTAGCTAGAGAAATTCGGTTGCGTAGCGGCGAAAAGTATAGCTTACGTCGTGAAAATCAGACCAATAATAGCTTAAATACACTTGGGGTTTTCCAGTTTGTTTCCATTCGTTCAGAAATTGATTCGCTGCGAGATACCGTTATTAATTATAAAATTTATCTCACGCGCAACAAGCGACTAGGCTTTGGTTCTAATCTGGAATTCAGCTACTCCGATCAAAATATCACCCGAAATCGCATCAATTTAGTTGGTGCAACGGCGAGCCTTTCTTTTAAGTTAAGAAATGCATTTAAAGGCGCAGAACTTTCTACTAATAGCGTCTCTTTTGGAATGGAATTTTCCCCTCCTAGTGCCAATGCTCCTCCAGCTCTAAATACCATAGATTTCAATGTCCAAAGCCAATTGAACTTTCCTCGTTTTATTGACTATTTTAGTATTTGGAAATGGATTGGTCGAAAGAAGAAAGAAGGTAGTTTGTTTCACTTTTTAGACCAAAACGCCAATACACAAGTTGTTTTGGGCTACAATTTCCTCACGCGCCAAAACTTTTACAACTACGAACTTTTCGATTTTGCTTTTGGCTACAGTGCTCAACTTGGCGGACGACATCAACTGCAACTCAACCACTTTGGCGTCAATTACTTCAATCCTTCTATTAGCAAAAACAGCGATTTCGGATTGCTCTTAGACAATAATCCTTTTTTGCGAAATAGTTTTGGGCAGCAATTTTTTACTGGCGCGCTTTTACGAGAAGTCAACTATCTCTACAACTATCGAAATCTCCGAAAAGGACAGCAATATTCCTTTAGCGCAAGACTAGAACTTTCGGGCGTCGAAGTACAAACTGCCAATGGTATTTATAATCGTTTTGCCTTGGAAGAAACTACTTTTACGATTGGCTCAATTGATTTTTCACGTTACGCTTTACTGGAACTGGATGGTCGTTTCACCAAGACATTTAATCCAATTCAATCCCTTGCCTTGCGCTTCAACTTTGGTATTGGTAAGCCTTTTGGTTTGACGAACGAGTTGCCTTATGTGAAGCAATTTTTTGTTGGTGGACCAAATAGTATTCGTGCTTTTCGGGCTAGAGAAGTCGGTCCTGGAGGACATTGTAGTCCTGATATATTTTGGAGAGTCTGCGGTTCAGAAGATACTGCATTAGATGATGACACTCCATTCTACCAAACAGGCAATTTAAAGCTAGAATTCAATGCAGAATATCGCTTCGATTTACTCAAAATTTTTAGCTACACTATTGAAGGCGCGCTTTTTGCAGAAGCGGGCAATGTTTGGCTAACTGAATTTGATGAAAATCGAGCAAATGGACAGTTTAGATTCACGGAGCTTTTGGACGAAAATGGTTTAGTTATCAACGAAGCCTTCTACCGCCAATTGGCACTTGGTACTGGTTTTGGTGTGCGCTTAGATTTGCAATATTTCTTGCTGCGCTTGGATATGGGCTATCCTTTGCATACGCCTTATGAACCCAATGAAGCCTGGGTTTCGCAATTTACTTTTGAAGACGTGAATTATAATCTGGCGTTGAATTATCCTTTTTAGGAAGTAGTTCACGCAGAGTTCGCGGAGCACGAAGAGATTTAGTTACCAACTATTTAAAGATGATTTCCGTTGCTCCCCAGCCATAATTAGGGTGATACTCGTTCTTAAAATCTGCAACCTCTGGATGATGCTGCAAACGTTGTGCAATTTCATTTCTCAATTTTCCTTTTCCAATACCATGAATGACAAAACAGCGGTCTCTTCCTAATCGAATGGCTTTCGCTAGAAAATCATCAAAGTGTCGAAGTTGAACTTTGATGATGTCGCGTTTTTCAATGGCACTTGGGTCGTCTACTAATTCGTGGATGTGCAAGTCAATCTCTCCTGAAAACTCAGCGAATTCCGTCACATCATGCAAGCGATAAAAGTGATTATTGGAGCGTTTTTTTCTCTGCTCTGTATTTTGTTGGGTGTAGCGCAGTAAATCTTCTTGAGCTTTTTTCGGAAGATTTACCACTTCGTCCAATTGCTCAAACAGTGTAAATAAATGTACTGAACGATTGAGTAAAGGCGCAGTAGAAAGGCGCGTGAAGAAATTTTTTGGTTTTATTTTGAAGTGCTTTTTGAGCTCTACACCCGTACCATTAGTAGTCACTTTCCAGCAACTCAAATGAATATTAGGACTGTCGTTGAGTTGCGCGTAAGTAAGTTGTCCAAGCGCACAAAAGCTAGCATTGTTAATCTTTTGGCTTTGCCTCAACAATGCACGATTGCCTAATCGAAGTTCAAAATTATAAATCGCATCCGCGACGGTATCGTTAATTAAATAAATATCAAAAGCATCAATGCTATCGTCAGCACTGTAAAGCGGATGGAACGCCAGCAGCAAGCCTTTTTTTGTTAGAATTTGATATTGCGTTTGAATGGGTGGTGGAGCAGGTTTAGCTTTTGGTTGTTTGCCTTTCACGAATTGTGCGCCTTTACCTTTTTTGGAATCAAGGCGTTCCAAATTATTGCTAAAAGCAGGAATTTCCATGTCCAACTCCGTCAAGTAAATCGTGAATAGATCATCGCCCAGTACTTCGCGTACTACACCTACATCTCCTGTATTTCGTAACCGAACTCTTGTTCCTATTGCTATTAACATCTTTTCTTTGGCAGTTTGGCGATTTATTTATTTGAATATGATGGCTCAAATAAACAGTTCAACAAATAAACAAATCAACAATCACTAATAATGTTCTACATCAAATTTACTCAAATCAGGTGCGTATTTACGTACTCGTTTCTGCTCATATTCATACAGCATTCGCCCTAAATTGCCAAAATACGGTAAACCGATGGTTTCGTATTCATATTCTCCATCATTATATGTTTCATTTGCATTGACGTGAATACTTGCGGTTACCATAAACTCTATATTTCGTTTAAAATCAACGATATAAGAAACATCTGTTAAGAAGCCATATGCCCAGCCTACTTTGTTAAAGATACGAATATGATCGGGAATGGTATCTTTCGTATCACCATAAATGAAGAATTTTACGTAATTATCTTCCTTGTTTTCATACTTTGGATAGTCGCTTTCTTTTGGAAAAGTGGACATCACGCGGTAGAGAAATTGGTAATCTTCTTCTGTCAAATTGAAGCGTTGTTTTTCAGTTACACTTTCAGGAAAAAGCACCGCCTTGAGCAAGTCGTGTAAATCCTGAACAGAAATGTAATTTTTGTGGCGAAAGTCGAACGGCTCGTTGATAATTTCGCCTTCATTAGTCATACGTGCCTTGCCTCTAATAATATCTTTCAAATCCCATTTTTTAGCATCAAAGCTGTATTGCTGTCCTTGATAATAGAGTAATTCATTATTGTGTTGAAAACTTACTGGATTCGTATAGCGATTGCCTTCTACATCAAAGCCTGAGACAGACAAGCGATGCCAAACTCGCGCATTATCGAATCCTTTTTCTTGCAGTTTTTTATTGAAATATTGCTGCCCCAAAAATTCATATAAACGATTGAACGCATCATTGTCGCTGACTAGAAATATTTTCTTGGCATAGTGCGCTACGCTTGGCAAGTTGTTCTTGGCACTTTTGTCATTCAGTGCCGCCGTTTGCGGTGCGCGCCCTGCACCCGTGAGCATTGGCGTTTCTTTAGTTAAATCAATGACGTTCAACTCATTAATCTTTTCCAATGCCAAAAAAGCGGCTGGCATTTTTACGGTACTTGCAGGATAATAATAGCGATTTTCGTCCACGCCAACTTGGTAGGAAATGAAAGAAGGAACATTGTTTTCGTCGCGATCAATTTGCGTGTAAATGACTTGTGCTTGGTATTTTTTGGGCTGATCGAAGACTTTCTTTAATGCCACATTTTGACTGATGAGTTCTTGCAACACATTTTTCTGTTGAGAGAAAACAGCAAGATTCAGGAATACGAAAGAAATTAAGAGTGGAAATTTACGCATTGACATAAGCATCGTTTTATGCCAACAAAATAAGGAAAAGTAGGAGTTGGATTGCTATTTCTTTACTTTCATTTTGTCTAGCGGCAATTCAAAACCTGGCATCACCTCTTCTCCATTCAAAACTTTGCCATCAAAACCTTCTATCAATTCCGTCTCCTGATTTTCGCGATAAATCCATACTTTTTCACCGTAAGGATCAATCAACCAACCCAAACGAACGCCATTTGCCATCCAAGTTTTTTCCATTTTCTTTTTAAGTTTAGGAATGCGGTCGCTTACGGAACGAACTTCTGCGATGAAGTCTGGAACTGCTTTTAGATAATCATTTTCTTCATCTTGAGAAACTGCTTCAAGCCTTTCATCAGAAACCCATACTCCATCAGGACTTTTTATAGCACCTGTTGGTAATTCTATTCCTGTAGATGGACTAAACATTTCTCCTTGCTCATATTCATTTAGCCACATAAATATATATCCACTAATCACTGACTCTCTTCTTCCTGAACCTCTTTTTACTGGCGACATGATGCTTACTTTTCCATTTTTTTCACGCTCCATTAATAATTCAGGAAACTGCGTGTATAAATTAGTAAATTCTTTAATAGACAAAGGTTGCTCAAGAAGAATTGGTCCATATTTGAACAATTCTACGAGAAATGATTGTTCTATTTTTGCTATGTTACTCATGTTCTATCGATCTCCAATGATAAAATCACCGCCTACATTTCCAATTTGACTGGTATTCACTACATTTTTGGAATTTTGGATATTTACGATCTTATTTGTTCCAGTCTTTTGAGCTACCGCTTTCGTCTCTACGAAATTATCCGTTTCCAAGCGATCTAATTCTTTGTTAAATTGATTCCACAAATCATTGAAATCTTGGTAGTTACTATAAAAATGCCCGAGTTCTTCTAGTTTATCTTGAAACGCCCAAAGACTTTGTAGTTGTTGGCGATGTGCGCGATCTGTGGGAATATCACTCTGCTTGAAGTAAGTATAAATGAAAGGTTTTTGCGTAGATTGAAATTGACCAAAGGCTTGCTCAAATTCTTCGCTCGTATAGATGCCAACTCTGGTGTGGGCTAGTAACACAAACAAATCCACTTGCTTGATGATGTGATTGTATTCATCCTGCGAACGCGTTCCAGACATTCGCGCCGATAGGTCTTCCCAAATATCTAAATGCAAGAAAATGCCTCTATCAAACCACTGCTTGCATTTGCGATAGATTTGTATTTCAAATTGTTCGCGTTCTGCTTTTAGTGCTGCGGAAGAAGCGAGGAAGATTTTTATTTTTTTCATTTGTTAGGGTGTTATTTGAAGATAATCGTTTTCGTTTTTGCTCGAATTTTCTTACCACTACTAAACAAAAAATCAAGTGTAAATTGATGTCTATTACCTTTTATAGCATGGGGAAATTCTAATTTGAATAATTTACGCCTATCATTTATTATTCCACCAACGGAACTGTAGTAATTATCGTAGGCAATAGAGTTATTGAAAAATTCTTCTAATTCATCAAAATCAGCGTTTATTCTCCAATCTATCCTACATTTTCCATTTCTGCATACTTCCTTTTCGTCAGTGGCTTCCCTTATTTCTAGAGGATAAAATAAAGTATTCAATTCTGAACCTTTAGGAAACTCCTCCGATAAATCGGCATCGCTGATGATAGATATATTTTCCAATTTATCAGATAGAGTATAATAATCTGGGTCGCAGCCGATAGCATTAAGGGAAGCTCCGAAATTAAAATTCAATAGGCATAAAACCTCTTCAGCTATGCTATTAATTTGAATAGCATAGCTTTTTGAATTAATGCTATCTTTACTTAAAACTTGATCATTTTCTACATCATAGTTGCTTGTCAAAATAGTCGTGACTTCGAAGCAAAATTCTTCAATATGACAACAAGATTCTACAATCGGAATGGCAACAATCAATAAGGATATGAAAATGAAGTTTCTCATTGATTTTATAGCTTCTTATCCACCTCCATCAATTCCTTCTCCTCAAAATCCCCGAACCATTTCCCCAACTGCGCTCTCGCATTATCTCTCACTTCTTGATTCACATAAGCGGCAATGGTCACTAAACCAAAACTCAAAATTCCAATATCATCGGTCATACCCACGAAAGGTGTGATGTCCGGAACTGCATCAAAAATGGTGACGAAATAGCCCAATGTACCAATAACAATACGCCTTGCCCAAGCGGGCGTATCTTTGCGTTTGTAGGCATAGAAAAGGAGCAACACCATATAAGTGGTCTTCAATCCAATGCCTTTCGCAAAGCGACCGAGGCTACTCCAAAAACCATGCTCCGAAAAATTCTTTCTAAATTGCCTTAATTGCTCTTTCATAACTCTTTAGATTTATTAGATTACTACACCCGAGGTTCGAGACGGCTCAGTGCAAGGATTCACAACTATTTGATTAACAAACGAAAAAAAGCAGCGGTTGATTTTGTGCTGATTTATTCGACGAAATCAAATTTGCTTACAATTGACTGCTTCGTAGGAAACGAAACCGTCAAAAAGAGGTATCATTTTGCCGTCCACCATAATCCATCTACCGTTTGTTTCATCCTCCTGACTTCTTCGTTTTTGTATATCCTTCTTTCACTAATAACTCTACTACTTTATCTCTGAGATTCCCTTGAATCAAAATCTCTCCATCTTTCACGCTGCCTCCCACACCACATTTTGTTTTCAAATATTTTCCTAGATCTTTCAACGTATCATCTGTTCCTTCAAATCCAGTCACTAAGGTTACTTCCTTTCCTCTTCGCTTCTTTCGATCAATTAAAACGCGCAGTTTCTGCTGCGCAGGTTCAAGGTCTTCCACTTCTTCTCCATCATCAAAATTGTAATCGTAATCAGGATCGGTGGAATAAACTACGCCGATTCTTTTCTTACTCTTCTTTGCCATAAATTACTTTTTAACAATAAAAATACACAAAACTGCTCTTAGGTTGAGTTTAGTTGATGAACATTTCGCTTTTATCAACTAATTTTGCAGTATAATTACAAAATATTGATTTTTAAGAAAATGGCAAATTGCTGAACATCAATAGTTTAAAGCAAAAATCATACAATAAATAAACAAATCTTTGCGTCTTTGCGCTTTTACGCGAGTTTAAAACGCATAAACTTTTGACAAATAAAACTTACCGCATATGGCTTACATGGAAAATGGAGTAGTTGAACTCAAAAAAAACGCCAAAGCAGATCGCTTTCAAGGACATGATTATTATAATGTAGATGAATTGCTAGACGACGATCATTTGCTCGCACGTGATGCCGTTCGCGATTGGGTGAAATCAGAAGTGAGTCCAATCATTGAAGATTATAGCAATCGTGCAGCTTGTCCACATCATTTGTTTAAAGGCTTAGCAGAAATCGGAGCGTTTGGACCGAGCTTACCTGCCGAATATGGCGGCGGCGGCATGGATGAAATTGCTTACGGTGTCATCATGCAAGAGTTGGAGCGAGGCGATTCGGGCATTCGCTCAATGGCTTCTGTACAAGGTTCTTTGGTGATGTATCCAATCTTTAAATTTGGTTCGGAAGCACAAAAGAGAAAGTACTTGCCAAAGTTAGGTTCAGGAGAATTCATTGGTTCCTTTGGTTTAACTGAGCCCGATCATGGTTCTAATCCAAGTGGCATGGTCACCAACATCAAAGACGATGGCGATGCGTATATTTTGAATGGCGCGAAAATGTGGATTACCAATTCACCAGTAGCAGACATTGCAGTGGTTTGGGCGAAAGATGAAGCAGGAAAAATTCGTGGCGTGATTGTAGAAAAAGGCATGAAAGGTTTTTCTGCACCAGAAATCAAAGGCAAATGGTCGTTGCGCGCTTCCATCACAGGCGAATTGGTCTTTGAAGACGTGCGTGTACCGAAAGAAAATGTATTTCCAGAAATTGCGAGTTTGCGCGGACCACTTTCTTGTTTATCTAAGGCGCGCTATGGCATCGCATGGGGTGCGATTGGCGCAGCAATGGATTGCTACGATTCTGCTTTACGCTATTCTCAAGAGCGCATTCAGTTTGGAAAACCAATTGGTCAATTCCAATTGACGCAAAAGAAATTAGCGGAAATGATTACAGAAATCACGAAGGCGCAATTATTGGCTTGGCGTTTGGGAACTTTAGCTAACAAAGGTAAAGCAACGCCTGCTCAAATTTCAATGGCAAAGCGTAACAATGTCGCGATGGCGCTGGATATTGCTAGAGAAGCACGTCAAATTCATGGCGGCATGGGTATCACGAATGAGTATCCTGTCATGCGCCACATGATGAATTTGGAAACCGTTCTGACTTATGAAGGAACGCACGACATTCATTTGTTGATTACAGGAATGGACGTGACGGGCTTGAATGCTTTTGTGTAAATATAGATTAGATCGTCGCGGAATGTTTCTACTCTGCCGATAGCTATCGGCATACGCTCATCAGATTTCGTTTGATGAGCGTATTTTATTTTTGAACCTCTCAGGCACTAATAGAAGTAAGGAACGGTGAAATAATAAATGTACTAAAAACTTACTTTCCTCACTCTTTTAGTGGTTCATAAATCCAATCAATTTCGATCAAAAAGCAAACGCTCTCCCCATTTATTCTCATTGAATTGTTCTTCATGCCAAGCCAAATGTCCACTCACAATGGTAGAATTGACTTTCCCTTTAAAACGATGTCCCTCAAAAGGAGACCAAGCGCAACGATAAAAAATATTCGATTTATTGACTTCCCACTCTTGGTTCGGATCGAACAAAACTACATCTGCCCATTGCCCTTCTTCCAAATAGCCTCGATCTTTCATTTGGAAACAAACTGCAGGTGCATGACACATTTTCTCAACAATGCGCTCTAGACTTATTTTCCCTTGATGATAAAATTCTAGCATCACATTGAAGGCATGCTGAACAAGTGGAACGCCAGAAGGTGCTTTCAAATATTTGTTTTGCTTTTCATCCCAAAGGTGTGGCGCATGATCGGTTGCGATAATGTCCAAACGATTGTCCAAAAGCGCAGGAAATAGAGCTTCTTTGTGTCGCGATTCTTTCACGGCTGGATTACACTTGATTTGAGTGCCCAAATCTTTGTAGCGACTTGCATCAAAGTACAAGTGATGCACACAAACCTCGGAAGTGATTCGCTTTTCTCCCAGCGGAATATCATTACGAAAAAGAGCCAATTCTTCTGCCGTAGAAATGTGCAATATATGCAGGCGCGTATTGTGTTTTTTCGCCAATTCAATCGCTAAGCTAGAAGATTTATAGCAACCTTCCACATTCCTAATCACAGGATGTTCACCAATTGGAATATCCTCTCCATATTGCTCTACGGCTTTAGCTACATTGGCACGAATGGTTGCTTCATCTTCACAATGTGTCGCTACCAAAATCGGTGCACCTTTAAAAATCCCTTCCAAAACTTCTCGATCATCCACTAGCATATTGCCTGTGCTGGATCCCATAAAAACCTTGATGCCACAAACCGTTTCAGGATCAGTTCTAAGAACTTGTTCAATGTTTTCATTGGATGCGCCCATGAAAAAAGAGTAGTTCGCGAGCGCAGAATTTGCGCCGATTTGATACTTATCTTCAAGCAACTCTTGTGTCAGAGCGGGCGGTTTGGTATTGGGCATTTCCATGAAAGAGGTCGTTCCGCCAGCCACGGCTGCTTTCGCTTCCGTGTAGATATTGGCTTTGTGCATCAGACCAGGTTCTCTGAAATGTACTTGATCGTCTATCACGCCTGGCATTGCGTATTGTCCACTGCCATCCAACTCTATTTCTGCAGGGCGATCTATGGTGGGGGCGATTTTTTCGATTCGTCCATTTTGGATAAAAATATCACCAGCAGTAATTTTTCCTCGATTGATGATTTGGGTATTTTTAATGAGTATGGAAGGCATTTCTTTCGTGTTTTGCGGCAAGTTACGCAGCAGTTTTCAATCTGCAAACCCAATCTTAAATATCACTGATGGAATTTTCATTGAGCATCCTAACAAACAATTAACTGACTTATTATGTTAAATATATAGGTACATTTAGCTGAAAAATTTGCTTTCCGTAGACAAGTGAATCTTGTCTTTGCTACATTTTAATCACTCACCTACAGCATTGCACAGTAAGTTCAATCTTACTCCTTGCAGTATATTTTTTAATCTGTGCGCTTGCTTGTTCTTTGGAACAATGCAACGACGTTAATTTATTTCAATCATGACAAATAGAAGTATCAGAATCAAAGTATTGAAATCTACTTCAAAAACTGTAACCGTTCATTTGATGAGTGCCAATCGAAAAATGCGCATTCAAAAAGATGATTTTTTGAACCATTTAGACAATGGTATGTACGATGTAGATAATCCAAAAATGTTGGAAGATATTAAGAACTAATGTCTTTCTTCTAACTGTTTGCATTTAGTTATCGGTCAGTTTGATTTCTCTTTTGAATGTTTTACCGATAGCCAAATGCGGAAGCAGTTCCTTTCTTCACTCCTTTCAAGCAAACCGAACACGCCTCTCTCCGCAATCGTTTCATTTATAAGCTATAAAGATGACATTTCAGCTTTTGATAGAGCAAGAGTATTCTTGTTTTCACACAGTCGAATCGTCGTCTTCACATTATTGAAAACTAAATTCGAATATAAATGGAACAATTTTCAGAAGCATGGAGCAAGATGTGGAATAAGTTAGACGGTTGGGTTGAAAAAATCGTCATGATGCTTCCTAATCTATTGATTGCTGCCTTCGTAATGGGCGTATCTATATTTATAGCGCGTTTCGTCAGCAAATATACTCAAAAACTTGCTTTTAAGTTTACCCATAACAAAACGGTCAGTAGTGTAATCTCTAGTGTTATCACTGCAGTGTTCGTACTGATTTCCCTGTTTTTAGTGCTTAGCATTTTGAATTTAGATAAGGCGTTGACATCTTTACTAGCAGGTGCAGGGGTTATCGGTTTAGCAGTCGGTTTGGCATTGCAAGAACCTTTAGTCAATCTCTTCTCAGGCGTAATGATGTCAGTTCGTTCACTATTCAATATCGATGATTTGGTAGAGACAAATGGCTATTTCGGTAAGATTAAGAAAATTGATTTGCGCTCTACATTACTAGAATTACCAACAGGTGAATTGGTCACCATTCCCAATAAAGAGGTACTTCAAGACCCACTTAAAAACTTCACTGCTTCTGGCAAGAGAAGGGTCGTTTTAGAATGCGGAGTTTCTTATGGCGACGATTTGGAGAAAGTAAAGGCGCTTACGATAAATACTGTGAGTGAATTACTCAATGAAGAACCTGAAAACATAGATTTTTACTATACTGCATTCGGCGATAGTTCCATCAATTTCATGCTTCGATATTGGCGACGCGATGTATCACAACCGAGTGTACTAGGAACTAAAAGTGATGTTATCATGGCGATCAAAAAGGCTTATGATGCTAATGATATTAGCATTCCATTCCCAATTCGCACTTTGGATTTTGGAATCAAAGGTGGCGAGAGTTTAGAAGAAATGAAAATATTCCAAACTGAGCAAAAAAATAATGGGTACGCGCATTCTAGCGTAGAAAATTAAAATGGGTATCCTCTATTTTCATAAAGTTCACGAAGCGATTTGCCTCGAAATGTAGGTGGATCGCCTTATTTTCCTAATCAAAAAGATAAAAAGTTATGATAGATAAAAAAGAAATGAATCAATTGATGGAGATGACCTCTGATCATTGTGTTTCCATTTTCATTCCAACTTTCAGGGTCGGTCAAATTCAGGAAGACCACTTGCGATTTAAAAATGCTTTGTCAAAAGCATTAGAGCAACTACAAAGGCGAGGCTTTGAGAAGGACGACGCTCATAAATTTCTAACAAAAGGTTATGAGTTATTGGATGATGATGATTTTTGGACGCGGCAATCGGATGGTTTAGCGGCATTCATTAGCAAAGACCATTTTTCTCACTATACTTTACCGATTCATTTTGAGCATCGCGTAGAAACTTATACTCAGTTCTACATTCGTCCTCTAATGCCTATGTTTTCTGAAAATAATCGTTTCTTTTTGTTAGCATTAAGCCAGAACGAAGTACGTTTCTTTGAAGGAAATCGTCATAGCATTACACCTGTAAAAATTGAAGATTTAGTACCCGAAAATATGGAAGCAGCATTGATGTTAGATGATCCAAATGGGACGCTTCAAATGCACAATAGCGGAGGAGATGCTATTTTTCATGGACAAGGTGGCGGTAAAGACAAAGATGATGCTTACTTGAAAGATTATTTTCGACAAGTAGATAAAGGTTTAATGGAAATGCTGCACGACGAAGACGCACCGATGATTTTGGCAACCGTAGATCGAAATGCTGCTTTTTACAAAGAAATTAGCGAATACAGCAACCTTTTAGATACACACATTTCAGGTAATCCAGAAGGCTGGGACGCTGTTGGTTTGCATGAGAGAGCATGGCAAATGATGACAGAGTTGAAAAACGAAAGTCGTAAAGAATATCAATCCACTTTTGGCGATCATCTAGCAGAAAATAAAGCTTCTACTTTCTTAACAGATGTAATTCCTGCAACGGTGGAAGGGAAAGTAGAAAGCATTTTTATGGATAAGGATGCTACTGTGATCGGAACTTACGATAGTGAAAATCACAAGGTAGAAGTTCATGAAGAACGTCAGAATGACAGCTATGATTTGCTGGAATTTGCAGCACGAAACGTTTTTTTGCAGGGTGGAAAAGTTTATAATGTAGCGAAAGAAGAATTTCCAAATCAGGATGCAGAAGTAAATGCGGTTTACCGATTCTAAGAAGATTTGTATTCATAGAAAAAAGAAAATGCGCAAAAGCATAATTCAATGCTCTTGTGCATTTTTTGTTGGGTTAGCTCAATTTTATATTTGCGTTTCTTCATAGAAAACCGTATTTTGATTCAAAACGAAAAACAATGTGTGGACGCTATTCCTTGGTCACTTCTGCTAAAAGAATAGAAGCTCAATTTGGTAAAGTTACCATCAAACAAGCCTTGCCTGATAACTATAATGTCGCTCCAACACAGAAAGCCTACGTCATCACTGACAAAGCTCCTGATGTTGTGGAATCGTTCAATTGGGGGCTCGTTCCTTTTTGGTCAAAAGATGGAAAAAATACAGGTCGCCTCATCAATGCAAGGGCAGAAGGTATTGCAGCGAAGCCTTCTTTTCGCATTCCCATTCGCAAGCGACGCTGCTTAGTATTTGCGGATAGTTTTTATGAATGGAAACGCATCAATGGCAAAAAGCAACCCTTCCGAATTTTGTTGCCCAATGAAGAATTATTGGTCTTTGCAGGCATTTGGGAAGTTTGGAAACAAGACAAGCAAGTGCAAACTACTTTCTCCATCATCACAACGACGCCCAACAAGGAGATGGAAGACATACACAACCGAATGCCCGTGATTTTGACGACTAAAGAAACGCAGAAAAATTGGTTGACAGAAGAAGATTTGGATGTGGTGTTGATGCTTTTGCAACCCGCACCAGACGGCACTTTGCAGCTCTATCCTTCTAATCCAAAAGTTAATAGTGTGAAAAATAATGGCGCAGATTTACATCAACGATTTGAGCAACCGCCTAGTTTGTTTGATTGATTTACCACAGTAGCCACAATAGCGGAATTCACATAGCGCACATAAGTCATTATAAATTTTAGGCTTTCGAGCATTCTTTATTACGATCTGTAATGATTTTGCACAGGAATTGGAGCGAACTCTACCTATCTATGTGACTTATGTGAAAAGAACTTTATGAAATATGTGGTAAAAACTAAGCACAAATCTGCTCTGGCGTAAATAATTTACAGGTAAGCACTGTAAAATCATCGGGATAGTCTTGCTCATCGCCGACAAAGGCTTCAGTCATATTGACCAAGACTTTATTGAATTCTTCTGGAGTGAGATGCGCGTGTTTCGGCACAAATTCTTCTAAGAAATCCATGCCTAGATAATTGCCTTCTTCATCTTGGATATCCGTCAAGCCATCTGTATAGACCAGAACAGTTGCTTCCTTTTCGATGGTTACTTCTCCCGTTTCTAAGAATGGTAATTCATCAAAACAACCTAAAATCGTTGTTCCTTTTGTCAGTTGCAATGCTTTTCCTCCTTGTACTAAAACAGGTGGATTATGTCCAGCATTCACGTAGGTCAATTTCTTGGTGTGCATATTATATTCCGCCACAAAAAAAGTAATGAAACGATCGCCACCCGTGATTCGGAACAAAGCAATATTAACATCTCTGACAAACTGAATCAGGTCTGCTCGATTGTTGACCAAAGTGTGGAAAATGGCTTGGAAATTTGCCATTAGCAAAGCCGCTGCCAAACCTTTACCTGAAATATCGCCTACACAGAAGATGATTTTTCCATCTCCAAATTCCATGAAGTCGAAATAATCACCACCAACGCTTAAATGCGGCTTGTAAATGCTCGCCAATTGGTAACAATCTTTGGAAGGCAAACTTTTTGGCACCATGCTCAGTTGCATCGCACTCGCTAATTCCATTTCACGCTTCAAGCGTTCCTGTCGAATTTGCTGTTTGAACAAGCGTTTGTTCTCAATCGCCACTGCAATCACATTCGTCATCGCGGTAATGAATTGCACTTTGTCGTACATATCATCGTCTTCCTTAAAGCCACCAAGAAAAACGTAGGCAATGGATAAATCTTTGTGGGAAACAGGAATGACAACATCGAATTGCTTAATGAATGGATGCTGACTATCGTTGAGGCGATCTAATGACTTGTATTTTGGTAAAATGGGTTCAATATCATTGTCCAATGCCTTATCCGAAATACCAATTTTGGTAGCACACGTCCAACCATTATCCGTTTGGATGTACAAAGCCATCTTTTTGATGCCCATTTCGTAGCTCAAAAAAGACTGATACATTTGGTAGAGTTCCTTCGCAGAAGTATTGTTGTTAATCGCCTGCGTAATACTCAACAAGCGGTTAACTTGCACTTGCTTAAGGTTCAACTCTCGCTCCAATTGCTGTATCCTACTTAGTTCTTTTTTTATGTCGGATAGACCTGTCATTTAAATTTCTACGCGTGTTACAATAGCTTTCGTTTCACAAGGTAGAACAGTTTTTGCGAACGACGAATCATTTTATTGTTTTTTTGTCAGCGGTTGAGTAATATCGTTCGTTTGAGTGTTCAAAGTTCTAGTTGAGTGAGTGAAAGGGAGGGAAATGTTCTTAGGAAAATGCTCTTTTACAGAAAAATATTAAGCCAAATTTGCTCTGATCATTGCTCTTTTTCAAGTCAACTGGGCATCGAACCCAGTTGACTTGATCGAGGTTTAAAAAGGATAAAAAATGGCAGATAGCCATTTTTTATCCTTTTTAAACCTCGATGGATTTGGATGGACTCGACGTCCATTCAAATCCAAAACAGGTCGCGCTAGGCAAATATTATCTGATATTTGGGTAATTGATAATACAGACAAAGGAAGCCGTTTTCAAACATAGCTACAACTCTTTTACTACTTTTGCGCTCCTATTTCAGCATAAATAAATGAAGAATAAAACGCTTTGGCTACTGGTATTTCTTACCTTCTTGCTCTTTTTTTTGGGCATCGGACAACTGCCACTCTACATTTTAGATGAAGCAAAAAATGCGGAATGTGCTAGAGAAATGTGGGAGAAAAGCAACTTGATTATTCCAACTTTCAATGGAGAACTTCGCACTGATAAACCGCCGCTCCACTATTTTTTTATGATGCTTGCTCACTCCATTTTCGGAGTTTCTGCCTTCGCGGCGCGTTTTTTTTCGGCTTTGATGGGCGTCTTGACTTTGGGAGCGACTTTCTGTTACACCAGAAAAAATCTAGGCCAAAAAACAGCAATTTGGACAATACTGACGCTCCTTTCTTCGCTCCATTTTCTCTTCCAATTTCACCTTGCTGTTCCTGATCCGTACTTGATTGCTTGCATCACAATTGCCATTTTTACTTTTCGAGAAGGCTTAGAAGATTCATCAAGGAAGCAATTATTTTTTGGCTATACCGCAACCGCTTTGGGTGTCTTGGCGAAAGGTCCAGTAGCATTAAGTTTGATTGGTTTAGTACTTTTGCTTTACCTTATTTTTACGAAGCAGTTGAATGAAAAAGGATTGAAAAAATTGAGGATTCCATTGGGTGCAACTTGGTTTTTAGTGCTCGTTTTGCCTTGGTACATCGCCGTTGGAAGAGCAACTGGTGGTGCATGGTTAGAGGGCTTTTTCTTTACGCATAATTTGAATCGCTTCACGGACGCGATGGAAAATCACGGCGGCGGATTTTGGATGACTTGGATTTATGTTTTGGTCGGAATGTTGCCTTTTGTGTTGTTTTTACCTGCTACGATTCGGCGAGTTGTTTTTCCAAAAATCAAAACGGCTTCAAAAAGTCAAGACGCTCGCTTCTTATTACTCACTTGCCTTGCAGTATTGGTCATCATTGGATTTTTCACGATTTCTACAACTAAACTGCCCAACTATACCGTTCCTGCCTATCCGTTTTTAGCGGTTTTATTGGGTTATTATTTTAGTCAGAAAACACATTTTTCTTGGCTGCCTCTCTTGCTGTGGACATTGATTGGAATAGCTATGCCAGTCGGCTTATTTTTTGGCGTAAAAAGCTACGAATTGCTGAATGGTTTTGAATGGTTAGCGTGGCTATTTGTTCCGTTGGCTTTAGGAGGAATTAGTAGTTTAGTATTCCATTTTTGGAAGCAAGTGGATTGGAGTTTACGAAGCATTTTGATAGGAAACATAGTAAGTGCAATTTTGCTTTTTTCAATTGGCTTGCCTAAAGTATTTCAGCAAAATCCAGTAGCGCAATCTATGTATTTGCTTGAAAATCAGGAAGAATTGATGATTTATAAGAATTTCAATCCCGCTTATCTTTTCAATTTGGAGCGCACCATTCCAAAAGCAAAAGTACCTTTAACTTTGCAACAGCAATTCAACAAACAACCTGGAACAATCATTCTAACGCAAGAACGCTACCTAAAAGACTTACGCTTCTTTCCTTATCCTTTGGATACTATTTTTATACAGCAAGATTTGTTTGAGCAGCAACGGAGTGTATTGTTGAGACACAAAAAGGTAAGCAGTTACTAGAAACGAATTTAGGGATATATGTAAACTAAAAATATAGAATTTCGTTTCCAAAATTCGCAGAAAGTTTTTTCTCATCCCGATAGCTATCGGGAAAAAGACTTTCTGCTTAGGAGATTTTAAGAAAGAAAAGCATGAAAAATTGTAGATTTTTCATGCTTTTCT
>JBCDFY010000025.1:0-43123 GCA_039176995.1 Bacteroidota bacterium
CAAAACTAATTTTAGTCTGATATTAAAAGTTTGGGTAATCAGTGAATACAAGTTTGAAAACTAATCGCAAGGGCGAGTTTATTTTGTTTAGTCTTTTTGGCGCTTTTGGAGCGTTAAGAAATACATATCGTCTTGATTTTTTGTTTCTTTTTGATCAAGCAAAAAGAAAAGCATTGATAACTACTTTTTCAAACGGATAGGTTTTTAAAAGCAAACCATCATTTTATAGATTTTTCTCTTGTCGCTTTGTAAAAATGGCCTTACATTTGCGCCACTTTTGAATTAAGATTAAATTAAAGACATGAAACGTACTTATCAACCATCGAGAAGAAAGCGTAAAAACAAGCACGGTTTCCGCGAAAGAATGAGCAGTAAGGAAGGTCGTAAGTTATTGGCACGTCGTCGTGCAAAAGGCCGCAAGAGATTGACCGTTTCGGATGAAATGAGATTGAAATAGTTCGTTTCTTCTTTCTGCAATATGAAGTTGAGATTGCTCAACTGAATTAAACGCTCAAGTTGCTCGTCAGCTTGGGCGTTTGGTGTTTGTCACGCTAAAGGAAGCTCACGCAAAGACGCGAAGGCGCAAAGTTTTTTTACTTTTCAAGTATTTAGGATTAGATAGCAACTGAACCTAGAAACCATCTAACCCTAAAACCATTCAGCCTTAAATTTACTTCAACTTCAACGGCTGCTCTTCTATTACTTCCCCTTTCTGGATTTTGACCAAATACTCTCCCTTCGGAAGATAATACTTCCCATTATCTGCTTCCTTCAATTCAACATCTTCCTTCTCATTTTCTGCCAACCACTTTTTGACTATTTCTGCTTTATCTTGCTGTAAATCAAAATGATAGGTTTCGTAGTTTAATCCTTTCATTGCTTTACCTGTCCATTTTTTCAAGACAGTGTCGGGCTTCTTAGCCGAAACAATACTGAACTCTATTTCGCCCGCTGCTTTCGTATAAAATGGAATTTGCATTTCTGGTTCATCGCTTTCATACCACCATGCAAAAGAGTTACCCCAACGGCTGCTGTGGCGACGTTCTGCTAGAGCGAAGGTGTGCAATTCTTTCTCTAAAATCTCTTCTTGAAGTTGCTGTAATTCTTTGACGCTGGCAACATAAATAGAGCGACCATGCGTACCTACTACCAATTCCTTCGCTTGATTTTGCACGACTACATCATGCACTGCCACGGCTGGCAAATCCTTATTCATCAACATAAAAGAATCGCCTCGATCTAAGGAAATGTACAAACCATGATCGGTGCCAACGTAGAGCAAATTTGGATTGCTCGGGTCTTCTTCTACGGTATTGATAGGCTCAAGCGGCAAGTCTTTGCCAATGGCTTTCCAAGTTTTGCCATAGTCTTCTGAGCGATAAACGTAAGCATTGAAATCATCCCAACGATAGCCATTCAAACTCGCATAAACGCGCCCTTCTTCGTATTGAGAAGCATAAACACGAGTGACCCACCTATCTTTCGGCAAACCATCGGTGATGCGTTCCCAAGAATTGCCGCCATCTTCAGTAACATGAATCAATCCATCATCCGAACCCGTATAAATCAATCCAAATTTTAGTGGTGATTCGTGAATAGTAGATAAAGTAGAAAATGCTACATCTCCTTTTCTTCCACCTGTCGTCAAATCATCAGAAATCTCTTGGAAAGTTTCGCCTTGATTGAATGAACGATGTAATTTGTTGGATGCCATATAGACAATATCCTGATTGTGCTGCGAAATTTTGACGGGTGTTTGCCAATTCCAGCGCAGTGGGCGTTCTCCCAATTCATGCTTAGGCGTGATGTACTTTCTTGCGCCTGTTTTAGTATTCAAGCGGAAATAATTCCCAAATTGAAAACCTGTGTAAACTGTCGCATTGTCGCGCGTATCCACCGCTACTTGCATTCCATCGCCACCCATGATGCGCTTATAAGGATATTGACCGCTGCCCTGCCAAGCATTACTCGCTTTGTAAGTATTCGCTCCCATCCAAACGCCATTGTCTTGCAAACCACCATAGATATTATAGTTTTTTGCTTCATCTACTGCCACGGCGTAAAATTGTCCAACTGGTGGGGTGTTGCATTTATTCCAAGTCTCGCCATCGTCGTAAGAGATATTAACTCCACCATCGTTCCCTAAGATCAAATGACCGCTTCGGTTCGGATTAATCCAAAGGGCGTGATGATCGGAATGAACGTTTTCTTGATTGATAGATATCCATTTTTCGCCGCCATCATCGGAACGCAAAACAGGAACGCCCATGATGTAAATCTTCTCTGCATCATCTGGTGCAATACGAATTTGTCCAAAATAATAGCCGTAAGAATTATAAACAGCATCCAAGTATTTTTCGTGCGTTTTTGTCCAAGTTTTGCCACCATTATCCGAGCGATAAACTTCTGCTCCTATCACAGGAGTATCGAATAATAAAGAATTGGCATCTTCTAAATACTCGACTAATGACAAGGGGGTAATCTGATCTAACTGCATCATGTTCAATACTTTATCAGTATCATATTTTTCAGGAAAGCGATTATTCTTCAAGAACTTTTCAATGTCCTCCTTCTCCAATTTCAAGAAATCTGCTTTACTCATTTCGCGCAAATCATCTTTTTCTAATTCTGTTTGCTCGTCCTCTTCTTCTTCCTCTGGACGACGATCGTAGTTATCCAAAATAGCGTATAAAATTTCATTGCCGCTTTCTACAGTTCTTGCCAAACCAATTCTTCCTACGCCTTCTCCTGTCGGAAAACCACTTTTTGCGGTATTGATTTGCGTCCAATTTTCACCTCCATCGGTACTTTTATAAATGCCAGAACCTTCACCAGATTCCACGAAATTCCAAGAGCGGCGCGTGCGTTCCCAAGTGGCGGCATAGAGGACATCTGGATTTTTTTCATCCAAAATCAAGTCAATCGCACCTGCATTTTCATTGCTGTACAAGACGCGTTTCCAATTTTCGCCGCCGTCGGTTGTTTTGTAAACGCCACGTTCTTCGTTGGGTGAATACAAATGCCCCAAAACTGCGACCCAAAGTGTATTTGGATCATTTGGATGCAAAATGACGCGCCCAATATGATGGCTTTCGCCCAGTCCTTTGTGCTGCCAAGTTTTGCCACCATCTTCACTTTTGAACATTCCGACGCCTGCGTAAGAAGAGCGACTCGAATTGACTTCGCCCGTTCCTACCCAAATGGTATTGCGCTGCCAATCCACTGCAATATCTCCAATGGTCATCACCACTTCATTATCGAACAGTGGCTCGAATTTCATTCCATTGTTCGTCGTCTTCCACAGGCCTCCCGAAGCATAAGCCACATAGAAATGCGTCGGATCTTTGGGCGAAACCTCCAAGTCAGCAACTCGACCAGAAAAAACTGTTGGTCCAACGTTTCGGAATGGAACACCTGCAACTAAAGAATTGGCTTCCAGTTGCTGTCGCTGCTCGAAGGAAGCGATACGTTCATTGGCAGACGTGGCAAGTGGTTGAGGGAGACTTGCTTGAGCAAATAAATAAATTGGAGTAATTGCTAGTAAAAGCGAGAATAGTTGTTTCATATTTTAATTTCAGCTTAGTGATTTCAGTAATTTATTAGAGTTTGCAAGATAAGGAAAATGTAAGAGGAGAAAATTTTGTGTATCTGGTAAATTACACTTTTGTGGAAGACTCGGATTAGCAAAAGCTCTGATCTTTGTTCTTGTCAATTCATGGCGGCATCGAGTCCGTCCAATTCCAAAACAAGTCGCTCTTAGTGAGTATCGCTCAATATTTGTACAATTTGCTGTGTTAGACTTCTTCTTACACCAAGGCAAAGCAGTTTCGGCATCTATCTTCTCAAAACTGCTTTTATGAAAAATCTTATTCCTTTATTTCTCCTCATTTTTTTAGGTTTTCAATCTTGTGATGCTCAACACAATGATAATAATGGAAGTGAATCAAAAATAGATACTATTCAAAGAGTTGTTCCACCACCACCAGGTCGTCCACCACCATCACTACAAGAAGAAGGAATTTTTAGAGTAGTAGAAGAAATGCCGCGTTTCCCAGGTTGCGAGGGAAAAGGTACTAAAGAAGAAATTAGGAAATGTTCAGAGCAGGAATTCACCAAATTTATCTACAAAAACCTGCAATATCCAAAAGAAGCGAGAGAAAAAAAGATAGAAGGTACGTGTGTGGTACAGCTTACCATTGAGGAAGATGGTTCTGTGGAAGATGTTGAATTAGTCAGAGATATTGGCGGAGGATGCGGTGAAGAAGCCGTTCGAGTAGTCGAGTTGATGAATAAAAAAGAGATAAAGTGGACATCTCCTAAATCTGCGAATCGTCCTGTTAAAGTAAGATTTCCTTTGCCTGTGAAGTTTGATCTTTTGAGTATCGAAGGTAATGAAAATGGTGGATAGCCTAAAGCGTCCTTTTTGACTAAAAGTGCAATTTGGAATGTGCCTTAATGATAGGTTTCACATATATCTTTCATCTTTTAAAAGCTGCTTCTATGAAAAATCTTAATCTTTTATTTTTTCTCATTTTACTAGGTTTTCAATCTGCTATTGCGCAACAGACCGACAGTGGTGAAGTTAAATCAACTAAAATAGATACCATTCAAAGAGCCGTTCCACCACCTCCAAAAGAAGAATTAATATTTCGTGTAGTAGAGGGAAAAATCCCTAGGTTTCCTGGCTGCCAATCTGAAAAATCCAGAGCTGCAACGATGATGTGTTCAGAGAATAGAATACAAGCATTTATTCAGGAGGAAATAGAATATCCTAAAGAAGCAAAGGAGAATGGAATAGAGGGACTTTGTTTAGTATCGTTTCGCGTAAAAAGAGATGGTGAAGTTACAGAAGTAAAATTGGTTAAAGATATTGGAGGAAAATGTGGACAAGAAGCCCTTAGAGTTATAAACTTGATGGCTTCAAAAACGCCATATTGGATTCCTCCTGTGGGCGCGCGAATTAAAGTTATAGACGTTAAATTTATTATGCCTGTTAGATTTGAGTTGATACCGACTGAACGATTCGGGAAAACTCGCTAATACTTTGCTTTTTTTCGGGATTTAATATCATACACAGAACAATAGTACGCAAAACGAATCATTTCATATAAACCCTACCTCGATGAAAGTCAAAAATAAACTCATATCGTTTTAAAAAATCTATTCCGATCATTCCGGTATACTTATCTGCATTTCCGTATTTCTTTATTGCTATTGCAACTATGTAATCATTTTGTACCTCGAAGCCCTCAATTCTAATTTTATCAGGAGCTAGAACTTTCATATCTATGGATGAATTGCTAGCGTATTTTGAGGGATCAAGAACTATACTTTGAAAATTTTGGACAAATTCTTTTACATTTGATTGATTCAAATTTAAATACAGCGCATTCGCACCACCAAGGTCAAACAAGAAATTTCCACTTATAGACTCTGTGTAGCCAGTTGAATCCGAAACATAAAAAGTTGATTCTATTGCTAGTCCATTTACGTTTTCATCCTGGAAAACATCCAGTATTTGGTAGTCATTTTCATCTTTGATTAAATCATTTCCAACAGTCATGAGGTTATCTTTCAAGTTGAAGCCTACTTGCGAATCGAAATACTTTATTGGAAAGATGACATCGTAGTTTTTCCACGAATAATGGTCTTCTAAATCAACTACTAAGATATCAGTATCTATTGTTTTTCCAAAAATTTCAAAACCACCTGCTAGGATATAATCAACACTCAAAGGTTCTTCGTCTCCCCACGTAAAAATTGAAGCATCACTATCTTCTTTCTTTAACTGCTTATTTTTCTCCAAAAGCTCACTAGCAAATCTTGCATCAATGACAATTTTAGGGAATCCACTTTCTAAAGCAATAGTTCCCGAAAGACGATCACTGAATTGATATTCAGAGACAATGTGCCCATTTTTAATCTCTACGGGAATTGCTATGGAACTGTATGAATCTTCCGCTTTGCAAGATAGAAATATAGCGACTATGAGAGTAGCCGTGATGACTTCTGTAAACTTATAAATTGACATTAGTTCTTTTTTAGGCAATATGAATATTCTGTAACTTTCAATAAGTCATGAATTAACAAGCATATTGATATATCCGTTTTTCTATTAACAACCGTTAACGTTTTGCATCTTGGCTGATAAAATGTGGACTCCCTGCCCTCAAATATTCAACCAGTAATTCAACTTCACTACCAAAGCCCGATTCTTCGGGCCAAATACATCGATCGCATAATTGTCGGTGTAAACAATAAATAGATTAGAAAGTGGCTGGAATTGCCATTGCAAGCGACTATTGATGTTGAAATTATCGCGTTGGGTGTTGTATTGTAGGAAAGTTGTCCAAAACAGATCGCGTGACATATTGATTTCAATTCTTGGACCAATCAGAGTCAGTGCAGTTGAGCCAAATTCTTCGGGAAATTCTAGGTTGTTGCGCTCAAATCGAAGACCGAAGTTGCCCCAAGGTTGTTCGCGATAATTTAAAGCAAAAGAAAACTGCCTTCGAGTACCGTTGTAGAAGGTTCCCCACTCGAAGCCTAGCTCATAAAACAGGCGTTTGCGAAGATCGGATTGATAATTCGCGCCTATGAATTCCCAGTTGTACTTATCCGCAGGTAAAGGATTTCCACTCGTAAATCCAAAAGGATAGAGCAATTTCCTAAAATTCCGCTGCCCCGTTAGTTGTACGGAAGCGGTATTAGCAAAACTCAACTGATAGCGTCCTCTCACGACGGTATTGAACATTTCTCTACTCGTCACGGTCTGGTCAGTGACGAGAAAAACGCTAAAATCGTGCTTGTTGATTTTTTCGTTTTCAGGGAAAATACTGTAAACGAAATTGGTGTAAGAATGTGTGTAGCCTAAGCGATGCTGCGTATCCGTTTCCGCATCGTAATGGAAAAGCTGGGTGATAAATCCGATGTCTGGTAAATAGTTATCTCCGACGCGAACGACATTCGTATAGAAATAGATATTTCGATTGTTGTATGACAGAACACCTTGCAGCAATTGATTTTCGCCTTTTAAACCTTCGTTCATCGTCATTCCATAGCCCAAGTTGGCACGAAATTGTCCGCTCAACGAACGATAATCCAACTCGCCACCAAGCGAGCGATTGTAATCTATCGAAGAAAATTCACCTTCTTGGAAGGCTTGCCGATTATGGAAGTAGCCTTTGAAAATTGTTCGTCCAAATAAGCGTTGGTTGAAAGCAAGTGCCGTATAATTTTGCCCCAAACGATCATCGCCTTGTGCAGTCTGTAAGTTCATCAAACCAATCCGCAAATCTTTGGTCATATTGCCACTCAAACGCGCTCCATACAAGATCGGAATGGCATTTCCATCATCATCTAAACCAATTCTCCGACTGAAAAATGGACGCATCGGCGGAATTCCAAAATCAGCGAAAACATCACTGTTTTCTAAGAAAAATAAACGCCGTTCGGGAAAGCGAATATTCACGGTAGTCAAATTCGTAACTTGCTCATCTACATCTACTTGTGAAAAATCTGGATTAATGGTTAAGTCTAAATTTAAATTGGAATTAATAGCAATTTTAGCATCGCCACCTGCCTCAAATTTGTATTCAGCAGGTAAATCATTTTTGATGTCTTTCACACCCGCCCCCAGTACATAAGGAATCACTGAAATATTGCTTTTTGCCTTTGGTGGTTGCTCTGCCCACTGTAACAATCCCGTATAGCCCAAGTCCACGCCAACAAACTGGACAGGTACAGGTGCCCAAGTATGCCACGAATTGGTTTTGGAGACGCCACGCACAAAATTGATGCCCCATTGTGTTTTGTCGCCATACTTCAAAGTCTTGAATGGAATTGCAATTTCTGTCACCCAACGATCCGCATGTATCGTGGAGTTAACAATCCATTTGTTGTCCCAAGCACTGTTGAAACCTGTGCTAGAAGGATTGGAACGTGTGCCAGTATTTCCAGAAATCAGCGTCTCAAATTGTACGCCCGATGGATTCGTCGCAAAAGCAAAACCATTCGTTTTTTCATTCACTGGATCGAAAACGACTGAAAAAGCATCGCCATCCCAAAATTGGCTGTTTTCGCGCTTCAAGGAAGGAATAACAAATGGTCCTTCGCCATGACAGACCGCACCAATGTAAATAAAACGATCATCGTAAGTGATTTTCACCTCAGTTCGGAATTCATTTTCCACTGCCTTATCATCTATTGGAAAGCTGTACCAAAATCCGTCTGCCACTTCTAATTTTTGCCAAGCCAATTCTTCTAATTTTCCATCCACTTTGATGGCTTCGGTCGTTCTTTGGATTGAATAAGAGTGCGTCTCTTGATTGCTCTTTTGTTGTGCTAAAAGTGGAAAAGTAATACAAAATATAGCGAGTTGCAGTAGAAGTTGGGCTTTCATCAATTTGTAATTTGTATAACGATATTTGATTGGAGTCGTGGTGTTGTTCCCACAAAAAGTGACTATTTACCACATAGTGCACATAATTGGCTTCACATAGAAAATATAGTATTTGGGGGAAATCATAGACAAGTTAAGTTCATCTTCAATTATTTTATAACCAAGTGTTCAAGCAAAAGCTATTGTGATCTCTGTGAATATACTGCTGTTACTATGTGGTAAAGGATTATCACAAAAATAGAGATAGTTTTTCTTTCAAATCGGACTTTTATCAAAAAACGATGGAACTTAATTTGCTGGAAATGACATTCTAAACGGAGGTTATTTACTTTTGTTGAGTTCATTCATTTATTGCAATTGTTTATCATAGTAGTCATATGAGTTGAGCTAGATTTTCCTGAATAAGAAAATCTACAAGTATTTGCTAAAAGCGATGTGTTTTGGATTTAGATGGACGTCGAGTCCATCCAAATCCATCAAGGTTTCTAAAGGATAAAAAATGGCTCTTGCCATTTTTTATCCTTTAGAAACCTTGATCAACTCATGGCGGTTCGATGCCGCCACGAGTTGAAAAAAGCAAAGATTGGAGTTCTTGTTTCCTTAG
The DNA here is from genome assembly GCA_039176995.1 of Bacteroidota bacterium. Taxonomy (GTDB): domain Bacteria; phylum Bacteroidota; class Bacteroidia; order Chitinophagales; family Saprospiraceae; genus JAAUTG01. The sequence continues at coordinate 9,006 of JBCDFY010000025.1, forward strand.
ATTTTCTATAAAAGTGAGATATATTATATGCACTAAATAATAGCTCTGCTGCTATGTGTCTCATATAAAAATATTACATGAAATATGTGGTAAATCACTAAGTCATTCACTGAAATTATGATAAAAATCGGAATCGTTGGAGGAGCGGGATATACCGCAGGCGAATTAATTAGAATACTGTTGCATCATCCCGAAGCTGCTATTCAATTCATCCATAGCAATAGCAACGCAGGCAATCCCATTCACAAAGTACACGGAGATTTAATTGGAGAAACTAACCTGCTGTTTTCCAGCGATATAGAAGATGATATTGATGTACTTTTTCTTTGTATGGGACATGGAAAATCTAAGGAACTTCTGGAAAGCACTCCCCTACCTGATTCCATCAAAATCATTGATCTAAGCAGAGATTTTCGATTAAAAAAAGACGCTGGAGCATTTGTGTATGGTTTGCCAGAATTGAATAAATCCAGTATTCAGCAAGCTCATAAAATTGCCAATCCAGGTTGCTTTGCGACGGCGATGCAGTTGGCTTTATTGCCGCTTGCGAACGCTAATTTGCTAAAAGGAGAAGTGCACCTCAATGGAATCACTGGCTCAACGGGCGCGGGACAACGACCAACTGCTACGGGACATTTCAGTTGGCGCAACAACAATGTTTCCCTATACAAAACCCTTCGTCACCAGCATATGGGTGAAGTGCGCCAAAGCGTCAATCAGCTACAAGATAATTACCAAAATACCCTTAATTTCATTCCTATGCGCGGCAACTTTACGCGCGGTATTTTGGTGAGTGCCTACACGCAAACCGATGAAAGCGAAGCGCAGCTATGCGACTGTTATCAGAGCTTTTACCAAGGTGCTGTTTTTACACATTTAAGCAGTATGAATCCAAATCTCAAACAAGTCGTCAATACCAATAAATGCATCCTTTTCGTAGAAAAAATAGAAGATAAAGTCGTGGTGGTCAGCTTGATTGATAACTTGCTGAAAGGTGCGTCGGGACAAGCCGTGCAGAACATGAACTTGATCTTTGGCTTGGAAGAAAAGATGGGATTGGGATTGAAAGGGGTTGGATTCTAAGGGTTTGATGGCTATCTGGCTTTATGGTTGATGGCTATACACAATAGCCCTAAAACCATACAACCCTAAAACCCTCACTTCTTCCGCACCACCACTATCGGACGAAAACCAATATACGGATTGGGCTCTTCCCAACCTGCATATTCATCTTCGGCATCTATACGAACGTGGTAACCTGTACTATTCCAACTGCCGCCTTTGGTGCTGCCTTTTGCTTGGAGCATTTCGGCGGCGTTGCCGCTCATATGGTAAAGTCCATAGTCGTTAGGAAAGAAAGAATCGACAGTAGCAATGCCAGACGCACTGATATATTCTCCCGTAAAAGTTGCGGAGGTATCGGACATAGTGAAAGTGTTGGTTTCGGAGTCAAAAATCAGTTTACTCTCGTCAATTTGCTTGAAGTTTCCTAAGTAGCAACCCTTCGCGTTCCGGACATTGTAGCCACCCCAAGGATAGTAGGCGAGTTCATGCCCTCCTTTTGCGGCATACATCCATTCTTCTTTGTTGGGTAAACGAAATTCTACTTGCCAGCCACTACTCTTATTAACTTCATTATAAAGTTCCGTTAGCCATTGGCAATAGGCTTGTGCGCCTTCGTGAGTAACATTGATGACTGGATATTTATTATAAGCTGGGTGTAAATGGTAGGTATTTATCAGAGCATTTATAGGCTCACCATAACTATAACTTCTACCCCAATTTTCATTGTAGACTCTTACTCGTTTTAACAACTCCTGTTTCCCTCGGCGTTCCATTGCTGTTAAGAATTCTCGGTATTGTTTGTTGGTAATTTCCGTTTCTGACATATAGAAACCTTGAATGCTTACCTCTTTTATTTCGCCTTGCTCTTTTTTAATTAAACGCCCACTTGGAATAGGAACATAGCTGCTTGGTAGCTGCACTAAATTTGCTTGCTCTTTGTTTTTCTGTTTACCTAGCGTTTGTTTTATTTCGTATGCTTGTACTATCTTCTGCCATTTATCCTCAGGAGTGTAAAGAATATGCCCTAATCCAGGCACACCAGCCTCGGTATTCGTCATTTGTTCCCAGTGCCAAGTGCCTTCTGTTATAGGCTGTAAAAAATTAGTATCTGTTTGCATTTTCTGTACCAAATCTGCAATGCCCATTTCTTTCCATTCTCTAAGGGCTTCTCTGTAAGTTTTCTTCTTATCACTAAATTTGAAGCCTCCATAATGAGAAGAGGTAAGCGTGTATCTTGCCTTTCTCCAGTTCTCTCCTTTGTAGGTGTAGATGTTTTCTCCTACGTTTATTGGAATTCCATCTTTTTTTCCTAATTGACCATAAAATGGCAATCGCTGAATAAATAGTTCTTCACAGCATTTTTTTGCTTTTTCTTTTGCTCTTCTCCTTATTATGATCAGATTTTTAGAAGAAAGATTTACAAAATAGGGAAAACCACTTTGCACATCAAAATCTCCTCTCGTCCAGATTTCGATAATCCTGTTTTCCTCTTCCCATTTTCCGTAGAAAGCATCTACCCTTTTGTTTTCTATTTCTTTGTGTGAAATACTAGATAAGAAGGCATTCTTCTCTGCAACCATTTTTTCAAAATCTACACGACTTGCAGGTTCTATCCAGCGAAAGAAACTATTTTGTAAACACATTCCAACCACCTCGTGCCACTCTCCTTTTTTATCAGATTTTTCAACTATTTTCCAGATACTCTCATTGTCAATCTCTTTCATTTTCTGTGCCACTTCTCCAATATTTTCCATCATCCAAGTCTTCCATTTGCCATGTACGCCACTGTTCTGATTTGCTAAAAATCCTACGCTTTTATTATCTAAATGCTGCACTGTAGTTGCCTTTCTTCGCTTATTTCCAACCCAGGTCAAAACAGTCTCTCCTTCTTTCACTTTAATATCACTCTTCAAGGTATTTTTAGTCACCCAACCATTGTAATTGTACTTTTTGACGACCAACTGATTCTTCTTTCCAGCAGCATCTCGTATTTCTATGATGATAATCGCATAGTCAGAAAGATTGGTGAAATAAGGATATTTATCTTTGATTTCAAACTCCCCTTTCGTCCAAATTTTCACAGACTCATCGGGTAGAGTATAGTAATGACCAAATGGCAAGTCAGAAAACGCTTGCTTGTCTTGCTCAGTCTTCGCTTTGGGTTTGACAATACTTGGTAGTTTAGCTTTGTATTCGGCAATTTGCTTTACAGGCAAACTCGTCAATTTTGAAATAGTAGCGTCTTGCTGCGATGTTGACCTTTTTGGTTCAAGATTACTTTTCATTGAAGATATTTTATCTTCAACTTCCTCATTTTTAAGTACTTTTGGTACAAAGACAGGCTGCTCCAATACCGCTTCGATCTTAGGAATATTTTCTTCCACAAACTCCTTCGTCGCGGGATGAATCGCTGCTAAAAGCGGTAAAATACAAGCAAAACATCCTACCCAACGCCACTGCATCCAGCGCGTGAAATTCCAGTTTTGTAAGTCAAATTTTAGGATTGCCAGCACCCGTTTTTTGGTCTCTGAATTCGCTGCCAGCGGTAAACTAGACTGCCAGCGATGTGTCTTTTTGCTCAACATATTTCGCGCTACTTGTACTAGGCTTTCTGCATAATTAGTCTTGGAAATGCCTTGTTTCAACACGTATTCATCGCAAGCCTTTTCGCGTTCGCTTTGCTGCCACTTTTGAAGTAGCCAAACCAGTGGATGAAACCAAAACAAACTTAAAGTGAGCAAACCAATGAGGTGCAATAAATAATCTTGACGTTTGATGTGCGCGAGTTCGTGAAGCAGTACAATTTTCAGTTGTTCAGCTGGCCAGTTTTGTGCATCTTTTGGCAATAGAATTTTAGGCTTGAAAAGCCCAAAAGTCATTGGTGTTTGAATGCTAGCATTGCTTAAAAAACGAATGTTTCGATTCAAACTTAAACCCAAAGCAGCTACATCAATTGAAATCGTTTCACTCTTATTACTCGTGCGCCAAACACGCGCCATTTGTACCAACATTCTCAATAAAGACAAACTACTGCCAACTATCCAAATCCAAAACAGTGCTTCCTTAACATCCATATCCATTTGAAATAGTGCGAGACCTTTCGACTCTTCAATTGTTGGTAGATATGCTTCCGTATTTGGTACGTAAACGTTTTGTTGAATAAATTCGGGTGATTCCTTTTCTACCGTTTCTAAAGGCAAATTGGCAGCTGTATTTTCTTCCCAAACCAAGGGTAAAGTCTTTAATTCCAGTTGTTCTACAATTGGTATTTCTACTTCGATAGCTGGTGTAAAGTATTGAAAAGCAGGCAGCAGCAATAAGGCAATCAAACTCAAGCTAATCACCAAATGGCGCAAGGAAGCGGAGGATTTTTTCAATGCCAATGCCAATGCTGTGGCAAGCAATAAGATGAGGGTGCTTTTAATTAGGATAGAGATGGTGAAAGTCATTGTTTTTGCTTTTTGAACTATTGGAAAGGTAAAATTTTGCTTGATTGGCTTGGTTTGTAACCAAGTCACAAATACGCTCACTGCCTATCTATTCAGAAACACAAGAAACGTATTGCACCTCGATGGCACACCGATATGATCTTCATTCTTTCTGCTTCGCCTTCTCTATCAACTTTGAGAGTTCTGCTAGCTCCTCCTCCGTAAGCTCCGATTCAGGATCATTAATAAAAGTAGCCACCGCTTGTGAAATTGAACCACCAAAGAAAGTCGTTAGTGTATGCTTTAAACTTTTGTTCCGCACCTTTTCCTTAGAATTCACTGGCTCATAGACAAACTGCCGTCCCGACTTTTGATGATGAATATGCCCTTTTTCTTCTAGCACTCGAAGCAGTGAACGCACGGTAGTATAGGTCGGTGGATCGCTCATGTTTTCTAGGACTTCTTTAGCGGTAATTGGACTTTTTTGATACAAAATATCCATAATTTGCCGCTCTCTTCGACTCAAATTTGCTTGACTCATCTATAAAGTGTTATTTTTTTGACACTTCAAATGTAAGCGAGTTTTTGATAGCAAGCAAGCCTAAATGTTGTTTTTTTAGCATTTTAACATTTTCAGAAGGGAAGAATTGGCTTTTCAAATCTTTGTATCCTTTGTTCCTTTGTAATTGAAAAGATAGTATAAGCTGCTTCAGTCAAAATTATCAACAAGCACAATACCACCACGACTTCATTTCTTCTTCTAAATTTGTGAGCTTATTCATCACCGCTTCTTTGCCCACGTATTCTTTATCATCATGCAAAGCAATAGGTTCGTCTAAATTTTCACTTTCGTCTTTTTGATAAGCTAAAGCTAAATTCTGCAAGCGTTCCTCGACTTCTGTGAGTAAAGATGGTGGTGTACTTTCTGAATATTTTATGGTTAGCATATTAAATGGTAGTTTAGTAAAAAATAGTCTATCAAAGATTTATTCAATTGATTATCAGACAATTGTATAATCAGATAAATGAATACAATGTTTTGAGTATCAAACTTTTGTGCCCTCTGTCTCTTTTGTGGTTCAAAAGTGATTACAGACCATTAATCAAATTTTGTGTTCTCTTACTTCTGCCCTTGTTCCTCTCTAAAAACAAATATTCAAACAAAAAGGCTTGATATTTTTAACTAAAAATCATAACTTTGTTATACAAAGTACTTTCAATATGACAAAACCATATCACGAAGACCACCTCAAAACACTAACCGACATTCGCTCAATCATGGAGCGTTCCACTCGATTTATTTCTTTGAGTGGATTATCGGGTGTAGGTGCAGGCTTGTGTGCTTTAATTGGAGCAGCAGTTGCCTTTTACTACATTGGCAAACAACCTTTCGCGGGTCAACAATTGTACTACGAAACTGGACGCGACGCCTACCGCTGGGGTATGGATTTCTATCAATTTTTCTTGCTTGATGGATTTTTAGTACTAGTCGGTGCACTGGCTTGTGGCATCTTTTTCACCACTCAAAAAGCACGCAAAAAGGGTCAAAAGGTTTGGGATAAACTCACTCTTCGTTTACTCGTCAACTTAGCCATTCCACTATTCACAGGAGCTATTTTTTGCTATGCCTTGTACGAATACAAAGTTGTTGGACTCATCGCGCCCGCCACGTTGATCTTTTATGGATTAGCTTTGGTCAATGCAAGCAAATACACCTTGCGAGACTTGAAATATCTAGGACTTATCGAGATCGGAATTGGATTACTTGCGCTGTTCAATTTAGGCTATGGATTAGAATTTTGGACGATTGGCTTTGGCATTTTGCACATTGGATATGGGTTTTATATGTGGTGGAAGTATGAGAAGGAGTAAACCAGAAATTCGTACTTTACCCGAAAATTTGAGTAGTGTTCATTAATCTGTAGCCATTGCTTTTTGTGAATCATCAACTCGTTGATAATCAAAACTCTGCGTGCTCTGCGAACTCTGCGTGACACACTTTTGGATACGCTCAAAAATTGCTGAATAAAAGAATCGCACGCTTTTGAAGAACATAATTACAAAACTGAACAAAACTTTTGAGAATCGCTTTCGCTTGAGCATCATGTCCATGCTGATGGTCAACGACTGGGTGGACTACAATCAGATCAAAGATTTGTTGCCTGATTTATCGGACGGAAATTTGGCAAGCCACATCAAAAACTTAGAGAAGCAAGCGTATCTCGAAGTGCGAAAACAATTCATAGGCAAGAAACCCAATACTTCTTATTCTGCGACTGCAACTGGCAGAAAGGCATTTCAGGAGCACTTGGATGCTTTGGAGGAGTTGATTAAGCAAAGTAGTAAAAAATAAAAGCTAGATATGGAAAAGTCTTTCAAATATTATCGTTCTCTGGTTTTATTGTTTATACCTGCTATTCTATTTATTCTTTTGATTATATTCTACCGTTACCACTCTTCACTGCAAATAACCAACACTTTTCCTTACTTACCTTGGCAATTTTGGGCGATCGGTTTGTTCGGAATTGTAGCAACCATAGGTGGTGTTTTGGATTGGCGATTCCACCGCGATCCACTCAAACTGAAAATTTCTAAAAAGGAAAGAGAAGCAGAAGCAGCGGCTTTAGGATTGGGCGGAGTTCCTATGTTTGTGTTGATGTCAGTGGCAACAGTAAGTAGCTACACCCAAGTTTTGTTAATTCCAATAATTGCAGTTCTAATTTACACAACTGCTGCTATTTGTTACGATGAGTTCGTTTTCCATATCAATAGATGTGGAAAAGAGGAAACGCTGTATCACAGGCTATTGGTATTTGGTAATGGTATTGCTTGGTTGGCTTGGTTTCACTTTATATATGTTTAATGTTGTATCGAGAATTACTGAAAGAGAGCCAATCCAGAATAAAAAAAAGGGGAGAATATGTAAACAGCTACAGCCCCAATCAATTATTTGTAGCTGGAGCAAAATGGATGCTAGATTTTTCTACCCTTCCCAAATTTAAAGAAAATAGATACTCTAAAAGAACAATTCAATGCTACGGATTAGGGAAATATGGATTATGCATTAGTTCTACTATTCTCTACTTAGCGTTGATTAATGAAATAACTATACTTGACTTTTTTATAGCCATATTCTTTTTCTATTTCATTGAATCACATCTAGTATTTGTCTTTCCACTTTTAATTGATAATCAATCATCTCCATTGAAAAAGAGCATCTTAATGGCTTACAAAATTGGTCTTCCAAAAGTATTCATCAACATCCTACCAATTGCGGGTTACATGATTTTAGGGCTTTTTAAAGTGAGAAAACCTTTTTACAATTGGCACATAGGGTGTGGAGCTATTGTAATTTGGTATGAAAATGAAATTTGAAATTGGTACAAATGATAAATTTGAGATTCGATACGAGTCCCACATCACAAACATCCGAGAAAGTATCCGTATTGCTTTTCTATCCGATTTTCATTTCAGCAAAAAGAGCCAAAGCATAGCTGAAAAGATGTTAGATGTACTCAATGATTTAAATCCACATTTAATTTTACTTGGGGGAGATTATGTGGATACCAAAAAAGGATTCCAGATATTAAAGTATTTTATATCTACCCTAGATGATAGATTCCCAATTTTTGCAATAGCTGGAAATCATGACTACTTCTTCGGAATAAAGCGCGTAAGGAGTCTCCTAAAAAGCAATAAGGTGAGCTGGATAGAGAAAGAATCAGTAGTAGTTCAGCTAAAAAATACGAATGTTCAAATTGATGGCAATTGTTCAAAAATTAAAAAAAAAGGTGCAGATATACACATCAATCTCTTACATAATCCAAATAAAATTACCAATAAAAACTACGATATCACTTTAGCGGGGCATCTACACGGAAGTCAAATTGTATTATGGAAAAAAGGAGATATGATGTATCCGGGGAGGTTATTTTATAAATGGAATCTGATGAAGAAAGAGTTAGATAATGGTTGGGCTTACATTAGTAAAGGGCTAGGAGATACACTTCCAATAAGGTTCAATTGTAAGAAAGATATGATAGTTATTGATATTTCAGATCGCAATGAGGATCTAAAAAAATAAGAAAGTATAACAACTGGTATGTATCCCAAATCGTACTTTTAAATAAAACACTGTTCTGATAAATTTTAGATTTGTGCAATTTGGGATATGCACTAACAACTAATACTTAGTTCATTGTATTATAGTTAGCGAATATTGCAAATTAGAAAGAATGAACTCAAGATTGAATTTTCTATACGTCCTACTCACTATGTACTTAATGTTGGACATTTACACTTTTTTTGGACTGCGCTCCCTCTTTGCCGAAAAACAAGCCAAACTAGTTTTTAGCGGCGTTTATATCGCGACCAGCATCTTCGCTTTTTTCAGTTTTTATAAAGTCTTTCAAGTCGTCAGCAAAGGCAGCATTTTTACGGATTCTTCCGCGAATATTTATCTAGGTCTCTTCTTCACGATGTTCGTTGGGAAATTAATTTTTGTTGCTCTGATGCTCTTACAAGATGTTGGGAGATTATTTTGGGGAATTGGCGATAGTATCCATGCCGCAGTAACTGACCGAATGCGTTTTGGCTCCATTCCTTCGAGAAGAAAGTTCCTGACTTTTGCTGCCGCAGGTATCGCCGCTGTTCCTTTTTTGGGAATGTTGTATGGCATCACAAAAGGGAAATATCGCTATACCGTCAATAAAGTCAAGCTCAATTTTCCCGACTTGCCCAAAGCCTTCGAGGGCTTTAAAATTATACAAATCTCGGACATTCATTCGGGCAGTTTTGACAATGCAGATAAAGTAGCAGAGGGCGTAGCGATGGTGAATCAACAGCAAGCAGATTTGGTGCTATTCACAGGCGATTTGGTAAATGCGGACAAAGATGAAATCAATCCGTACATTGATATTTTTGGAAAAATAGAAGCTAGAGAAGGTAAGTATGCAGTGCTTGGAAATCACGATTATTACGGTGCGCCAGACGACCGTTCAGAATCCGCGGCGTATTGGAAAGATTTCCATAATAAATACGATCAAATGGGTTTCCGTTTGATGAACAACGAAAATGCGCGCATTGAAAGAAACGGCGAGCAAATCTGTCTGCTGGGAGTAGAAAACTGGGGTGCACCGCCTTTCCCACAAATTGGTGATTTGGATAGAGCATTACGAAATGTGCAAGATGATGAATTTTGTGTGCTAATGTCGCACGACCCAACCCACTGGGAACATCGAGTACTACCCAACAAAAAGAAAATTCACTTGACTTTGAGTGGACACACCCACGGGATGCAATTTGGTATCAATTTACCAGGCATGAAATGGAGTCCCGTTCAATATCGCTACAAACGCTGGATGGGTTTGTACGAAGAAGCAAAGCAGTATTTGTACATCAATCGTGGTTTTGGCTTTTTGGCGTTTCCGGGAAGAGTTGGAATGTGGCCTGAAATTACGGTTATTGAGTTAGGGGTTGCTTAAAGGTCAACGGAAGCACTTATCCAGCGTATTTTCAAAAAGAAACGAACACCTCATTTTCTAGTCAGGTTCTATTGTAGTTAAAAAACGAATCGATCAGAAAAGACTTTTTGAAAATGGCTAAACAGTACGACATCATCATCATTGGCAGCGGACCAGCAGGTTCTAAAGTAGCGCATCAGTGCAGCAAAGCAGGAAAAAAAGTGGTAGTTGCCGATTACCTGTTTGGTGGAACTTGTGCGTTGCGAGGTTGCACGCCCAAAAAGGCAATGGAGAGCGTAACTTCACTTTGGTGGGAAACGCAAGCCCTGCAAGGACTCGGCTTTCCAAAACTAGATGCTTCCGTGCAATGGAAGAAATTGATGGCTCATAAAGAACATTTCACTGCCCTCGTTCCTGCCAATACGAAAGAAAAATTTCAAGCGGCTGGCATTGACGTCATTGAAGAAAAAGTAGCGTTCAAAGATAAAAATACAATTACCGCTGCACAAAAAGAATGGACTGCGGATCAATTTGTGATTGCTACTGGAGCAATGCCCCGACCGCTTGCTATGGAAGGCAGCAAATATCTTTTGAACAACGAAGATTTCTTTGATTTACCTGAATTGCCAAAGCACGCAGTGTTCATTGGTGGTGGATATATTTCTTTTGAACTATCCCACATTCTAGCAGCTTGCGGAGTGCAAGTGACTATCATTAGCAATGATGAAAAGCCTTTGAGTGCATTCGATCCTAAGTTAGTAACCAAACTCATCTTAGCAACTTTAGACAAAGGTATTGATATCCGTTTGGGTTTTGAAGCTAGTAGAATAGAGCAACTCGAAGATAAAAGCTACGAAGTGACCATCAAGCGCAAGCAAACCGATAAAACTTTGAAATTACCCGCCGATTGCGTCATTCACAGTGCAGGTCGAATTCCACAAGTACAACATTTGAATTTGGAAGCTGCGGGCGTTGAATACGATGAAGAAAAAGGCATCGAAGTCAGCAAGAATATGCAGTGCAAAGGCAATGAAAATATTTATGCTTTGGGTGATGTGATTGGTGAATTCCCATTCACACCCGTCGCGACTTACGAAGCGGATATTGTTGCCTACAATTTGCTCCATAAAGGAGCTAAGTCTATGAATTACGATAATATTCCAGTTGTACTTTTCACCCATCCAAAACTTGCCAGTGTCGGAAAATCTGAACAAGAATTGCAAGAAGCAAAAATAGATTACGAAACAAAAGAGAATGACCTTTCTTCCGATTTAATCGAAAAAGGACTCAATGCTGAAATCAATGGTTATCGTATTTTTGTGGATAAGAAAAATAAGCAAATTCTAGGCGCGAACGTTTTAGGCGTGAAAGCCGAAGAAATCATCAATATGTTCGCTTTAGCGATGCGAAATGAGTTGACTAGCGATCAAATTCAAGATACGATCTTAGCTTATCCTACTGCTACACAGGCGTTTAAGTATATGGTTTGATTCTGAAATCATTTTTGGAAATTAGTAATTGGTCTACAAATGGCTCTTATTCTGTTATTCGGCGTTAAAAAATGCTTCATATATCTAGATAAACTCTCATTTTTTGCCTTGACTAACGAAAAAATAGCACAATTTCGACTCAAAGACCAAAATCCAAACAAGCTCTTACTTCTACCCAATCCGTCTGAAATAGGTCAAACCAATAAAAAGTGCGTAATTTGCCGTCTGTATTGATTTATGTGTTTATTGAATGTGTTTCTACGATCAATAAATATTTACTCATTGACTGTGTGTATAACAAATTGCACAAATACCGAAAAATCTTGCAAAGAGCGACTTGTTTTGGATTTGGATGGACGTCGAGTCCATCCAAATCCATCGAGGTTTCTTAAGGATAAAAATGGCTTTCCAGCCATTTCTATCCTTAAGAAACCTCGATCAAATCATGGCGGTTCGACGCCGCCATGATTTGACAAGAGCAGAGATCAGAGTTTTTGCTACTTCAAATCTTCTATAAAAGTGCAATTTGTTATACACACCATTGACTACACAACAGACGAAATATGCTCTATTACGTAAATTGGGACGTTAGCGAAGTCATTATACCTGGCACGCCTTTGCGCTGGTATAGTTTGATGTTCTTAGCGGGTTTCTCTATTGGCTTTTTCATGATGAAGCGTTTCTTTACGCACGAAAAAGCACCGATTGAATGGTTGGATAGCTTGCTGATGTATATGGTGCTAGGAACAATTTTGGGTGCGAGGCTAGGGCATTGCTTATTTTACGATTGGGAATATTTCAGCCAACATCCGTTAGAAATCTTGTTGCCTGTAAAATTTGAACCTACTTTCAGATTTACAGGTTTTCAGGGCTTGGCGAGTCATGGGGGAGCATTAGGGATCATTCTATCGCTCTGGATTTGGAGCAGAAAAATTTCTAAACGTCCACTGCTCTGGATACTTGATCGAATGGTCATTCCAACAGCTTTGACAGGTGCGTTTATTCGTTTTGGAAATTTGATGAATTCAGAAATCGTAGGTAAAGAAACTGATGCACCTTGGGGGTTCATTTTTAGACGATTAGGCGAAGATTTCCCTCGTCATCCTGTACAATTGTATGAATCGCTCTCTTATCTTATTATTTTCTTCTTACTCTTCTTTATCTATTGGAAAACGGACGCCAAAGACAAACTCGGACGAATTTTCGGAACCTTCTTCGTCACCGTTTTTGGGATGCGCTTCTTCTTAGAATATTTCAAACGCTCACAAGGAGGCATCGAAACCTTCTTGGGTGACAGTTTGAGTACTGGGCAATGGTTGAGTATTCCTTTTGTGTTGATTGGCTTGTATTTTATGGTTAGACCCGCGGTTATTTTTAAGCCTGTACCGCAAAAGATTAAGCGCAAAAAAGCATAGTTTGGTCTCTTGTTGAATGAATTATATTTCAGGTATCTTCCTGAACGACTATCAGCAGTCACTTTGAGGCGACTGCCTCAAGTACTAACCACCAGACAATGCCTGAAAGATCAAAACTTCTTCATTTTCAGCAACTTGATCGGAAAGTGTTCTTCGGTCTTTAATCATTTTATCGCCTACGAAAATATTGATATGCTTGCGCAACGTTCCGTCTTCATTGACTAAATAATCAGTAATGGTGGGATATTTTGCTTCCAAACGATCTAATAATTCTTTCACGGTTTTACCTTCCAGTTTTTCTGATTTCAGATTAGGAAAAAAACGTTGTAAAGCAGTAGTAAAATTTACTTTTGGCATTTTTCTTCATTTATTGAACTCGTATTTTTCAAAAACAACATTTTCTGCATCTTCCAAGATTTCGATTAGCGCATTGTAAAACTTAGTAGGCAATCGTTCTCTACTTTTTGACATATTTATCCATAGCACTTTGATTGTTTCCTCTGTATCATGTTGTCCGAAACCTCCTTCTAGTATATCAGAAAAAGCACTTAAATTTCGTCCTGTTTCCCAGCTCAATCCATAAGTAAATATTTCTTCTGCATATTTATAAAACCGCTTTTTAGTTCTGAATTTGTTTCCATTAATAACGAATTCTTTCATTGCAGATCAATCTCTATTTTTGAGTTATTATAATCAAGATTCTTTCTCAAAAACACTATGTAATATGTGAAAAACTATTTAATGATATGTTTTTTCTTACTTCCTCAACTCCTTCTTCAAAATCTTCCTCGTCGCACTCATCAGCAGGGCATCCAACTTTAGATTTTTTCTAGTTTCCTTGTGCGGCTAAAAATGCTACTATTTCTTCTTTATTCGGTGCAGAAGGCTGCGCTCCCATTCTCGTCACCGCAATCGCAGAGGCAGCACTAGCAAAAAGTGCAGCTTCTTCTAAAGTATTTTCATTTGTCAAAGCAGCCGCCAAAGCTCCACAGAAAACGTCCCCCGCAGCAGTCGTATCTAATGCTTCGACTTTGAAAGCAGGAATATGTTTTGCTATTTCTTCATTGGCGATAAAAGCCCCTTTCGCACCTAGTGTTAATATAACATTTTTTACGCCTTTTTTGAGGAAATGCGTGGTAATTTGTTGCTCACTTTTCAAACTAGCATTCCCTAAAAATCGTGCCTCTGATTCATTTAATACCAGGATGTTCAATTGCTTGTAAATATCCTCACTCAATTTGATAGCTGGTGCAGGATTCAGGATAACTTTCTTGTTCATACGAGCCGTAAAATGAATCGCATATTCCACTGTTTCCTTGGGCACTTCTAACTGTAGCAACACATAATCCGCCGCTTGGATTGCCGATTTTGCTTTATTGATGTGCTTTGGAGCTAGTTTTCCATTCGCTTCTGGTGCAACACCGATACAATTCTCCGCTCGTTCGTCCACCATGATTAAAGCCGTCCCCGTTGATACCTTGTCTAAGACAGTGATATGATCAGTTTTGATGCCATCCTTTTCAAAATCAGACAATAAGCCCTCTACAAAATCATCCTTTCCTAAACAACTCACAAAGGTAACTTCTGCTCCTGCTCTTGCTGCTCCAACTGCTTGATTTGCTCCCTTTCCACCATGATGAACCCGAAATGAGCCATTGCCGATAGTCTCTCCAGGTTTAGGCAAAGACTTCAAATTCATCACCATATCAATATTCGTGCTACCAATGACGATTACTTTATTTTGCATGTTTTTATGTTATAGGATATTCAAATGGAAGGCGAATTTACACCGTCTTAGTGAATGATGGCACAAAGAAGAAATTTTAGGAACAAAAAATCAGAAATTTAAGTTAGGAAATTGCGGGAGAATCTTTAGTTTTACGTCCCAATTCAAACGAGATACCCACGTGACGGAATTGGTAGACGTGCTACCTTGAGGGGGTAGTGCCCTATGGGCGTGCTGGTTCGACTCCAGTCGTGGGTACTTAAACTACTGATGGTCAGCTGTTTGTCACAGGTCAAGAAGTATATATGACAAATTGCATAAATACCGAAAAAGATTGCAAAGAGCGACTTGTCTTGGATTTAGATGGACGTTGAGTCCATCCAAATCCATCGAGGTTTCTTAAGGATAAAAAATGGCTTTCCAGCCATTTTTTATCCTTAAGAAACCTCGATCAAATCATGGCGGTTCGACACCGACATGATTTGACAAGAGCAGAGATCAGAGTTTTTGCTGCTTCAAATTCTCTGTAAAAGTGCAATTTGTTATACACACGGTTAGGGATTGGGAAAGTCAAATAAATCTCATACTCTGCAAATTTAGTGATGAAGGTTAGAACTGCTTCTTGTTGAAATCGTTATTTGCTGCACACCACACCTTTTTACCCTTCCTCAATCTTAAAAATAAAGCCTACTTTAAATACATTCTCAATTTTAATGCGCGCATCTTGACTTAATAATTTGCGCAAGCGAGAGATGAAAACATCAAAACTTCTGCCGAGAAAATAGTCCCAGCGACCATAGATTTGCTCCACCGCATCATCGCGGCGAAGGATTTGATCCTGGTGTAAACAGAGCAATCGAAGCACTTCGTTTTCTTTTTCGGTTAGGCGTTTAGGTTCGCCATTGTAGGTGAGTTCTTGCAATTCGTAATCGAAGTGATAATCGCCGATTTGGAATTGACTTTGCTGGACTTCTGCTTCCTCATTTCTGCGTAAAATGACCTTTATTTTCCAAAGCAGTTCGTCTTCATCAAAGGGTTTAGTGATATAATCTTCTGCCCCCAATTCGTAGCCTTGCAATTTATCTGCTTTCATGGATTTGGCAGTCAAAAAAATGAATGGTAGGTTTTTAGAATGCTTTTTGATGCGCTCTGCTAATTGAAAACCATCCATTTTGGGCATCATCACATCCAATAGACATAAATCGAAATTTTGATCTACAACAGCTTGCCAGGCAGTTGCTCCATCGTTGGCAAGCTGGACTTTGTAATCTTGTGTTTCTAGCAATTTAGTCAACAAAAAACCTAAATTCTGATCGTCTTCTACTACTAAGATGGAGGAAGTCATATTGGAATGATAGATGAATATGTAAAGAAGTCGGAAGTCCAACCGAAAAATGGGATTTTCCTGTCGGAAATCAGACGAATATTAACAAAGTATTTTGTGCACGGAGTAAATTACATTCTCCCTTAAAAATGCTAAAAAAACAATCTAAGTCTTTGCTCTTTTCAAATCAATCTGGCATCGAACCCGATTGATTTGATCAAGGTTTAACAAGGGGAAAAAGTGGCGAAAGCCACTTTTTCCCCTTGTTAAACCTTGATGGAATTGGATGGACTCAATGTCCATCCAATTCCAAAACAGACTGCTTTTAGCAATTGTAATATGATGCTTATGTATTTTGTCATGCACGCCAGCTTTAACATTCAAAAATATCAATTTATTTCACATATGATTTGAAATAGCGCAGCTTTCCCCTTCCTTAACACGTCAAAAACAACTCCTACGTCTTCTCTTTTAACTCTTTGTCTCCAACATCTTGCCTCCTCCTCAACAATTAACACTTGCTCTAATCGTTATCACATGGTGATTTTCTATATTTATTTATCCGAACTATTATTTTTGCCGACTGTTTCTGCCAAACACAGCTAAGACACTAGCCAAATCGTTTTAGGGCTTTGGAAGAAAAGAAAACCGATTTAAAATATACACACAGCCGACGATGACGAAAATTATACCATTAGTAAGCGCATTATTCTTCTCTCTATTCCTTCAAGCACAAACCAATTTCAGTGGAATCATCAATGACTACACCGCCGTCACCAACATTGAGCAATGCGAAGCCATCATCAATGTGGCAGATGCAAGTGCGTTTTCTCCAGGAATGTCCGTGCTCATCATTCAAATGCAAGGAGCAAAGATGATCGAAACAAATGCTTCCAATTTTGGAGACCTGGTGGATTTGAGAAGCGCAGGACTTTACGAACGCAACGAAATTCTTTCTATTTCAGGCAATCAAATCATGTTGCGTTATTCTCTGCTCAATGCTTATGATTTAGATGGTGCTGTTCAATTAATTAGTATTCCAATAGCAGAAAATACAGGAACTATTTCCGCTACAGTCACTGCTCAACCTTGGAATGGTTCGACAGGCGGCGTAGTGGTGCTGGATGGAGGGAGTCGTTTGACTTTCAATGCAGATATAGATGTCAGCGGACAAGGGTTTCGTGGTGGAGAAGGAAGTACTTTTGTTACAGACAGTTGCTCTGCACCACCGAATAGTCCAGCCCTCAATTTTGCCTATGGATTAAATAATTGGAGAGGCGCGCAGAAAGGCGAAGGTATTGCCGCGTATATTGAAGGTAGAGAAGCAGGAAAAGGAAAACAATTGAACGGTGGTGGCGGCGCGAACGATTATCGAGGCGGTGGTGGTGGTGGAAGTCATCATTCTCAAGGTGGATTTGGTGGAGAATTTACGGGCAATGATGGTTGTCGAAACTTAGATCCTAGAGGAATCGGCGGAATTTTATTGCCAGAAGATTCTACACGCCTATTCATGGGCGGCGGCGGTGGCGGCGGTCATAGTAACGACGGCAATGCAGGAAATGGTGGAAATGGCGGAGGAATTGTGATTGTCATTGCGGATGAAATTAATGGTGGTGGAACGGTACGCGTGAGTGGTTTGTCAGGAGGCGATGCTACGGATGGAGCTGGAGGTGGTGGGGCAGCAGGTAGTTCTTTTTTGTTTGCTAGTACTTTCAATGGCTTAGTTTTAGTAGAAGCGAATGGAGGAAATGGGGGAAATGCAGATAGTCAAAACTCTCCTAGTTGCTCTGGTCCAGGCGGTGGTGGAAGCGGCGGTCGAACTTATTATGGAGATGGAAACGGCGTTAGTGCACCTGGCTTATCAGGTGGTAATCCAGGTATAGTCCTAAATTCTACTTCTGGATGTGTAAATAATGGTGCGACTAGAGGTTTTCCTGGTAGACAATTCTTAAGAACAACCTTCCCTGAAAATCTAGTAGAATCTCCAGCTGTGGACGATGTGATGATCGCAGATTGCGGAAATCCTACGGGTTCTTCCGTTCAGTTCAACATTGATTATCCAGCCGCAGAATATTTTGAATTTCAAGTTGGGCGCAATAATAGTCCATTTTCTCCACAAGATTCCACGAATATTGACTCCTTGATTTTCAGTAACTTAAATCCACTAGATTCGATGACGATTTTAATTCGAGCGGTGGGTTCAAATGGTTGTTCTAGCGCTTTTGATACCGTGAGTTGTGTCGTGTTGAGTTGTACTGGAATTGCAGTAGCCGCTGAAACCAATGTAGATACTTTATATTGCTTGGACGATCCTGAAGTGATGTTGGAGGCAGATATTGAAGGAGGCGTGTTTTCTATTGAAGGCGTTGAGGACAGCACTTTATCACCGAGTGAATTGGGCATTGGGCGATTTGAAGTGACTTACACTTATTTCGATTCCGTAGGATGCCAACGCGTTGACCCTTATCCAACACGCATTGCGACCGTGGCGGAAGCACCAAGCGTCAATTGCTCTTCAGTTTCTGATAATTCGGTTTCCTTTGCCTGGAATGATACCGCAGACAAATATCGTATCATTGCTACTGTAAATGGTACACCTTCTATTATTCCGATTGTGACGGAAGACAATACGATTACTTTCGATGACTTGAATCCAGGAGATAGTGTTCAAATTAATCTTGTCGCTCTAGGCGTTGGACCATGTGGTGATAGTCCATTAATTCAAGCAACATGTACGGCCCAAGACTGTCGAATGGATATGGCAGAAATTGCTCCTCTTGCTAGTGCTTTTTGTCCAAATGAAGCAGGTGTTCAAGTCAATGCTACACCAGCAGGTGGAACATTTAGGGGGTTAGGTATTGATGCGACTGGTTTCTTTAATCCTGCCAACGTAGATATTCCTGCCGATTCAAGTAGCGTGCAAGTCGAAATTGTATACGAAGTCGCTTCCGACCCAAATTGTCCACCGCTTTTGGATACGATTTTTACGAGTGTGCTTGCTTTGCCTGATACCGCAATTGTTACTTGCGATAGTGTTGCACAAGACTTGGTTCGATTTGCTTGGACACATCCAACCATTACCACTTTCAATATCGAATTTAGCATCAATGGCGGTGGATTTATGACCGAAAATGATTTTGTTGGTAATACTTTTACCGTAGATGGTCTCAATCCAGAAGATGAAGTTGAAATCCTAGTGACACCTATCAATCCTGGGCTTTGCGGCAATCCCAATGGCACTTCTTTCACCTGTACCGCAGCAATGGACGGCTGCGGCGACGGTATGGCAACCATCAATAATATAGCAGATGGCTATTGCATTAGCGAAGAGGAAGTACAACTCATTGCTACACCAACGGGTGGAACATTCAGCGGAGATGGCATCACGGATGAATCGGGCATTTTCGATCCTTCGGCTGCCAATTTAGGAAGCAATGTGATCACATATGAATTCACCGATGCGATGGGTTGCTTATTTCAAGATACTGTCGTGACAGAGGTCTTCAGCGAAACACCTGCGCCGATTGCTAATGATTGCGATATCGTCAATTCTGGACAAATCAATATCTCTTGGTCGCATCCAACTCTGGACAGCTTTTCTTATAGCTTTTTCATCAATAACGACAACCCAGAAGGTCCTTTTGGTACAAATGATACAGTTGTAGAATTCAGAAATTTGATGGCAGGTGATATGGTATCATTTTCTGTACAAGCTATATCTGAAGATGGTTGTGGAGACAGTGCAATGACTCCAATTTTTTGTACACTCGACAACTGTGCAGATAATCCACCAACTATCCTAAATCTAGAGGACACTTATTGCGTAAATGATGAACCGTTCACCCTAGAAGCGGATCCAATGGGTGGAATATTTTTCAATAGAAATATACCGATTATAGATTTTGACCCTGCGGATATAGGAGTGGGAACTCATACCATAATATATAACTTTATAGACGCAGGTGGTTGTACACAAAGAACGAGTCAAACCGTCACGATTGTTGATGTAATTCCGCCTCCCGAAATTGTCTGTGGTGATTCCACAGCGCAATCTTTGGAATTTACTTGGGACAATCCTAACAATTCGCTTTTTCAGTACAACGTCATCATTGGTAATGATACTATTCTGACGGATTCTACAAGTATTGGGTTGGTTTCCTTAGGTGGACTTTCCCCCGCTGATTCTGCCTTAATTGAATTGATTCCTTTGGATGAATCGGTTTGTGTTCAAACTGCTTCCACCCAAGTTTGCTACACCGTAGAATGTAATAATGAGGTAAATGCCGTTTTCGATTTGGAAGATAGCTACTGCTTGACGGATACAGATATTGATTTGAATGCAACGCCTTTAGGTGGTATCTTCAGTGGTGATGGCGTTGATCCCGAAGGTTCTTTCAATCCTTCCTTGGCAGGTACAGGAGAGTTGACCATTTTTTATGAATTTACGGATGATGTAGGTTGTCCCTTCCAAGATAGCTTTACGACCAATATTGTTCTTGCGCCAGTTGCGCCTGTCGTTAGTTGTGGAGATGCAACGAGTTCTTCAGCCAGTTTCAATTGGACACATCCCGATGAGAACGCGACTTTCTCTTACGCAGTCAGTTTGGATGGCGTTAACTATTCTCCAGAAATTGAAAGTTCGGATACGACTTACACGCAAACCAGCCTTGACCAAAATAGCGAAATTTTCTTCCGTATTTTTACAGTTGGTCCGACGGGCTGCGGCAATAGTGATACCTTAATTATCAACTGTGCGACCAACAATTGCGCGCCTTTAGACCTGAATATCAATGTGATAGATGATATTTGTCTAGGTTTGACGAATGAAATTATTGACTTAGAAACCGATTTGCCAGATAGCATTTCGTTGTTGACCACCGTTTGGTCGGGAGATGGAATTGTTGACCCAGAGGAAGGATTTTTCGACCCTACTGACCCGAACTTAACGCTTGGCGCAAACCTCGTTCGCTTTGAGGGAATGACTGCTGATGGTTGTACATACAGCACTTCCACTTCCATCAATGTCAATTTACAGCCGACCGTAGAAATAGAAATGACTGATGAAATCAATTGCCAAGATTCTCTCATTTTCTTGAATACTAATGGTACAAATATGGGCGAATCTACCGTCTACGAATGGACGACTGACGTTGGAAATATCGTCACGGGTGGAACGGATAGCTTATTAGTCATTAATCGAGCAGGGACATACTTCGTAGAAGTCGCTAACGGTGATTGCGTGGCGATAGATTCGGTGGAAGTATTAGACAATCGCGCACTTCCAATCGCAGATGCAGGCTTAGACCAGAGTTTGAGTTGTGCTGTGGATAGTGTGATGCTTGGCGGTGATGAAACGAGCGAAGGAGCGAATTTGATTTATCGTTGGACTGGTCCAGGAGATTTTGAATCCGATGAACAATTCATCAATGTTCGTCTAGCAGGAACTTATACATTAGTTGTAGAAGATACGGTAAGTCTTTGTCTATCAGAAAGTTCGAGCGTAGAAGTCTCCAGTATTCCTGATTCTGTGATGGCAATGGCAAACGTGAGTGGATTGCTGACCTGTGTCAATAATTCAGTTACTTTGGATGCTTCGCCTTCCTTTGGTATAGGTGATTTACAATATCAATGGTCGGATGATAATAGTGTTGTTTCTCCATTCTCTACCAATCCTGATTTAACTGTCACGGAAGCAGGTTCTTATGTACTTGAGGTGCAAGATGAAGGAGGTTGTACGGCTTCGTCTGTTGTGGTAGTGGGAGAAGATCTAGTCCTACCTTTCGTGGATGCTGGAGCAGATCAAAATATTGGTTGTTTGCTAGAAGAAGCGCGTTTGGGAGGAAAAGATAGTGACATGGGTAGCAATTTTGTGCTGTCTTGGTCGGGTGGTGAAATTAATGGCTTGAGTGAGTTGAATCCAATTGTTTCCAGTGGCGGAAGCTACGTTTTGACTATTCTCAATACCCAAAACGGTTGTGAAAATAGCGATACAGTCATGGTGACTGCTAATGATGATTTAATCACCAATTTGGCGAGTACAATTACTAAGCCCTTCTGCTTCGAAGACCTGAACGGTAGCATTCAAATTGATAGCGTGATTGGTGGAACGCCGCCTTATCTTTTCTCTATCAATGGCAATGGTTTCTCTACGCTCCAACGATTTGGAAATCTTGCACCTGCTACTTATCAAATCGAAGTGAGAGATGCCGAAGGTTGTACTTTTGAAACTGCCATCGAAGTGGAAGCTCCACTAGAACTACAAGCTACGTTGAGTGCAGATCAGCAAGTTACTTTAGGAGATAGTACGATCATCAATTTGATCATTAATCCAAATCCAGATTCCATTATCCAGATCAATTGGGTCGTCAATGACAGTATTGCTTGCGAAGGTTGTTTGGAATTGGGATTGAGTCCGACGGAAAAAACGACCATTTTGGTAGAGATTGAAGATGTGAATGGTTGTACAGCTAAAGATTTAGTAACACTATTTGTGGAGCGTAACGATCAGGTATTCAAGCCAACTGCTTTCTCTCCAAATGGTGATAATATCAACGATTTATTCTTCCTTTCCGCAGGCAATGATGTGGAAAGCATAGACGATCTAAAAATCTTTGACCGCTGGGGAATGCTCGTCTTCCAACAAACTCAAATTGTACCAAACGATCCTCGATTTGGCTGGGATGGTACTTTTCAAGGCACGCCATTGAATCCTGCGGTGTTTGTTTATCGAGCAGTGATTACTTACAAAGATGGAAGAACGAAAGTGATCGTTGGAGATGTGGCTTTAGTGAAGTGATGAGATAGTTTGGATTGGGATGGACGTCCAGTCCATCCCAATCCATCAAGGGTTTCATAAGGGCAAAAAGCGGCAATTGCCGCTTTTTGCCCTTATGAAACCCTTGATCAACTCATGGCGGTTCGATGCCGCCATGAGTTGAAAAAAGCAAGGATCAGAACTTATGTCAACTACCGATCCTTAATGGAAGCACAATCTAAGTCATATGCGTCTGCAAATACAAATTAATGAAAATCCAATAATTACCTTATCTTCGAAGCATCATCTAACAGATAACAGCACCTACGATTATGCCTAAGAATCTATTAATATCACTAAAAGAAGTCCTACTCATCCCAATAGCAGCAAGTTTCCTCCTCGCCGCTTACTCCTTAATAATCGGCTGGAATTTACCAACCTTACTTCTCTTTTGGTTCATTCTTCTTCCATTTTTGGCGTATAAATTGCCCAAGATGCTCTCTCAGAAAGAAAGCCTTTTAAAGCAATCTCTCATTGGACTAACTCTTTTTTATGCCATCATGGTTTTTATGATTTATGAGCATAGCCAAACAGATTATTTCCTAGTCATGATGATCAGTTTTGTGGTAAATCTAGGTCTGATTGCTCTAGTGAGTTGGGTGCGAAAACAAGAGCAAAAAGAAGTATGTCCAATCCAGTAAGCCTACAGATCAATATCGCCCCCGTTGACTATCCTGCTATTGTGCATACGCTGCCACATCAATTGAGCATATTGGGCAATCAATGCAATGAAATTTGCTTGACGTTTGATACGCGTATGAATAAAAACAGCAAGCGTTTTTCGAGTGCGCAATGGCAGGAGAATAAGCTACAAACGGAGCAATTTGTAGCACAATTGGAAGGAGAATTTCCCCATCTGGTCTTTAAAAAAGTGGACTATTCGGAAGAAATGCGAAGAACATTGAGCGAATTCTTCTACGGCTCTGCTCGAAAAAGAATGCCCGATAAAGACTTTCGAGGTGGTCCGTTTTACAGCTACTACTATGGCTGGTATGCGACGCAAAATGATTACGTCTTGCACTTAGATGCGGACATTTTACTAGGTGGCGGCAGCCAAACTTGGGTTGCAGAAGCATTAGAATATTTAAAGGCAGATTCTAACTTGCTGTATACTAGTCCTTTACTTGGACCGCCGCTCTACAAAGGCGAGATGCCCAAACTCAAAAAGAAAACCTACAATCCAATCGGTCGCTATCCCAAAGCAGGTCATGCCTATCTTTACAAAGACTTCTCTACGCGTATTTTTCTACTCAATAAGCAGCATCTCAAAGGCGTGTGCCCATTGCAACATCCTAATTTAGATCATCACATCAAAGCACTATTTCGGGGATTGCCGCCTTATCGTTTTCCCGAAGGTTCGCTTTCGGATGTAATGAAAAACCAACAGCTTTTACGATTAGATTTTCTTGGTGAATTGCCAGGGCTATGGTCGCATCATCCTGGCTTCACGGGTGAACGCTACACGAGTCAACTTGCTAAAA
This sequence comes from Bacteroidota bacterium, assembly GCA_039176995.1. Taxonomy (GTDB): domain Bacteria; phylum Bacteroidota; class Bacteroidia; order Chitinophagales; family Saprospiraceae; genus JAAUTG01. Next base: position 33,211 of record JBCDFY010000025.1, read on the forward strand.
TCGTGAAAGCAGTGGAAGAGGAACGATTCCCAGAATTTATGCGTGGTCGCCAAGACATTATTGAGCCGTACTTTCAAATGATTGTGAATAATGAGATCTGATCTAGCATCTAACCTTCTCAAAGTCGCAATAAATATTATCTTTGTCCGACACTATACAGTATCGCTAATGTATAAAACATTACTAATCATTACATTAGCACGATCAAATAGACACGGCAATGAAATTCAACAAGTTAATCACACTATCTTTCCTCCTATTCTCTGTTTCCTTTTTGTTTGGCAACAACATCAGAGTCAGAAATGTCGAACTTATCAATCAAGATGAAATCGACCAAACTTATCAAGTTAAGTTCAATTTAAGTTGGGAAAATTCTTGGCGAACCTCCACGCTAGAATCCAATTGGGATGCGGCTTGGATATTTGTCAAATATCGCGAAGTTCCTTATGCCAGATGGAATCATGCGACCCTTCGGCAAAGCGGATTTTTAGAAAGTGAGGAAAGTGAAATTTCTGTTCCATTTGATCGAAAAGGTGCATTCATTTATCGCGCAGACGATGGAATTGGAGATGTTAATTTTAGAAATTTAGAATTGAAATGGGATTATGGTGCAGACAACTTGAATGGTAATGCAGTTTTTGAAATTTGTGTCTTTGCCATAGAAATGGTTTATGTACCAGAAGGACCTTTCCTTTTGGGCGATGGCTCTAGAGAGCGTGGAACATTCAGAAGAGCAGGTTCTAATGCAGCGCCTTACGAAATTAATGGTGAGTATGCGATTTCCTTAGGTGGCGTTTCTACTTCTAGCTTGTCCAATAGCGATCCGCAATCCATGGAGTCACCTGACGATTTCGATGAGCGCATGACCAAAAATTTGCCCTCTTCTTATCCAACTGGCTTCAAAGGCTTCTACATCATGAAATACGAAGCCACCGAAGAACAATATGTAGATTTCTTGAATAAATTGACTCCCAATCAACGACTCAACCGCTATGGCGATGGTTTAAAGTCGATTATTAGCTTTGATGAACACAGTGGCGAACCTTATTCTACTAGAAATCGAAAGCGCTGTATCGGCAATTTGAGCATGTACGATGTGCTGGCTTATTTGGATTGGGCAGCACTTCGACCAATGTCTGAACTAGAATATGAGAAGGCATGCAGAGGCAAGTTACTTTCTTTTCCTAAAGAATATGCTTGGGGTAACAATTCCATCTTTGCAGATTTGTATGTGCTGACAGAAGAAGGGGAAGGCGGTGGTGAACTTTCCTTAGATGAAGATTTACCAGAAAAAATTGGGAATGCTAGTTATTCTTTGACTAATCCAACCAATCGCCCATTTTCGCCAGGTTTATTTGCTGCGGAATCCATTAATAGTACACGAGAGGAAACAGGTGGTTCTTACTATGGCATCATGGAGTTGTCTGGAAATTTAGCGGAACTGACGGTAAGCATTGGCTCGGCTGCGGGTCGCGCGTTCATTCCGATTGAAGGTAATGGAGAATTGAATTCATCAGGCAATTTCAGTAATTCTAATTCAGTTTGGTCTTTTTCTAATGAAGTGAGCGGATTAGGATTAAGAGGCGGCTCTTATGTGGATAGCAAGCAATTTTTGCAAATATCTGATCGAATCAGAGCCAATGTGAACACGCCTAACGTTCGATTGCCCTATCTAGGAATTCGTGGTGTTCGCTCGACTATCGAGTAATTGCTTCGTTCCATAACTAATCAGAATGAAGTACATCAAATATAAATACAGCTTACTAATTATTTGTGCTTTATGTTGCTCTACCAACGTATGGGCGCAAAACAATGACATATTCAGAAGCGATACGATTAATGGAGGTGGTTATGATGCTGAACACTTTATCCAACTGATTAACAATCCCATTTTTGGTAGCGATACGATCAATGGAGATGGCTACGATGCTGAACGTTTCTTGCAATTAACCAATAACGATATTTTTGGAGGTGGCGTAGATGATGGCTATGATCGGCTAAGTTTTACACTTGTAACAAACAATAATATTTTCATAGGAGATGGAGATGATGGCTACGATCAGACGACTTTTCTGCAAGTGACCAACAATAGTATTTTTGGGGGTGGAATAGATGATGGTTATGATCTATTGAGTTTCATTCAACTAATGAACAACGATATTTTTGGAGGTGGAATAGATGATGGTTATGATTTGGAAGGCTTTGTACAAATGACGAATAGTAATAGTATATTTGGAGGTGGAGCAGCAGATGGTTATGATTTGACGAGCTTTGTACAATTGATGAACAATAGCATATTTGGAGGTGGAGTAGCCGATGGCTACGATAAAACGATTGCGCTTATAGAAATTGTTCAATCTTTTTCCACCGACGATCCATTTGAGCTTACCACTCTTAAACAATTGACTTTCAATACTTTTCCTACACCTTTTTCTGACTACTTAAATATCAGTATTCCAGAAAATGAAGAAGAACCCGCTTCCGATAATGTGCTTTCAGTCATCAATAGTAAAGGTACGATCTTGAGTACCCATACTTTCAATGGTAATCAGATTCGCATCAATGTGAGCCAACTTCCTGCAGGTTTATACACCATTCTTGTTCAATCGGGAGAGAAAGTTTTCAAATCGCAAGTTGTAAAAGCGCGTTCTACAATTAGTGAGTAAATTCTTAATATACAGAGGCGCACTTTTGCAAAAAATGCACCTCTATATTCAGTATGTTATATGCAATTATAAAAGCATCAACTTCTAATTTATCCTTCTTCCACCAGCTGTCCTAGATTTCACCGAAACTTTACGCACCTTCTTCAAATCTACCATCAAAGTAGCGTATGCACTACTGTTATCTACTCGGTAGCGTTTACCGTTATAAGTAACGGTGCCGCCGCGTTTTTTCCATTCAGAAGCCAATAGCAAATAGCGATTACTTGCCTTAGGATTCGGTCCAAACATCAAATAACTATCATCGCTGTCTTCAAAACTAATTGCAAAACGATTCTCTCTTGGGCTAAATACAAATACGCCAGGTGTCCCTTTGCGAATAACGACTTTCTCCACATTTCCACCGCTTACTACTTCAATTTCTCCATTTCTAATTTGCGAATTACTAGAAGAAGCATTCCGACGTAAGACAATATCTTCCGACAAATAAAACTGGATGCGTTTTAATTCGCTCTTTGACCAATCATTTTGCTCGTACAAGCGTTGAGTAAAAGGCGTTAATTTAGGACTACAAGAAGTCAATAAAAAAACAGTTGCTAATAAGCCAAAAATGATATTTTTCATATTTCAAGTGATTGTAGTTTAGACAATTAGAGTCCAGAGAAAAAGAACGAGAAAATAGAGAAGTATTTCTTACTCCAGCGACTCTTACAAAAGAAGCAATTATTGACCCAAAAGTCCTACGAAACAAGAAGGTTTAACCGCAAATTAACGAGCCTCAAAAAAGTGTTAAGACAGACCATTGCGTCGATTATCTCAATGTCAGACCGCTGTGCTGTTAGGAAAACTAGCTCGAATAAAATTAAATGGTGAGAAGCTATTTTTTTAGAAAATTCGAGAGACCAAAATTTTCTGTTCGCAAAAAGTTCTATTGAGATATATTACAGCCGTAAGTGGGTGGACAAAAATAAATTACGTTTTTGATTGAGGATATTTTTTCATTAGTAAAGGCTTTGAAACCACCCACTAAAAAAATGAAAAAGTTGTTTGAAAACTAGGAAAGAAAACGAAAAAAGCAGGTGATCTTTGTAAAAGAGAAAAAATAAACAAGCTACCTGCTTATGAAAAAGAGCTGCTGCGCAGGATACTCAAAAGTTTGCTCAGCTACTATGGTAAAGGACAAAGAAAAAGTATCCGTCATCGAATCAAGAAACCAGCAGCCCTAATTTGTGGGATGATGCGTCGCAAACGCTCCACTTTGAGTGCTTTAGTAAGCGGTTTACCTCAATAAATAGAAGCTTATTCTAAAGAAAAAACTGCCAAATCCTTTTTGGAGAGTTATTGGATTGATTTTGAGACCTATTATCAGCCTTACATTATCAAGTTGCTAAAGAAGCTACTTCCTTCATTGACACAACGTTTTGGTTTACAATTACTTATTGATGGTTCAAAAGTAGGCAATTACCACATGATGTTAATGATTAGCGTTTATTTTCGTGGACGCAGTCAAGCGCAAGATATTGAAGCAAACGAACAGCAAAAATTTACTTCCATCCCCAATTTGGAGTTTACCGAGAGAAGAGAACCTAAGGTCAATTTTGTGCTTTGGTAGGACGCACAAAAATATGAGGAAGCTCTACCGCTGATTTCTAATTTCTCAGAACCCATTGATAGGATTGAGGCTTACGGTCGTAGATATTCGGTGGAATGCTTGTTCAAAGACCTGAAGTCCAATACTTTCAATATTCATAAGACCCGAATCCAAGACGCTCATGCCATCTCTAATTTGATTATGGTCGCTGCTTTTGCACTGACTTTACTCTTAAAACTAGGATTGAAGTATGATAATTTGAAGTGGCGTAAAAGAATTCACCGATGGCGAAAAGACCGAAAAGTCTGTTCTATCACTACTTTCAGCCGTGATCTGCTAGAGTATCTCCTTGAAGAAGGCTGTGCCTTCTGTTTTTCTTTCCAATTTTCAAACAACTCTCCTTAATTTTTTTATGTGTGGTTTTAAACTTCAAATAATAGAAAAGCAAGGCATAAAAAAAGACAGCCGCAACAGCCACAATTCGCCGAGTCAAGATAAAAGTAAACCCAAGCGCAATCAAAGTCTTCGCTCTAAATCAAGTCGCAAAACAGGTGGACAACCAGGTCATAAAGGACACACTTTAAAATGACCGACCCCCCTGACGTTACAGAAGTGTTGCGCAGCGATTTTTGCACCCAATGTGGTGCAGATTTACGGGAAGAAGCTCATAGTTTTATCAAGAGCAGACAAGAAATCATCCTTCCTCCTATAGAGCCAAAAGTCATTGAATATCAGCAATTTGCTTGTATGTGTACTTGTGGTCATCATCAAAAAGCAGATTTCCCCCAAGGCGTAAATGCTCCGATACAGTTTGGTTCAGATATCGTTGCTTTGGTCGCTTATTTCAACATTTATCAATACATTCCTTTTCAGCGTTTGCGCAGTTTGTTTGGAGATATTTTCAACCTTTCCATGAGCGAAGGCAGTATCGATAATTTACTGAAAAAGGGTGCTCGTAAATCGCAAGTTTTTTACGATGCCATTGGTAATAATATCAAAAATGCCCAATACCTCGGTAGTGATGAAACGGGGGCAAAAGTTAACGGCAGCAAATTTTGGATTTGGGTTTGGCAAAATGTCAAAAATACCTTTCTCAAAATCTCTAAAAGTCGTGGCTTCGATACGGTGAGCGCAGCCTGTTCCGAAGGTCTGCCCAATGCCATAATGGGTTCTTCCCGTTGGGCGGCGCAATTGAAAATAATGTCAAAAGCCAAACAACTCTGTATCCCGCATTTACTAAGAGATTTAAATTATCTGCAAGACCTTGAAAAAAACGAGAGGGTATGCAAATTTAAAGACTTACTCCAATCTGCCTTGGCACTCAAACAAAGCAGTCTGAGGGATAACAAAGCTTACAAAAGAGGACAGTCCCAAGCGCAACTGATTGAAGATGAACTCAATGAGCTGCTTGCTTTTCCTATTGTCAAAGAACAAAATGAGTTGACGGCGAAGTTTCAAAAGCAAATGCTCAAAAACCGCAATCCTCTCCTTACATTTTTATATCATTTGGATGTTCCCCCAGACAACAACGCTTCGGAAAGAGCCGTGCGAAATGTCAAAATTAAACAGAAAATATCAGGTCAGTTCAAATCGGGTCAGGATGCCTTTTGCATCCTGCGCTCCCTTATTGATACATTCAGAAAACGTAAATTAAATATCTTACATAACCTCAAAATCGTTATGGCGCATTCTATACCTGAGTAGTTACATTTAAGTTTTTAAAGCATAAAAAGCCATCTAAGCGTCCCAATTTTACTGTCAAAATGAGAGCTGAGTTATGAATTACTTAAGTATTTGAACTTAAGAAAAATACGTATTCTATTTTAATTCGATAAACAACTGATAATCAGAAAACTAAAAAATCTTCAAAATTCTTTTAAGCTGCTGATAATGAGGGAGAAAAATTTTTAGCTGGTGATGAGTTCATTAGCGTCATCAAGTACATCATGATCAAAATTGGCTAAATAGGTCTCTGTCGTTTTTAAATCTGAATGCCCTAAGGATTCCCCAATTACTGCTGGAGCTACTCCTGAGAATTTTGCAATAGATGCCCAAGAATGGCGTGATACATAGGAGGTAAGATTGGTATTGATTTCGCAAAGTTGAGCAATCTTCTTGAGGTCTTGAGTAAATTTCTTACGCCGATCTATAAAATGCTTGCGTTCTCTTTCGGCATCGGTAAAACGATCCTGTAATAAAATTGGAAAGACTCTTTTTGAGGAGTGTGAATGCTTACTCTTTGCATAAAATTGGATAATTTCTGCTGCTTTGGCGGTTAACTTGATATTATACAACTTGCCTGTTTTTTTACGCTTGTATAGAATCCGTCCATTTTGAATGTTTTCCATTGTTAAGTATGCCATATCAATAAAATTCATTCCTCGCATATTGAACATAAACACAAAATAATTGCGGCTGTGCCACATTCTTAAGCTAGGATCAATTTTTACTTCAATAATCCTTTGAATTTCCTCTTTAGAAATAGCTCTTTTGGCTGTTTTTTCTTGTTTGATCCTGAATTTTTTAAAGGGATAATTTTCTGATTTGAGTAAGTCTTCAGCTATTGCTTTATTGATAATTGCTCGAAGCGTACGTAAATAAACGCCAATACTATTTACTCGTATGCCTTTGTTTAGACAATCTGCTTCGAAGTCTAGGAGAAATCTATGGTCAATTTCAACCAGTCTTAAGTCTTGATCTTTGTTAAATCGTTTTATCACATTGCTACAAGTCTGGTAGGTTTGAGCAGACCCAAGTCTTTTGGATTTTTTCAGTCGTACTACTAAAGTGTTTATATACTCAAAAAGGTTAGGTATTGTTTGTTGAGGCTTGTCTTTTTGATTGAATAGTTGTGCGGATAGTTTTGATTTGAGTTGATCAACACTAAGATAATCCAGTTCTGCCTGATAGTTTAGTAGAAGTTGATTGGCTTGAGAGACCAAATAACTAATTCTGGTGTTGACTTTTGCTGCATTGGTATAATTTGATCTTACCTTGTGGTCTTTTTCGATCCACTGATTTTTCTTGAAAAAATAACCCAGAGGAATGTAACGAGCTTTGTCTTGATGAAAGAGTTTTAGTTTTAAAGAATAGGTTTCATTACTTTTTGATCTTCTAGTATCAAAGTAGAGTTTTATACTTGCCATACTTGTGAATATTAGGAATAATCAAATGTAATTATTTGCACGGTATTTGCACGGTATTTGCACGGTATTTGCACGGTATTTGCACGGTCAATAGCATTCAAATGAACATTACTGGATGTTAAAAAAAGATAAAACGCCCATTATTAGGGCGATTTGGATGTTATTGAACTGAATTGGAAAATAAAAAATCTGACTGTTAATCAGAGGGTCCTTGGTTCGAGCCCAAGAGGAGGAGCTTGAAAATCAAAAGGTTACAGAGACAAAAATCTGTAACCTTTTTTATTTGCACGGTATTTGCACGGTCAAATTCAATTTTAGAAGAGGTTTTAGTTGGAGAGAGCTTAATTGAGTTCAGCAATCTTATGTTGTAATTTGATTTTTATGTTTTCGGTATCTAGCCAATCTAACAAATCAAGCTGCTGATAAATCTGCTTGTAAATGAGCAAATCGGTGTTTTGATTCGTTAACACTTCTTCATAAGGCAAAACTACTCTTATGCAAGAACGTCCCGCTCGCACTATATGTTCTTGCTCGTTAGCATTTAAAATGCGCAATGTCACGTCAACTAGTCTCTGACTAGACTAGAATAGTATAGCAATACAAGTCAGAGACTTGCGAAACTCGCTCGCTCGGGTGAATACACTTTGTACAGATTATGCCTTTTATGAGAAGATAAATTATCCTGAACTACAGTTATGCACTCTGCATCAGCGTACATCTCTTCTGCTATGTATCTCATATTTTTAGCCCATGTGATACCTGTGTGATCGTCTTGTACTAAAACGTTTCGGCGTCCACCCAAAGGCTCTGTTACCATGACTATCTCTGCTGCCCCTTCTCGCTTATATTCACTATCCTGATGCTTAACTCCATTGTCATCTATATAAGAGGCACGAATTTCACTGACCAACTGCTTTGGCGACTCGTCATAGCATACAACCGGATATTTTGCATTATACGGACGAGCGTAAACTTCCAATACTTCTTCCATAGCACATACAAAATCTGAATCTGCACTTGGTATAACCCATTCAGCTACTCGCCAAGGCTTAATTTCATTTTTTTTAATATCTGACGCACACTTTCATGACTAATCTCCACTACATATTCTAAGGCGACCATCTCTTCGGCTAGCAAACGTAGTGTCCACGAACTCCTACCAAGCTTTGGTTCGCTACATCGCAAAGCAATCAGTTGAGCTTCTACCTGACCGTCAAACTTTTTCTTATCCAAGTTTAATCTAGGCTTACCATTCAAAGCCACTTCCAAACCTTCTAACACATAGCGTTGGCGTAAACGCTCAATCGTACGTGTACTAACTTCGTATTGCTTGGCTATTTGACCATCATCCCACCGCTTTTCTCCTCCACGATCAGCAGCTAACAAAATCTTACTGCGCTTCCATTTTTGAGTCGTCGCTTTGCGCTTTGTGACAAATTCCTCTAATTCTTTACGTTCTTTTTCACTTAGGTCTATATGATATATCTTCGCAGGCATCCTTTTTCACGCTAAGTTATAAATTTTATCCGACACCTTTAACTTGACTAACTACTAAGCCGATCATGGGAATGTGTGGAACACTTAGACGATCATGGCGATCTCGCGCTCTTTTAGAATGTGTGGAACACTTAGCCGATCATGGGTGGATTTTGTGGTGTTGCGCGCTTCGCTTGATGAGCGTATGGCATCGCCCGTACGGACGACGATCTTGTTTTTCTATATTTTTAATGTAAAAGTGGATCGTCCAAGTTTGTAACTTGGATGTTGTTGCGCTCGTCACATTTGTTGGCTTACTAAAGCTGGGTGTTCTCTTGGGTAACTGGCTTTTTTGTTTGGTGAGCGTATGGCATCGCAGATACAATCTGCGACGATCTCGTGCTTTTTAAAATGTGTGGAACACTTAGACGATCATGGGGATCGTCCAAGTTTGTAACTTGGATGCTGTTGCGCTCGTCACATTTGTTGGCTTACTAAAGCTGGGTGTTCTCTTGGGCAACTGGCTTTTTTGTTTGGCGAGCGTATGGCATCGCAGATACAATCTGCGACGATCTCGTGCTACTTCGAATGTGTGGAACACTTAGACGATCATGGGTTTTGGAACACCCTGCGCGAGCGGTGTATTTTTATATATGGCGCCAGCAGGGGCGAACGGTTTATGTGCCAGCAGGGCTGTTATCAACTATATAGCATTTGACTTTCTCGCTTAACCTTCCCCCACCAGCATTAATAAAAAACCGAGTTAGTCTGGTTAATATAGAGTTATCATAGGGATATTTTCCTCTTAATTCTTCTGGATAAAAAATAGTAGTTTTAAAATCGTTATTTGCTTCTAATTTATCTAATCCATAGTTATTATGAAAAAAATTATATGTTGGCATATAATTTTCTGATTTTAATCCTAACATATCTAGATGGTATACCTTTAAATCAAAATCAACTATTGTAAATATTGTCGTGTCATTATCACCATTTATGACTTCAGAAATCGCAATTATTGCAATTTTTTCTCTTTC
>JBCDFY010000026.1:0-42716 GCA_039176995.1 Bacteroidota bacterium
ACTCAATGTCCATCCAAATCCACAACAAGTCGCTCTCAGCAAGCACTTTCAGTATTTGTGCAATTTGTTATACACATCTCGGTACAGGTTTTTTTTTGTTTTCAAAGAGAGTTCCCGTTTGATTTAATGCTTACCTCCCTTCCTCTTCCCATTTCTCTTGTTCTCCTTCAATAATCTTATCCATCACTTCTGAAAGTTGACTTCCTTCAATGCGTTTCAAAACAATTTTTTTATCCTTATCTAAGATGAAAATCTGTGGTGTAGATTGAATGAAATACAGCTTTTTGTACTGCGAGCGATGCATTGGATCAACTACATTTACCCAAGTTCCGATTTCATTATCGTCAATGTATTCCCAACACTTTTCTACTTCTTTGAAAGAAATATTTCCATCATCATCGCGTGTCCAACTTTTGTTACAAATGGCGAAGATTTCTACGCCTTTATCCTTGTACTCTTCATAGAATTTCTTGATGTCTGGCATAGATTTTTTGCAATGCCCACAATCTGGATCCCAAACCAAGAGTACCGTATAAGGCGTCTTCACATCGTACAAATTAATCTCTTTTTTATCGCGCGTTTGCATTTTGATATTAGGAGCAGTTTGACCAATCAAAATAGGTCTTAGTTTATTGGCATTGTCAATAATTTTAGCGAGTTGCTCTTCTTCTGTCCAAGGAGCTGCGCCTTTTGCATAATAGTTATCGACAATGTGTACATATACAGCATCCATACCAACGATTTTAGAACCTGCATATTTATTCAAAAAATGAATTAAGTAATACTTAAAGGTTTCTGGTGCGGGTCTCATTAGATTCAAGACGCGATCTACTGCAATGCTAATCGTATCGGGATGTTGAACAACCATTTTATCTACGTAGTCATTCACTTTTTGGAATAAGAATGGAGAGCGTAGTAAACGTGGATCACCCAAATTTAGATTATCGAAATAATGCTCTTGATTCCACCGCCAGCGATTTCTTTGGATTTCCATATCATCTTTGCCCTCGTATTTTGGCTCCTGAAGTGGCATATTTGCTTTGACAATCGCCGCAGTTAAGGACTTTGGATGTTTCTCAACTAGCTTTTTCTGATAGTCAGAAACCTCGTCGTTCAAGTCTTCTAGCTTTTCTCTCACTTTTTGTGCATCTGCCTCATTTCCAGCATCTTGTGCAGCCTTCAACTCTTTCCCTAATTTCTCTGAAGCAGGACGTTTTGAACTTAGAAATGCTAGATAATCGTAAAGCAATTGATTATCAGGTGCATTTTTGAGTTTCAAATTTCCTGCCATGTCAGGCATCTTGGTTTCTATAGTGAAATGCTGCTCATCTTTATCCAAAATCAATTGGAAAAACTTATTATCTGGTGGCATTACGATGAGGTAAACTCCTCCTTCGTAGGCTTCTTCGCCTTGGAAGCGAAACCAACCATTTTCATCTCTCGTCGTCGTATCTCTTAGGTATTGTTTGTCGGCGTAGAAGTAGCCTAAATACATTTCATCTTCTTCAAAACCATCAATTTTGATTTTGATGTCGTAGCCCGAATCTTGGGCGGTTGCCAAAGTGCTAAATGCGAATAATGCGAAAAGGATTGTTAGCAAGCGGTTCATGTGATACTTATTGTTGATTTGTTTAATTGTTGAACTGTTGATTTGAAATGAAATCAGCAGTTCGATTTCTATTCTTTAGTTGTCTGACCTCTGTCATCTAATACAATTCCAAAAGTCCATTGGGCAACTCCACCTTCAAAATCTTTTCTTCCTCCAAAATCTCCGAAATAAAATCCTCATTCAATGGAATTAGAACTTCGTTTTCTTTGTAATTAAGGACTGCCATTTCCTGCTGCGGCATTTCAATAATATCCTCTATAACGCCAATTGTCCCCAATTCCTTGTCTTGTAACTCAAAGCCTTCATATTTTCCATATTGCAAGACTTCAAAAGCTCGATTTTCAATGGGTAGCAAATCCGTTGCTCTCAAAAAGACCTCTTTGCCTCTTAAACGGCTGGCAGCTTCTTTCGTTTCTAACTCTTCTAAAGTCAAAATCGTAGCATTTCCTATTTGAACCTCTTCTAGAAAGTAAGGTAACTTTTGTCCACTTTCTTCTACAAATATGGCTGAGGCATTTGCCAAATCTGCTAGATACGCTTCCTCCGCTAAGCACTTTACTGCTCCCTTCACACCGTGTGGCTTACCAATTTTTCCTACTAAAATGTATTCACCCATCAAGTCTAATTATGATCTATCAATTGCTGATATAATAAAAAACCTTCCTGCGCTTTTTCACCCCAAGTCAAAACGCTGTCTGCAAAAGTATTCTGGGTATTTAAAATTGATAATTCTCTGTAAACCAATCCAATACCTTTTGCATATTGCTCAAATCCAGATCGTAGTTCAATCGCATTCGTGTCTCTTGCTACTTCAATTGTGGTCACATCATCAAAAGCAAAATTTCCTAAAAAAAGTGGTTCTCCAACTTTAGAAACAACCGATTCCCAATTTTTGAACATCTCAATACTTTCTCCTGCAATAATGACCCGCTTCCCTTTATCGAAACCAACACCTTCCCAATTCTTCCCTCGACTGACTGGAAAAATCATTTTAATGAAAGTCAAGTTTTCCTCTGTTCTCACCGCTTGTGCGTCTGTGCGATAAGTCGCATAAACGTCTTTAATCTCCCACTCTTCCTCTTCGCCTTTTCGTTCAGAGCGCTCAATCGCAAAAATCTCCTGTCCTTGTTCTCCTTCGTAACTATCTACAATTGCCTCTCTAACTAAAGTGGAGCTAGTATCTACGAAAACCTCCGTTCCTACGGTATCAAAAACAATGGAATCTACTTGATAAGTAAGAAATTTTCCGACTTCTAGTGGATAGTATTCGTAGCCGACTTGGACTTCTTTGGGAGAGAGGGTTTCTTCTTTGCACGCAAAGAGTATTAGCGTTAAAAACAGAAAAAGGATTAGATTTTGGTCTTGCATAAGTAGATTTAGCTTTTGTAGACGCACGCAAAGGCGCGAAGACGCAAAGTATTTAATTTCATCTTCTTTGCATCTCTTCCATGAGGATTTTCGCTTCTTGATGACTGATTAAATATTTTTCTTGCTCACTTTCTACTATTGATAAATCAAGTTCTATCTGTATTTTGCGAGGCAGTTCATCATACCAATCTTTTGATTTTTTTTCAGACTTCTTTTTCATGCTTTAATATTTCAAAAATCAATTCTCCCCCAAAATGCTGCTGTAAATAATGCCACCACCAACGACATCCTCGCCTTCATAGAAAACAGCAGACTGCCCAGGCGCGACACCTGTGACATTCGCCAGAAATTCTACTTCAACTTGGCTGCCTACATTTTTCAGTAAACTCAATGCGCCTTGGTCGCGGTAGCGAATTTTGGTCAAAATCTCTTTGTTCTCTGGAATTTGATCGTATTTCATGGAATTGACTTGATAAACTTTCATGCCATTCCGAATCAATTCATTGACTGTTCCCAAAACGACTGTATTTGTATCTGGTTGGATTTCAGTAACATACATCGGTTCTCCAAATGCCATTCCCAAACCTCTTCTTTGCCCAATCGTATAAAATGGATAACCCTGATGCTTGCCTAGCACATTTCCTCTCGTATCTACAAAAGTTCCACCTGCCACTTCTGCTTCTAAGGTTGGCACACGGTGCTTCAAAAAGCTGCGATAGTCATTATTCGGTACAAAGCAAATCTCAAAACTTTCTGCTTTTTTGGATAGGTCAATGTATCCCCAATCCGCAGCCATTTGACGCACTTCAGGTTTGGTGTAAGGTCCAAGTGGAAAACGACTGCGCTCCAAACATTCTTGACTCAATCCCCAAAGCACGTAGGACTGATCTTTGTTCAAATCCTTAGCTCTGCTGATGTATTTTCGACCTCCCGATTCGTTGATTTGTGCATAATGACCCGTTGCAATGAATTCACAATCTAAAGCATCTGCACGTTTCAACAAGGCACTCCATTTGATGTGCGTATTGCACAAAACACAAGGATTGGGCGTACGTCCAGCGATGTATTCTTCTACAAAATTATCAATGACATGATCGCCAAATTCTTCACGAATATCAATGATGAAATGATGAAAACCCATGTTCACTGCTACTTGACGCGCATCATTGATAGAGTCCAAACTGCAACAACCTGTTTCTTTTTTCGCGCTTCCTGAATTGGCATAGTCCCAAGTTTTCATGGTAATTCCAACCACTTCATAGCCTTGTTCGTGCATCATCATTGCCGTCACCGTGCTATCAATTCCGCCACTCATGGCTACCAAAACTCTTCCTAGTTTACTCATTATCTCTCCTTAGTTTGAATTTGTTTGAAGGCTTCGCCATTTGAAAGTTGTTCTTTTCTTTAGAATCCTTCAATCACCGCAAAATTACAAAAATCAAAGGCGAAAGGTTCAATTAAACGTCAGATTATGATTGAGTTAACAGCTTTCGTTATTGCTACGCAACTATTGTCGAACTACATCGAACCACTTCAAACAATTATATATATTTGCGTAAATGGAAACTCAAACCTTTTTTGGCTGGTGGCAATTAATTGTCTGCTTGTTTGCAGCGACGGCTTTGCTATCTATTTGGTGGCATTTGGGACGCAAGCAAGGTGACAGAGGGCAGGTCTGGTTGGCGATGTCGGTGCTTTGCTGGAGTTTGTCGGGTGGTGTAGAGATATTAGAAGCAGAAAATATATTTTCGGATACGACGGTGAATAATGGATTGAGAAGCATTCTCTCCTTGCTGAATAGTTTTTTCATATTGCTTTCCTTGCCATGGTTCAGGCATATTCCGAAATCTATCGCATTCCTAGTCAATTCGCCTTCTTGGTTCTATTTGATATTATTTCCCTTTTTGATTTGCTTGTTCGCAACGCTAGGAATGATGTTTAGCCGAACCAATTTTTCAGGATTCATTAGTTCCCTAGACGTATTGTACGCACTCGTTCCAACCTTACCTTTTCTTGCTTGGATTTTGTGGGAATCCTTCGCCAAACGCCAGCTGCGATTACTTTCTTGGCTTTCGCTGACTTGTATTTTATTCATTGTAGTCGCACAGATTCTGAAACTTTCACCAAGCAATCAATTTCTCTTTTCTGGCATTTTCAAAACCACTTTGATTATGCTTTTTTTTGCGTTGGCGATGAGTTGGGTGAAAGAATTGGTAGAGAATCCTTTGCCGTTGGCTGATAAGTTGTATTTAAGTTTTAGCATAACTAAAAATGATGCAAACACGCTCGAACGAAAAGTTATCTTGGAAGGCTATCCAAATCAACCGAAGCGTCAATTAGTTCTGTCGCGCGCACCTTTTGAATTGCTCCTCAAATTTGCACAGAAAAAACTAGAGAAAGATCCTTGGCTCATTATCAAGCCTAAGAATGATAAGCGCAGCAATGCTTCTTTCGACATCAGTGACCACAACCAAATCAAACGAATCGTCACGGCAATGCTTGATCAATTGCATGGTAAAGACGACTGGACAATGGAGCAACATTACACACCTTTCCGTAACGCGCTCCTTGAGTTATCTAGTGAAAAAGAGCGTCGTATTCGACTGGCGATTCCCAAGGAACAACTTGATCTCTCGGAAGTGTCTTTGCAAGAAGTCAGCTTCTAATTGGCTCTCATGAATAATCGAGGAGACGTAGTGCATGACCTTTGGAAACAAAATAAAAAAAATAATTTTTCCTCTTATTTTCAAGGAATCCCCGAAAGTCTCCTCAAATGGAAATTTTAGGAGCTAAAATTTCCATTTGGCATAATAAGAGATGAGGAATTTAAAATTCTCTCAGCTCTTGATAAGAGCCTTCTGATTTGGTAAAAAAGAGAAAATGAGAATCGTAATTTATATATACAATGGAATGACCATGCTGGATGCAATTGGTCCTTATGAGATATTAAGAAATGTGAAAGGAACAAACATTAAATTTGTATCGAAAGAAAAAGGCGAGATAACAGCCGATAGTCATTTTGTAAGTATTAATTCAAAATACTCAATTGATGAAATCTCAAGCGCTGACATACTTTTAATTCCAGGCTCTACTATTGCATTTGTAAGAGAAATGAGAGACCAAGAAGTATTGAATTGGATACGAAAGGTAGATAGGACTACTCAGAGAACAGTATCCGTTTGCACAGGTTCGATGATCTTAGCTGCCACAGGATTGTTAGAAAATAAAAAGGTAACTTCTCATTGGAGACCGATAAAATTACTTTCAGAATTTGGTGTAGAACCCACAAGAGAGCGAATAGTAGATGAGGGTAAATACATCACAGCTGCAGGTGTGTCTTCAGGCATGGATATGGCGATTTATTTGATAAATCAGCTAAAAGGTGAAAAAGTTGCTAAAGCTGCTCAGTTATCGATTGAATATGATCCAAAACCAATGTTTGATTCGGGCAATTATTTGACCGCAGAAAAAGACATCATCGAACTATCAGAAAAGATAATGGAAAGCGATGCAAGAAAGGATTTCTCATTGTGGGAAGCTTTGAAGAATGCCAGAACGCTGCTAAAATTGAAGAAGAACTCTTAGAGCTTATCAAAAAAAATACCCACCTCTGTGACCTTTCTCAAATTTCGGATACTAAGACTCTTGAAAACATTTAGTACAACCATATTCAACTGATGAATTCAACTCACAAACAAGAATTCGTAGAACTCATAGAAACGCATCAGCACATCATCAATACTTTGTGTAAAGTCTACTACAAATCTATTGAAGATCAGCAAGATGCACGTCAAGATGTGGTACTGCAATTGTGGAAATCTTTTCCCAATTTTCGAGGAGAAGCAAAGGTGAGTACTTGGATTTATCGAGTGAGTTTGAATACGATTTTGGCAAAAATTAGAAATCAAAAGCGACGGATTTCAGCTATAGAATTGAATGAATATACGTCAAATCAGATTTATGTACAAATCGGAATGGATGACGATATTCAGCAACTGAAAGTATTCGTTGATAAGCTAAGAGAGCAAGATAAAGCGATTGTTGTCCTACATTTAGAAGGCTACAAAAACAAAGAAATTGCCGAAATTTTAGAGACGACACCAAGTAACATCAGCACACGCCTCAACCGAATTCGAACCACATTAAAAAACAACTACAAAAAATACACAGATGCCAATTGAACAATTCAAATCCGCTTGGAAATTCTATAAGTTTCAGCAAGAATTACTACCCTTAAATGCGGTAGATGTCTTAGCAATTATTGAAGAAGAAGAGAGAATGGAAAAGTCTTCTAAGCAATTGATTTTCTATCAATTAGCAATGTTTTTACTCCTAGTGTTTTGCTGCCAAGGAGGATGAGGGAATTGTTGATTTATTTAGATGTTGATCTGTTGAACTGATCTACAACAAAATAACTGTTTCCAGCAAAAATTAAGATGAATTGACGTCGCCAAAATAGCCAAACCTATGCCTTAAATCTTCACTTTTCAATACTTAAATTATGGAACCTATTCGCTGGAACGCCGATCCTGTCATTGTGATGCTCTTCGATCATTTTCCTTTGAAATATTATGGATTGCTGTTCATGTCAGGTATTGCTTTGAGTTATATTTTTGTGAGAAAAGTATTTTTGAAGGCAGGAAGAAATTTGGAAGAATTAGATACCTTGGGAATGTATATTTTCTTCGGAATTGTGCTAGGTGCGAGATTAGGACACTGTTTATTTTATCAACCTGACTATTTTCTGAGTCGTCCACTGGAAATGCTTTTACCCATTCAAAAAATTGATGGAAGCTATCATTTTACGGGCTACTTGGGTTTGGCAAGTCATGGTGGAACCCTCGGTGTTTTCATTGCTACTTTGCTCTATTATCGAAAATACAAAATTAATCTGTGGTGGCTGCTCGATCAAATCGCCATAGTTGGTCCGCTCGCTGGTGCATTCATTCGCATGGGTAATTTTATGAATTCTGAAATTCTTGGTAAACCTACAAACGGCAATTTTGGAATCATTTTTGAACGTGTAGATCAAGTACCAAGACATCCTGCACAACTGTACGAAGCGGTCACGTATTTACTCATTTTTGTCTCACTACAATGCATTAATCAAAAGTATGAAAAGAGGAATGGTTTTTTATTCGGTTTAACGATTATTTTGGTCTTTTCTGCTCGTTTTTGCATAGAATTTTTTAAAATAAATCAAGTAAATTTTGAAGAAGGAATGGCGTTGAATATGGGACAAATTTTGAGTGTACCCCTTGTTTTAACTGGTTTGATCGTAATATTTAGATCGAGAAATAGTGCGCAAAAATCTGTATAAAGCTCTTGGGTGTAACCGAAAAAATTACTGCTTTAGGCAGCTATTTCTTACCTTTGGTCGTCTTTAAGACAGAAAATAAGAAATCATACGACAAAACCGACGGGTTAAGCCTAAACTTTAAAACACAAACTATAAACTATAAAAACAGCTTAATTCGTCCTGTTGAAAAGGTAATTATCCGATTGAAATACACCACCTACCTTTTGCTAATTATCCTCTTTGGATAACGGCATGATTTCCTACTTTTTTATTCTAACAACAGATAAATTAAAACACAAACTGTGGTCTTTGACTACGGCATTGCTCTATTGTCTTTGTCGTAGAATGAACTTTCTGTTTCATTGGGAAAATGTGATTAAACGTCACTAATGATGCATTATTCTGCTTAGTCCAGATTGGCTATTCTTATGTCTAAAACTAATCCAGTTGATGGTAGTAGCACCTAAACCGCCATGTGATTATATGCTTAAACTAAATTTTTTATTAAAACTTGTAGTATGAATTTGAAACAACTCTCATTTATTCTAGCTGCGATATTGTTCAGCGCGAGCACTTTGCTGGCACAAAGAACCATATCAGGTGTAGTGGTTGATGAGCAAGGAACTCCAATGATTGGAGTTAATGTATTAGCCAAAGGAACCTCTACGGGAACGGTTACAGATCTTGATGGAAAGTATTCGCTCTCTGTTACAGATGGTATCGAAGTTCTAATCTTTAGCTTTACTGGTTTTGAAACCGAAGAGATTACCATTGGCGCATCCAATGTAATCGATTTGGAAATGAAAGAAGGTATCGTTTTAACTGAAGCAGTAGTTACTGCATTGGGTGTTCAGCGCGAAGAGAAAGCACTCGGTTATGCTGTTCAAGAGATCGGTGGGCAAGAACTTTCGGATGCTCGCGAACCTAATGTAGTGAATGCCTTGCAGGGAAAGATTGCAGGGGTTCAGATTCAAGGTAGTCCTTCTACTTTGGGTGGTTCTTCTCGTATCACTATTCGCGGTTCTAGTTCTTTTCTTGGAAATAATCAACCTTTGTTTGTAGTAGACGGAGTACCAATTGATAATTCCAGTTTTGCGACCAACTCCCAACAGCGTGGCTTCGGCGGCGGTACGGCTTATGATTATGGTAACACTGCACAGGATATTGATCCTGAAAGTATCGAATCTATGACTGTACTGAAGGGAGCAGCCGCTTCTGCGCTTTATGGACAGCGTGGTGCGAATGGTGTAATCTTGATTACAACAAAAAATGGTAGCGGACAAAAAGGACTAGGAATTGAAGTGAATTCTAGTGTAGCTTTAGACTATGTAAGTAATTTGATTCCTCACCAGCAGCAATACGGTGGCGGTGCAATCAACCCAGGAACGTCTCACGGATTCAACGAAGTGATCCAAGATGGGGTTACTTACCTTTATCCTTCCTACTCGAAAGATGGTTCTTGGGGACCAAAATATGATCCTAATACATCTGTGCGTCACTGGGATTCTTGGGATGAAAACAATCCTGATACTTACAAGGAAACGCGTCCTTGGGTCGCACCGAATAGTGGCTACGAAGACTTTTTTGATACAGGAGTAACTATTTCAAATAGTGTGGCTTTATCTGGTGGAAATGAAAGCGGTTCTTTCCGTTTAGGTTACACTAACTTAGATCAGCAAGGCACTTTCCCAAACGCAACTTTGGAGCGTAATACCTTCACCATCAATTCCCAGTATAAAATACAGGAACGTGTACAAGTAGGATTGTCCGCTAATTACGTTAGAACCGACGCAGAAAATCGTAACGTAACGGGTTACAATAATGGTAATGCGATGCAAGGATTTACGCAGTGGTGGCAGACGCAACTAGATATTGATCGTTTGCGCAACTTTACCCGTACAGATGGTACGCAACAAACTTGGAATGCAGTTGGTCCTCAAAAAGATGAAAATAACAACTTGTTGTTTTATGAAACTGCACCGAACTTCTTCGATAATCCATTTTGGGTAAGAGAAAATTTCTTGCAGGAAGATACTAGAAACCGTTTGTTTGGTAATGCAAACATTACTATTGATTTAGCAGAAGGTTTGACTGCTTCTGGACGCATCGGTACAGATTTGTATCAGTTCAGTATGCGCGAAGGAATTCCGATTGCTTCTGTAGAAACTGCGGTTTATAATGAAGACGAGCGCAGATTTCAAGAGACTAATATCGAAGGTCGCTTAAATTACAACAAAACTTGGGAGCGTTTCTCTTTGAGTGCAGGTGTTGGGGGTAATGTAATGCGACAATTGAGCCGTAGAACTGAGATCAACTCTGTTGGTGGATTGAGCTTAGAAGGTTTCTTCAACATTAGCAACTCTACTGGTTCACCTACTATCAGAACTACGGAGAATTTAAGAGGTATCAATAGTGTATTCGGCTTGGCTTCTTTTGGATTTGATAACTGGATTTACTTAGATGTGACTGCTCGTAATGACTGGTCTTCTACTTTACCAGATACAGAAAACTCTTACTTCTATCCATCGGTTTCTACTAGTTTCGTAATTTCAGAATTGCCAGGATTGAGCAATTTTAGAGCTTTGTCTTTTGCTAAAGTTAGAGCGAGTTACGCACGCGTAGGTAACGATGCTGCACCTTACAGTTTGGTAGATGTATTTGAACCACAAATACCTAATTTTGGCGGTAATCCACGTTATTCAGTACCTAATGCACAAAACAATCCGGCTCTAAAGCCTGAATTGACTTCTGAATATGAAGTTGGTTTAGATTTACGCTTCTTTAATGGTCGCTTAGGATTTGATGCAGCATATTTCGACCGTAGTACAGTGAATCAAATTTTCCAAGTTCCTTCTTCTCCATCAACAGGTTATACTTCTCGTATTCTGAATGCAGGGGAGATGCGTAACTATGGTGTTGAGATGCAATTGAATATCACGCCTATCGAAACGTCCGACTTCCGTTGGGATATAGGAGCTAATGTTTTTCGTCAGTTCAACGAAGTAGTAGAATTGGCAGAAGGGGTAGAAAGTATTCAACGAGGAGGTACTTGGGCAGCAGACTTGCGTATCGCAAAAGGATTCCCATATATGGCTGTGTTTGGTCAGAACTACGTGTACCAAGATGGTCGTAGATTAGTAGATGAGCTCGGAAATTATGTATTTACGGATGAACGTGAATTTTTAGGTTCAGCCATTGCAGATTGGACAGGTGGCATTAGCACAGCGATCAACTTTAAGGGGCTATTTGCGAGTGCCTTATTTGATTTCCAAGAAGGTGGTGTAATTCATTCTACTTCCTTGCAATGGGCTAAATATTCTGGAATGCATCCTGAGACAGTAAGCTACAATGGTGTAGAAGATGTGCGCGCAACGGGTTTGATTTTGCCAGGGGTACAAAAAGATGGTTCTGAAAATACCGTAGCAGTTGATCCGCAAACCTACTATCAGACTTTCTGGAGAAGAGCTGCACCTAATGTTTTTGAAGGTACTTTCTTCAAGTTGAGAGAAGTACGCGCAGGTTATAAAGTACCAGCTGATTTATTCGGTGGAAAAATTTTCCGTAGTATGACGATCAGTGTTTACGGACGTAACTTAGCAATTCTAGCAGCTGACTTGCCTTACCTTGATCCTCAAATTATCACAGGTGCAGGTAATGAGCAGGGCTTAGAAAATGCACAAGTTCCTTCTACTCGTTCCTTTGGTGTGAACTTACAGTTCAAATTGTAGGAGCTGTAGTTGAAATCTGACTTCTGACAGCCAAGCGATCTTTAGTCCGACTTCTTCTAAAAACTAAATCTTTAGTAAATACACAAATCAAAATATGAAAAACATATTGAAATATAAGTATGTGTTGCTCATAGCTCTTTTCTCCATGACTTTCACAGCCTGTGATGAAGAATTGCTAGAGCTGAATACGGATCCCAATAATCCTGTTGCTGTTCCTGCTGTAAATCTAGTTACGCAAGCACAGTATGTATTAAATAATCTGCTTTGGAGCAGAGGCTATAATGCGGAATGGACGATGTTGCTGGTGCAACATTGGGCACAAAATGAGTACGCAGAAGAATCTCGCTACACTGTAGATGGAAATGATTTCAATACACAATGGAGTACATTCTACGCAGGTGTTCTGAATGAATTACGTTTAGCAACTGAAATCACTGAAGCAGATGAGACGCTTACTGAAGCACGCAAAGCCAATCAGTTAGCAATTATCGAAATCATTCGCATTCATGCTTATCACAGCTTAGTGGATGCTTATGGTGATGTACCATATACACAAGCATTGAATAGTGTGGAGTTTCCATTGCCAGCCTATGATTCTCAAGAGAGCATTTACATGGATTTACTATCTAGACTCTCTGCTGCAACCAATTCCATTGACGAGGGTGTAGCATCTTTTGATGCTGGCGATTTGATCTACAATGGAGACATGAGCAAGTGGAAAAAGTTAGGTAACTCTTTATTGATGCGTATGGCAATGCGTATTGTAGATATAGATGCTGCTACGGCAACGACTTACATCACGCAAGCGGCAGGTGGTGTGTTCACTAGCAATAGCGATAATGCACTCTTCATCTTTGAAGAAGATGCTAATCTAGCTAATCCTCTTTATATAGATGCTACAGTCAATAATCGTGATGATTTTGCAGTAACTGATGTATTGGTAGAAAACCTACAGCAAATGAGTGACCCTAGACTGGAAGTTTATGCGGATACTACACTTACTGGAACTTACAAAGGAATGCCTTATGGTTTGACCGATGGGGAAGCATTTGCTTTAAAATCTACTACTTCTCGTCCTAGTGAAATGGTTCGTTCTGCAACTGCACCAGCCGTAATTATGGACTATGCAGAGGTACAGTTCTTACTAGCAGAAGCTTATGAAAGAGGCATTCTTTCTGGTGATGCAAGCGAATCTTATGCAGCAGGTGTGACTGCTTCTATGAACTACTGGGGTATCACGGATGAAGCTGCAATCGCAGATTATGTTGCTGCAAATTCTTACGATGCAGCCAATTGGAAAGAATCGCTAGGATGGCAGAAATGGATTGCCTTTTATATGAATGGTCCTCAAGCATGGGCAGAGTGGAGACGTTTGGATTTTCCAGTTTTGGAAGTACCAACTGCCGCTACCAATAGCGTTATTCCAGTACGTTTGCCTTATCCAGTGGATGAGCAAGTACGTAATGAGACTTCTTTGAATGCAGTGACCAGCACACCGAACGATTTGAGTACCAAACTTTGGTGGGACGTGAACTAGCAATCAGGGCTATATTCTAAAAGATATTGAATTTTTTCGATGAAAAAATTCAATATTTCTCTCGAACAGAAGCAGATTTTCACAGACGTTTTGAAAAAACGTCTGTGAAAATCTGCTTCTGTCCAAAAGAGTGTTCTTGAAAACAAAAGGAGAATTTATTTTCCTTTTGTTTTCAAGAGAATAAATATACAATACTAATTCAGAGTTAGATAACGAGGATGGGGAGTCAGCAAAAGTGCTTGACTTCCCATTTTTTCTTGCTCCTTGTCCAACACATGACAGTATTTATAGAGCCTTTCTTAGATATTGTTGTTGTAGCTAATAGTAAAAAGAAACAACCGATATGTTACGCACTTCACCATTCCTCCTCTTGATTTTCTTATCCATTATTTGTTTGTTTTCGGCTTGTAAAGAAGACATAACTCCATCTGTACCATCACCTAAGAGTCCTAATTTAAAAGCAAGCATAAACATCATTCAAGACACTTTTCAAGGAATCCCAATTGTATTAGTAGGGAGCGAAAGTTATAATTTCATTGTTTCTTTTGAGTCTGAACTAAATGGAGAATCACTCTTTTTTCAATTGCCGCCTTCCAATAAAAGTTTACCAACTATTATGCTAGATGAAGAAGGCAATGAATGGGATATTTTTGGTAGAGCGATTAAAGGACCTCGACAAGGACAGCAACTTGTTTCAATGTCTTCTACTATGGGGTACTGGTTTAGCTTCAGTCCATTTTTTGAAAAAGTAGATATTTACAATGCACCAACTGTGGAAGAACACAGCTTGCCTAAATCAGAACGCTCAGATTGGTTGATTCCCTTTAGCAATATACTTGACGGAGGCGTCGGTTTTGATGGTATTCCTGCTTTAGTAAATCCTGAATTTGAAGCCTATGATTTTCGCGCTAATCCAGAAAACACTTTTTTTGTGGATGATAATAACCTTGTTGTTGGTATTCGATTCGAGGAAGAATTAAAGTTATATCCACATCCCATTTTAGATTGGCATGAAATTGTCAACGACCGAATCGGCGATCAGTCTTTTGCTTTGGTATATTGTCCATTGACTGGAACAACCACGGTTTGGGATAGAGATTTGAATGGAGAAGAAGTAGAATTTGGTGTCTCTGGCTATCTGCACAATAGCAATATCATTCCTTTTGATCGAAATACGGAAAGTTTTTGGTCGCAATTGTATGGCTTGAGTGTAAATGGAACGCGCCAAGGACAAAAAGCGATCAATTTACCTCATTTAGAGACTACTTGGAGTACTTGGAAAATTATTGCCGATGCGCCACAGCTGGTTTCTGAAAATACTGGTTATAGCAGAGACTATCGTAGATATCCTTATGGTGATTATCGAACCAGTAACAATTTACTCTTCCCAATTGCTTATGAAGACAACCGCATTCCACTGAAAGAACGCGTTCATGCTATTATGGGTGATCGTTACGTGAAGGTCTATCGTTTTGAGGATTTTAGATAGCAAAATTGCTAGTTGCCATCTTAGACTTACCAAGTTTGTAAACTTGGCAAGTCTTGATTTACTGATTTAGCTCACCATCTAAAGTTAATCACTTCTCAATGCCTTAATCGGATCTTGCTGCGCTGCTTTCCTTGCTGGAAACAAACCAAACAACATTCCTACAGAAGCGGCAACTCCAAAAGAAAGTAGGATCGACCAGAAAGTAACGACGGTTGGAATATCTGCATAAGAAGCAACCAATTTCGCAGAAACAATCCCCAAAATAACGCCAATTAATCCACCAATTAGACTAATAAAAATCGCCTCAAATAGAAACTGATAAATAATGTCTCTTTGATTCGCGCCAAGTGAGCGACGCACGCCAATTTCTTTGATTCGTTCTAGCACCGAAGCCAGCATAATATTCATAATACCAATGCCTCCAACTAGCAAGGAAATACCTGCGATGACCGCTAGTACAAAATTGAAGGTATCTTGTGTTTTTTGCTGTTGTTGCAAGAGCAGTTCAGGTACTTCAATTTCATAATCCAAGATATTTCGGTGTCGACGCTTCAGTATGCGTGCGATCACATCTGCAGAGGCTTGCAAATATTCTGAATCGGCTACTCGAATGACTAAGCGGTCTAGTTGATGATAATTTTCGTCTTTATTATTGCCTCTTCCTCTATTACCAATATCGCTCTTAGTTACTTTTGCACGATTTTTAAAGCGCAACAAAGCCGTAGAAACTGGAATGTAAACATCTGAATTATAATCTCTTATACCCAAACTCTCTAAACTTTCGTTACTCGCTATTCTTCGATCTAGCACACCGATTACTTTTAGCCAAGTATTACCGCATTTAAGACTTTCCCCAACTGCTTTGCCTTCTGGGAAAAACTTATTCTGTACCGATTTACCAATAATACAAACATTTTCTCCTTTTTCCATATGTTCAGAATGGAAAAAATTGCCTTGTGCTAAATTTAAATTATTGAGTGTGAAGAAAGCATTAGTTGTGCCAACACATTTTAACTTTTGGAGCTTGCCAGCCTGTATCGCAGTCGTTGGGAGAATAATTTCAGGATTAATTTCTTCGATATTCGGTAAAACTTTGGTGATAGCATTCACATCTTCTAACGTCAAACCTGGCGACCACGGCTTTTTTTCGTCACTTTGACTGCCATCATCACCAGTGTCCTCTTCACCTTCTACATTTTGCGCTTCGATGCCTTCAATAACGATATTATTAGTACCGATCAATTTCATTTGATCGAGTATGGATTGCTTTGCGCCCATACCGATCGCCAACATTGCAATAACTGCTGCTACACCAAAAATAATACCTAAAGCTGTTAAAATTGCGCGAAGCCGATTGGCAAAAACTGCTTCCATCGCAATGAGGAAATTGAAAAATATGCGTTGCATTTCTGGGGTATTAATTGATTCTAAAAATAACTCTGCCTCCTCCTGTCTCAGACGTTATAGCGTCTCCTTTCACTTTACTTGCTCGTTCCATCGCTTCAGCTTGTCGCTCTCTTTTCTCTTTATCTAACTTTTCTTTGAATTCTTTTTTCTCGGCTTCTCCTAAGTAAGCAAAGTCAAAATCTGCTCCATTGTCAGGCATCGAAAGCAATACTTCATCTCCTACTTCTAAGCCCAATTCAACGATAACTTCATTGTCATTTGACTCGCTCGTTAGTACTTCTTGCTTAATAAAATTGCTGTTCACTTTTTTATAAACAAAGCTCAAACTATCCGTGTGCAAAGACTCTAAAGGAATGTACATGACTTCTTCAAAAATATGAGTGAGTACTTCATTGCTAGTCGTCATGGCAGGTCGAAGAATCGAATCAGATTGGTGCATCTGAATTATGACTTCAAAAACCTTGGCATCATAACCCCGCAATTCTTCTCCCACATTTGCTACTTGAATGACGTGTCCCGTATAATCTTCATCAGGAAAGGCATCCACTTTTATTTGCACTTCCTGTCCTTTTTGTACCTTAGAAATATCTACTTCATTGACATAGGTTTTGGAAACCATATCGGTCAAATCAGGTAGTTCTGCCACCACAGGATCCCAAGTACTCACTTGTGAGCCTGGACCAATTTTCCCATTCCAGCTTCGTGCGTAAATGACCATTCCATCGTTGGGCGCTTTCACCGTAAATTCTCCTGCAATGTCCACCATTCGCTGTACTTTGATTTGCTCACGTTGTAGATTATTAAGGATTTCTGAAATTTTAGCGTTCGATTTCGTTTGGGTGAGTGTATATTTTTGCTCCAACTGTTTTAAGTCTCGTTCCGAACGTTCTAAGTCAATTTCCGCTTGGCGAATAATCATTTGTGGCTCAAATTTACTTTGCTCCACTTGCAGTTTCTTCTCTTCCATTGAAAATTTGAGATTGATGAGTTGATCTCGAATGCCCCTCAATTCAATGGCCGTATCAATCTTAGCTTGCTCTAATTGCGTCATAATGCCATCCACTTGAGTTTGCGCTTCTTTCATTTTGGTGGAAAGCTCGGTTTGATCTAAAGAAGCTACATAGTCGCCTTTTTTAACCACTGTTCCTTCTGCTACCATATCAGAAATCGTAGTCTGATAAATTTGTACCGAACGCATCCCTTGAGGACCTCGAATTTTGGTGGATTCTTTAGCTTGCAATTCTCCCGTAGCGTTGACATGAATCTTGAATTCGCCTTTTTGTACAGTCGTTGTGAGTTCGTTGGCTTGTTTTTTATCATCACCTTGCGTGAAAAAATAGACGCCTGCGCCAATAGCACCGATAAAGAGTAAGGGTAAGAGAATTTTCGTGAGTGATTTCATAGCTTGAATAGTTTTGAGTTGGAAGTTTTGAGTTTTGATTTAAGATGCTTCTAATCGAGTTTTTGCACGAATAATATTGGTATTTTTTTCATCGCTTTCAATCAGACCATCTTTCAGCCTGACGATGCGATGGGTATGTTCTGCGATGTCAGGTTCGTGCGTGACGATGACAATGGTATTTCCAGCGTCGTGTATTTCTTCAAAGATTTCCATGATTTCGATGGAAGTTGCTGTGTCTAAATTTCCAGTAGGTTCATCTGCTAAAATAATAGCTGGTTTGTTGACCAAAGCTCTCGCAATAGCAACGCGCTGCCGCTGTCCACCGGATAGTTCATTCGGACGATGATCTACTCGATCTCCCAAACCAACCATACCTAGCACTTCTCGCGCGCGTTCTAATCGTTCCGCTTTCTTGATGTCTGCATATATTAAAGGTAAGGCAACATTTTCTAAGGTACTTTGACGAGGCAATAAATTGAAACTCTGAAAAACAAAGCCAATGTCCTTATTGCGCACCACAGCCAATTCTTCATCGCTCATCAAACTTACATCGGTAGCATTCAAACGATAGTTACCTGTTGTAGGTGTATCTAAACAACCGAGCAAATTCATTAAAGTAGATTTGCCAGAGCCAGAATGCCCCATCAAGGCGACATATTCATTCTTGTAAATATTTAAGGAAACATCTTTCAGGGCATGAACGGCAGTTTGCCCCATTTGATAAGTTTTTGATAGATGTTGAACTTCAATTATGGGTGTCATCGGGTGTTTCTTATTGTTGATTCGCTGCTGATCTGTTTGTTTGAATAAACGATCATCGAATCTTAGAAAATCTAGTGATTGGTTGAATTTTTTCTGACAGGATGCTGTTGAAGCATTGCAGACCTTCAAACCTTCTTTATATCCAACGCTAAATTTATTAAAAATTACACAATGGAACAATTTTCTACCACGGAAAGAAATAAAGTAAAGCGGATTCCTAAAAGAGGGCATTATGATAAAGCTACGGTTTATGAAATATTGGATGCAGCTTTCGTGGCGCACGTTGGTTTTGCTATTGATGGTCAACCGTTCATCATTCCAACTGCTTATGGCAGAAAGGAGGACGTAATTTATTTGCATGGAGCAAGCACCAGTCGAATGTTGGTTGCATTGAAAGAACAAGCACAACCGATTTGTATTACCGTCACCCATTTAGACGGTATTGTAGTGGCGCGTTCCACTTTTCATTCTTCGATGAATTATCGTTCGGCAGTTGTTTTTGGAAAAGGCGAGTTGGTGGAAGGCGAAGAAAAGATGGAAGCTCTAGAGATTATTACTGAAAACATCTTAAAAGGTCGCTGGGACGAGGCAAGGCAACCCAAGCCTAATGAAATGAAAGCAACTGCGGTACTGAAAGTCACGATAGAGCAAGCCTCTGCAAAAATCAGGACAGGCAGTGCAGGTGATGATAAAGCAGATGAAGCCTTACCGATTTGGGCAGGTGTGCTGCCAATGAAGCAAATCTACGAAGCTCCAATTCCAGATGAATTATTAGCAAAAACAACCGAAATTCCAGAAAGCGTTCAGCGAATTTTCGCTGAATAATTTTATTTTCATCGAAAAGATAGACTTTTTAGTCTATTAAAAGCAAGTACGTGTACTCATAGTTTGCAGTTTTGGAGCGTCTATTGATCGTTTCATTTTTATGTAACTGTCATTTTTTCATTCAAATTTTACTAGCTATGAGTCAGTATATTTATGAATATCACAACTCCAAGTCTTTTTATACCATGTCTTGGATTGCGTTCGTCATTTCTTTTGTTGGAATGCTAGTCGGCATTGTTTATTTGGAAGGAAGTTTAGCAATCAAAGGTTTCTTAGCAATGGCATATCTATTTAGTATTTCTGCTTGTTTTACTTTAGCAAAAGTGGTGAGAGATAAACACGAAGCAGACAAGTTTATCAACAAGATGGAGCACGCCAAAACAGAGAAGTTTTTGAGTGAGAGCAATGGTGTTTTGACAAATTGAGTCGTGAGAATAGAAAAAGCAGTCTAATCTTTACTTAGTACATAAGCAAATTAATGATGTCTGGTTAGTTTGAGATGTTAAATCATGGAGATTCTTAAAATCTCCATGATTTTATGGTAAGCACTACGGCTTCATTTGATTGATGAATTCCTCGAAAATCACTCATACAATTTAAACTCCACTCGACGATTCATTTTTCGACCAGACTCTGTTTTATTGGATTCAATAGGTCGTTTTTCGCCATAACCGACGTACGAAATACGCTCAGAATCAATGCCTTGTGCAATTAAATATTCGTAGCAAGATTTGGCACGTTCTTCGGAAAGCTCTAAATTAGTAGAAGAGCGTCCGACGTCATCGGTGTGTCCTTCGATAGTAGCGGTCAGATCTGGATAGCGTTCGAGGACTTCGGCTACTTCCTTAAGGACGTCATAAGATTCTGACTTTAGAATAGCGCTCGCCGTTTCAAAACGGATAGCTTTCGCCGCTCTAATCAAAACATCGCGATCTTCTTTAGCAATTTCCACTTCTTCACGCCGCACGATTTCTGGGCAACCATTGTTCGCCGCTGTTCCTGCCCGGCTTGGGCAACTATCCAAAGAATCATCTATTCCGTCACCATCAGAATCTGGACAACCGTTCAAGTTTCCTGCTAAATTTGGGCAATTATCATCCTTATCGGCAAAACCATCGCGGTCTTCATCTGGGCAACCATTTGTTCTAGCACTTCCTTTTTCATTCGGGCATTCATCTTCATCATCTTGTACACCATCGCCATCTGCATCTGCACCTGGGCAGCCATTTGTTTCGATTGTTCCTAGCTGATTTGGGCAAGCATCATCTTTATCCGCAATGCCGTCTCCATCTGAATCTGGGCAACCATTTGCACGTCCAGTAATATTGGGACACTCGTCTTCATCATCAGGTATACCATCGCCATCCGTATCAGGACAGCCACCCGTTGCACTCGTGCCAGGTAAGTCCGGGCATTTATCCACATTATCTGCAATGCCATCGTCATCAGAATCAGGACAGCCCAGTAGTTCCTCACTTCCCGGCAAAGTCGGACAGGCATCCGCAATATCTGTAATGCCATCCCCATC
Organism: Bacteroidota bacterium; assembly: GCA_039176995.1. Classification (GTDB taxonomy): domain Bacteria; phylum Bacteroidota; class Bacteroidia; order Chitinophagales; family Saprospiraceae; genus JAAUTG01. Next base: position 20,955 of record JBCDFY010000026.1, read on the forward strand.
CGTATCGGGGCAACCTGCCAGTTCCTTCGTACCTACTTCTCCTGGACATTGATCTATATCATCAGGAACACCATCGCCGTCACTATCAGATTTAGTTTGTCCTAAGCGATAGGTGTAGCCAATACCGATTTGTGCATTATTTCTCAGTAGCTTGGTTAAGCCGTAACGATACTCTGCTTGAATGTTAAGGAAGGAATTGGGAGCAAGGCGGAAGTTGACACCAAGTCCAAGAGGAATCTGTACATTGGTAGAATCAAAATTCTCGATATTCACGCCACCTCCAAATAGCATATATGGACCAACTTTTGCATCATAACCTGCAAAATTGAAACGTAATTGTCCATCAATGCTAATGAAGTTCATGTTATTTCTGCGTTCAGGAAGATGGTTGACTCCAATTTTCAGAGGAACAGAAAAGCTGAGGCGTGGTGTAATGAATTTACTGTAAAATGCTTCAATTCCATTGGTAAAGCGAAGGGTATCAATCGAATTAGGATAGCCATAGTTAATGACCAAGACTTTAGCTCCAATATTACTAGGAAGTGGTTGTTTTTGAGCGTGAAGAGTAGTAGCTAAAAGTACAGAGAGTAATAGGCTAAGGATAGTATATTTCATTGTTGTATTAGATGTTTCAGGAAACGCAGTGAACGGTAACGGTCTGAGTTTATAGTGAAAAAGTAGTTCTCTACTGGATATGTACGAATATTAGATGCAAAAGTTAGGGGCAAAGTCACATTGATGAAAAAGCAAATTTTTTAGGGCACAAATTTCTTGTTTATGTGTGCTGTTACTAGAGAATACGGTTCTTTCAAGCAAGAAAATCCAAGTAATGGTCGAAGGAAATTTGTAGTATGTGGAGAAAAATGCTACTTGCCCACAAAAAAAATAGATCGAGAAATATGAAGTATTTATCTTTTTTCATGGTACTACTCACTGCAATGTTAGCTTTTAACTGTCAAACGGATAATCCTAAAGAGGAAGAAGCAACCTTTAAAATAGAAATTGAAGACGAAAATGGCAGTGAAAACATTGAGATAGACATTAACAATCAGGAAGACTTATTCGATGCGCTTCATTCTGCTTTGGATAAAATGGAAGAACAGCTAGATGAAGTCTCTGAGAATCTGGATAAGAAAAATAGGGTAGAGGTGGTTGATTATCAGGATTTAAAAGACGAATTACCTTTAATGATTTCAGGAATGTTGCGCACCGATGCCAAAGGAGAACGTTCTGGTATTGGAAAATTCAAAGTTTCGAGTGCAAGTGCAACGTACGAGACGGATAGTCACCACCTGAAACTAACAATCACAGATACTGGAAATGTGCCTTTTGCTAAACTAGGCTATAAAATGCTTTCCAATGCAGATATTGTACATGAATCTGACGATGAATATGTACGCACGACAACAATTGAAGGCTTTCCTGCTTATGAGCAATACAATAAGCATTCAGAAAACGGAAGTATTGCCGTTATTGTTAACGACCGAATCATTGTTCATGTGGAAGGTGACGGCGTAAGTGAAAGCAATTTGAAAAGAGCAATTGCGAAGATAGATTTGAAGGATTTAGCTAGGTTATAACTGTATGATAGCAAAACTGTATGCAAATTGCAAATTGAACCACAAAAGAGACAAAGGAATGTGTGTATAACAAATTGCACAAATACCAAATGATACTTGCTAAGAGCGACTTGTTTTGGAATTGGATGGACATCGAGTCCATCCAATTCCATCAGGGTTTACTAAGGACAAAAAATGGCGAATAGCCATTTTTTGTCCTTAGTAAACCCTGATCAACTCATAGCGGTTCGATGCCGCTATGAGTTGACAAGAGCAGAGATTAGAGTTTCTGTTATTCCAAATCTTCTGTAAAAGTGCAATTTGTCATGCACACCAAAGGTACGCAAAGAAAAGCCTTTTGTGTTTCTTTGATTTCCTTGTGGTTAGCTAAAAATCAGTGGCTTTGCTATCTAAGACTCCACCAAATCAAATTGCAGCTTTGCCAAATTATTGTATGCCCCATCTTCAATCATTGAAAGCTCCATATGCGTACCTTCTTCAATGATCTTTCCATTCTCTAAAACGTAGATTTTATCTACATCTCGAATCGTGGAAAGACGATGCGCAATGATGATAGAAGTTCGTCCTTCCATCAAGACATTTAGTGCGTCTTGTACCACTTTTTCAGATTCTGCATCCAAGGAAGAAGTAGCTTCGTCAAGTAGCAGAATTGCTGGATCTTTGAGTATAGCACGAGCAATAGCGACACGTTGACGTTGACCACCTGATAGCTTGATGCCACGTTCTCCAACAATGGTTTCAAAGCCTTCTGGGAAAGAATTAATGAAGTCATAGGCATTAGCTTTTTTTGCGGCTTCTATGATTTCTTCTTCGGTGGCATTGGCTTTTCCATAGGCGATATTTTCCTTAATCGTTCCTCCAAAAAGCATAACTTCTTGTGGCACGATAGCAATATTTTCGCGGTAGGCTAGAGGATTCAAATCGGCAATATCTTTTCCATCCACAAGGATTTTTCCACCATCTAAATTGTAGTATTTGAGGAGCAACTGCACAATGGTAGATTTCCCAGAGCCACTTGTTCCAACCAAAGCCACTTTTTTACCGATAGCTACCTCGAAGTCAATGCCTTTTAATACTGGAACATCATCACGAGTCGGATAACTGAACTGTACATTCTTATATTCGATATGCCCCTGCATTGGAATGGACAAAACGCTTTGCTGCTCTTCAATTTCTACTTCGCTGTCTTCGCCCATGATTTCTCGGATGCGCTCCGTTGCTCCCAATGCACCGATGATTTCCGTGTAAAAATTACCTAAACTCGCAATAGAACCTCCGATGATTGCAGTGTAAGAAATGAATTCGATTAGGCGACCTGCAGTCATTGTTCCGTTTTGTAGCATCATCGCGCCTTGCCAGATGATGAAGAATAATGCTCCAAAAATAAAGATGACGATGAAAGAAGCGAACAAGGCTCGATAATTAGCATAGCGTAAAGAAATTTTGACTACACTATTGATGGATTTTCCATAACGAAGACTTTCAAACAATTCGTTCGTAAAAGCCTTTACGACTCTTATTCCTTCAATGGTTTCACTTAATATAATATTGGAACTTGCCAATTCTTCTTGCCGTTCTTTAGACATCTTGCGTATGAATCTCCCAAAGAACATGGCTCCAACTAATACGACTGGAAAGGTAAGCAGCATGATGAGTGACAGTTCAGGTGCGCGGAAAGCCAAAAAGATAATGCCTCCAATCAAGATAAACACCTGACCAACAAACTCAGCTAGAGTAACAGAAAAAGCACTGTACAGCTTCCCAACATCAGCAGTAATGCGGCTCAAAAGATCACCAGAACGATTGTTTTCAAAGAAGAAAATAGGAAGCGAAATAATTTTTTGATACAAGCCTTTTCGTAAGTCTCCTACACTTTTTTCACTAGAATAGGCGAAGAGTAAAATTCTTATGTAAGAGACAAAACCTTGTACTAAAAGGATGATAATCAAGTAGATACCTACTTGTTTCAGCGTAACATCTACTTCTGATTCTCCCTGTGCAATGTCCACCATTAACCCCGACAAATAAGGGAAAACCATAAAAACTGCTCTGGATACGAAAATCAAAAACAGTCCGCCGAAGAATGCCCAGCGGTAAGGATAGACATATTTGAATATTTTGAGGGCTTCTTTTAAATTTTCGCGATTGAGTTTGGGCAGTTGCTCTTTCTCCTGATCTTTTGCCATGCTTTCTACACTTCAAATGATTCGTGATAATTGATAGCACAAAGCTACAATTTCCACTACTAACAGTTGGAGCAGCGTGTTAGTTTTGAGTAAAAATAGTCTATAATTTCTACTTGTTTCTGCGCTTACTTTTAGGTGCTACTTTCTTCGGTGCAGTTGTCTCTTCTACTTTGGCTGTCTGCAATTCTTTTAATTTAGGAGGTAAAAAGTACGCGATATAACCAATTAGTCCAAGCAAAATTAGTAAGGAACAAATTTGCGAAATCGTTCTTCCAGTGTAGAAACTAGAAGGTTCAAAAACGAACTTCACTTCGTGTTGACCAGCAGGGATACGCAAGGCGCGCAAAATGTAATTTACGCGAATATGTTCTACTTTTTGTCCATCAATGTAAGTATTCCAACCTTTGTCTGGTCCGTACCAAACTTCTGAAAAAACCGCCAATTGCTCACTGCTGCTATTGCTCTGATACGTCAATTGATCTGGACGATAGCTATCCACATCCATCGCAATTGTGCCTTGTCCATTTGGCGCAAAACCTGAAAGATAGTCCTTGAATTCTTCGTGTACAACGACTTGTGTGCGAGGATTAAAATCGTTTAATCCTTCAATTTCTGCATTGGCATTTGGAACAAAGTTGATTGTATCTACGAACCAAGCATTGCCGAGCGCGGCAGGATTTTGTTGCAGTTGCGGAGCACCTTGTTGTCCACCAACAATAAAATATTTGGTGTTGAACATATCCAAGACTTTCTGATTAAAGCTACCACTCATATGGTAGATAATTACATCTTGAATACGCTGTAATTTGGCAGGATGATACCCCCCCAATGTGTTATGATAATAAGAGGCACTAGCATTTTCAAATGGATTTGACCTTGAAGAAACATCGAAGACTCTGTACGCCCCTCGATTCTTTTCTAGTCCCATAATTTGCTGATCTACTGGACGAGGCTCAAAAGCACCTTCGTAGTTGCGCTGTGTCAAAAAATCTTCTGTTTTGATGTAACGACGATCTACTGTCCATAAATCGAAGAAGGTCATCACTGCAATACCTGCAACTACCCAAGCAAATTTGATTTTTTGAGTCAAATACGCCCAAAGCAGTCCTGCGGCTACTAAGACCAAGCCCAACGAACGAAAGGCATCACTACGCATCGAACTCATTCGATCTTCCTTCACTGCTTTTAGGTCGTAGCCAAGTTGCTCTACATTAGCATCGCTGGGAGAAGAGAAATCGAGTAAGGAGGTTCCAAATAAGGCAAAGATCGCTGCAATACCTGCCGCAATTCCAGTAGCGATATAAAGCTGGCGCAACAAAGTCTTACGGTCAGTTTCCTTATTAATTACAACCAATCCCAACATCGCTAAAATCGGCATCATAGCCGCCGTAACACTCAAGACAGAGTTAGGAGTTCTAAATTTATTGAGAAGCGGTAAGGTATCAAATAAAAAGTGGTTGAAGCCTTCCAGATGCTTTCCCATGGAAAGCATAAAGGTCAGCAATACGCCCAATCCTAACCACCATTTTACTGGACCTTTAACGACGATCAAACCTAGTATAAATAGAAAAACAATAATAGCACCAAAATAAGGTGCACCAGAAGTGCTGTTTAGTTTTCCCCAGTAGAGTGGAACAGGAATATTATCACCTAACTGCGCACCACGTCTACGAAGTGCTTTATAAGTCGCTGATTCTGAGCCTAGCTTTTCATTAGATGCACCGCCAACGACTCTAGGGATGAAAGTAGAGAACAAGTCTAGCGTCCCATTACTCCAGTTCATTGCATAGTCCCAAGCAAGTCCTTCTACCTCACTACTTCTTTGCGAATCTTCTCCTACACTTGCTGTTTTTTCTAATATTGGTGCACCACGCATCGTGTCCTTACTGTACTCATAAGTTGTCAATAAATTAACCGCAGAAGAGCCTATTCCAATTACTCCAGCAATCAATAAAACGCCTACGGCTTTCGCAAAATCTGCGATCTTTCCATTTTTGGCATCTACAATCAATTGAGCAATACCATATATTAATAAGGTCAAAAAGAAATAGTAGGTCATCTGGACATGATTGGCGTAGATATTGAGTCCCACACCAAGAGCGAAGAGCATTCCTCCCAGTAAATACTTTTTCTTAAAAGCATTAATCATACCCGCTGCGATAAGCGGAATATAAGCAATGGACTGAATCTTGGTAAGGTGTCCAGCTTCGTAGAGGACGAAATTATTGGTTGTGAATCCAAATGCAATTGAACCTGCTAGCGCAATCCAAGGATTGATCTTTAGACTCATCATTAGGATATAAAAACAGATCATACCCATCAAAAAATAACCAATAGGATGCGCAAAACCTAAGCGCAGTGTACGTTCTGCGTACCTTAGAAAATTTCCTTGTCGATTAGTAGAAATTTGATAGGTTGGCATTCCACCAAACATGGAATTTGTCCACAAAACAGGTTCGCCTAGTTCTCTTTGGTAAGTTTTGTGTTCATTTGCCATGGAACGGTTTTGCACCGTATCGCCTTGCCGTAGTACTTTTCCTTGTAGTTGAGGAGCAAAGAATGCCACACTTAATACAACGAAAGTGACTAATGCTACTAAATGAGGAACAATATTTTTTATCATGGATTTCTTTGTTTGATGGTTGTTTGTAGTAGTTTGATGGCTTCGCCGTTTGATTTGGTTCGACTTTGTTTGAAATGGTTTGGAGCAATTACCACTAATAAGGATTTCGAATCAAAGTATCTATCACAGCGGTTCGATCTTCGCCTTCCACAATGATTTTATAGAATGCTTCAAAAACAGGAACGCGCAGATTGAAATGAGTGGCGAGTGCCTTGCAGATTTTTACAGTTCTGACCCCTTCTGCCAACTCCTCGCTACTTTCTTCAATTTCCTCCACACTTTCTCCCTGCCCTAAACGAAAGCCAAAGGTATAATTTCTACTCTTTTTGCTGGTAGTTGTAGCAATTAAATCTCCAATTCCTGCGACAGTGAAGAAAGTTTCAGGTGGCGAACCAATCGCTTCTCCAAAACGAATCATCTCTCGCCAACCTTGCGTAATCAGTACGGCTTGCATATTTTTTCCTAATCCCATACCTTTCAATATGCCCGAACCAATGGCGACTACATTCTTCAGCGCACCTGCCAGCTCTGCACCTTTAATATCACTGGAGCCAAAAACATGAAATTTATCACTGGAAAGCACTTGTTGACCTAATTTGATGACTTCGTCGTATTCACTAGCCACGACCGTAGCCGTTGGTTGCCCATCCATGATTTCTGCGGCTAAGTTTGGTCCAGATAAGCATCCAACGCGAACTACATTAGTTTCTTGCAAAATGACTTCACTCATAGTATAGACCTGCGCACTGTTTTTCTCGCTTTCGACAGGTGTCGTATCTAAACCTTTTGTGCCATGAATTAGAATGTGTTGAGGAGTTAGGAAAGGAGAAAAGTTCTTGAGCATAACGCGGAAATTGTCTGAAGAGACGATTGGAAAGATCAGATTACAATCCTTCACTATGCCTTCGACATCGTTGGTGGCACGCAAGTTTTCGGGCAATTCCATACCCAAATGGAAGTGTTCTTGGTTGATTTTGTCAATGATTTTCGGTTTTCGGCTGTATATCAAAACTTCCACATTGTATGCCAGCAAACGAGCAATCGCTGTTCCAAAACTTCCTGCTCCAATTACACCTATTTTTAGTTTAGATCGTTCTGTCAAGAGCTTCGTGGTTTGAAAAAAATTATGGTTTTAGGGTTGTAGTGTTTTATGGTTATGGGCTAACTCTACAATCATTACCCTAATTTGTGGATTTTCGATTGAATTCTGCATTTGCTACCTCTAAATCTGCCTGAACAATCGCCAACACTTCTCTTGGATCGTTCTTGGTTGCGTTGAAACTAACCAACCATAAATTATTGTTTTTGCTCATGTTCCTGACTACTTCCATGCCCTGGCGTCTGTATTTTCTAACCCACGCATTGATATCCACGCCATCGTGTAACACAATGCGCAATTCATCTTCTGCGATGTATTCTGGTAGATCATCGCCTTGCTTAGCATAGAGTTCCCAACCTTCCGAATCTGCAAATTTTTCCAACTCTCCTTGCACTTCCATCACTTTTTCAGGGCGTCCGTCTTTGCCAATAATCGTCTTTATGTAATCATCTTTATAGTAAGTAATGGAAACACTTTGTAGGTCAGGAACGCGTGCGCGATAAGCATCCCGGAATTGGCGTAAATTAGCAGACTGGAGTATGGTTTTGAGTTCTTTAAGTCCGCTTTCTGGCATCTTCTTGATGTAGAGTCCTTCGCGCTCTGTGAAGCGTTTGCCTTCATAGGTCATAATACCATTGTCATAGATTACGAAGTCATAAACGGGGCATCGTCCGTAGCAAGGTCCTTTTGACATTTCTACTAATTTATCAAGTTCGCTGAGGTTAGTTTCTGTTAGATTTAGTCCAAATTTGGATAGTAGATTGCAGCTAGAAAAGCTGAGCACTAAACATAGGATGGCAAAAAAACGCATGGTGTTCATATTTCTAATTTGGGAGGCAATTGCACTTTATTTGAAAAGACAACTACTTTGGGTTTATGAAAATGGATTTTGTAATGTGTTGATTTTCGTTGTGGAGTCGAAGATAGTAAATTCCACTAGAATAATTTTGAACATCTAGTAAATACGTTGTTCCAGGTGTAATTTTGGTTTTTTTTAAGCATTGTCCCAAAGCGTTGTAGAATGCTGCAGATAGAGGTTGAGGATAGTTTTGTAGTTGAATATAAACTTGTTCAGTTGCGGGATTTGGTGATAAGATGACTGTATTTTCAGAGAGCGAGTAATCAGTAGAATTGACCATTTCGCAAACTGTATTTTCGATCAACTCTTTCCTTACCGTATTCAAAACTGCTAGCATTCTTTCGCTTTGCTGAACAGTAAATAAACTCATGCAAGCATCATCGGTGTAGTTCATAAAGTTCATGTACATATCTAAAGACTGGCAAGTACGCACTTGTCCATTAGGACATTTTTGGTTGTAGCTTTCTGCTTGAAAAGGCGTGTCGCTCAAGCCATCATCTCCCTCGCAAGAACTATTATCAAAACTTTCTCCCCAAAGATGTTTTAACCCCAAATAATGTCCAACCTCATGCGTCAAGGTTCGCCCTAGATTATAAGGCTCATTTTCCAAAGCTGTTCCCATCGTTCCCAAAGCACGATAGTCAATTACAATACCATCTTCCCAATCTTCTGCTTCGCCTGGCATCGTAGCTTCACCTAAAATGCCGCTATTTCGTCTGCCCACCCAAATGTTCAGAAAGCGTTTCGTATCCCAAGCATCCGAACCACCAAAACTGCTATTTTTGAGTAGGGCATCATTATCTGCGACGCTCACTTCTCTGGTAAAAGTGCGTAGGATACCTGTACTGGCTCGACCACGTTCGTCTTTTTTGGCTAAACAAAATTTAATGCCTGTATTCGCAACTAAATTCTTAAACTCCGCTGGAATAGTCGTCTGTTCCACATTCATCGCTTGAAAATCTTCGTTCAATACTTCAATTTGCGATAAAATCTGTTCGTCGCTGATGTTTTCTTCTTCTTGATTCCAAACAATGTGAATGACCACAGGAATGGTGATGTCTGAACGCGCCTCCGCTTTATTTTGAGACAAATAATCTTGAATGATCTGCTCTGTTTGGTTTATTTGCCAGTTGGTGCGCTTTAGACTTGCTTCTCGTGTTCCACAGCGGTGGAATTGTCCACTTGAGAATATGGGTAAGCACAGGAAAATGTATAACAAGATATGACTCCAATTTATTTGCACTTACAATTAGTTGAGAGATTTCGATATATCTATGTAATTAGCAACTATCGCGGCTGTAAGTATAAGTACAGGTATAATGGATATGCTCAGCGCAATATATTTTTTATAGCTTTCTTCTTTTCGCTTGATGGCAGATACACAATTAATAAGTCCTGGTACAGATAAGATGAAGATCGCTACGAACAGCAAAGCGACTATCTCTTCCAAAGCCCATGATTGAATAAGAATTATTATATTAGCTACCACTTGTATAGCTAGTAACAGTAAGGATGATAGAGCATACAATATTTCTTTGTTACTGTATTTTTTAGAACCCTCTTTTTCATCAAGTATATTCATCATAATGGGATGGCTTTGATCTAAGATTCAAATTTATAAATTCATTTACATAAACAATGGTAAATCGTCGGATAATACATAAAACAAATGAAATAAGTACTCGTGCATAAATAAATGGCATTTTTGACCGAGCAAGTTTTTGCATTTAGACAAGGCATTTTTTGTAGGAACAACGAGTTATTGCTGGAAAAAATAACGCCGTATAAATCAAAAAGATGCCGTCATAAAATATTACTTTAATTGTGTCCGAGTACTTAACTTTTCATTTATTGGTGCTTGCGGTTTTCATCAATAGGCATTTGTTTGTAGTACTGTATCTGATAGCTGTTTAGCCCTGCCTCAACCGCGTTGTAAATCTTGCTAGCTCTTACCCAAGTCCATAATTTCATAAAACGTATTGACTTGCAGCGCTTAACAATAGGTCATATTCCAGCTAAAGAAATACAACAATAAGTACTATTAGTCTTTTGAGCATTTTCAAAATGCTACTTCTAATGCTTTGAATAAAGCCAGTTCTGAGCCTTTCTATATCAAAGAACTCAATGATTTATTGACCTTCAATTTTCGACTCTTTTGAACTCGCTTTTTTATTTCGTGAATTGTACAAATTGGTTGATTAGTAGTTCGGGGAAATGGGAAATCCTGATTTAATAGCAGAATATTTTCTTATCAGAGAAGACATGCTCTAATTTCGGGAACAGAATCTATAATCAAAGTGTCAATCTAGTTTTTAAATTCTAGCATAGAATTAATAAGAGCAGCCATAAGAAAACTTGTCAAATTGCTACCATAAATGATTTTGTCTAGGTTTTGTTGAGTTACTGAATGATTTCGTCTCAACTGTTATTATCATTTTGCCGCGAAACGAAAAGACAAACAACACTATATGCTTACAACAAACAATGAATTTGGTATTCACCAAGGACAAAGAGTTGCATTATACACTTTAGAAAACACCAATGGAATGCAAGTGAAAATCACCAATTATGGTGCGACCATTACTTCCATCAGCGTACTCCATTCAGATGGAAAAAGAAAAGAATTGGCTTGCGGTTTTGATACCTTAGATGGTTATTTTGGCGAAGATTATAAAGCCAATGCACCTTACTTTGGTTGCACGGTTGGAAGATTTGCCTCTCGTATCAAAGATGGAAAGTTTAACATAGATGGGCAGGAATATACTCTAGCCGTCAATAACGGTTCGAATCATTTGCATGGTGGTCTAGTTGGTTTTGATAAGAAAATTTGGCAAGCAGCCTCCAATGAAAACGGAAGTGTTAGTATGTCCTTGACGAGTCCGCATATGGAAGAAGGTTATCCTGGAGAAGTACATATTAAAGTAACGTTCAAGCTGACGGACGATAACGAAATTGTTATTCAATACGAGGCAACTACGGATCGAACTACACCTCTTTCGTTAACCAATCATACCTATTTCAATCTTTCAGGCTTTGAGCAGAGTATAGAAAACCACATCACACAAATTGATGCTGCCGAATTTTTGCAACCTGATGAAGATAATGTGCCAGTTGGTGAGGTGGCGAAAGTGGACGGAACTGCTACTGATTTACGTGAAAATAAAAGACTAGGCGACTGCTTCGAGCAAATGGAAACGGGTTTTGAACATTATTACACCTTCGATAAAGCAGCTGATGAGTTAGCTAAAGTAGCGACTTTCAAAGATTCCGAAAGTGGAAGAACACTAGAAGTAAGTACAACAGAACCAGGCGCACTCTTCTATACAGGCTACTTCACCTCCGATAAATTACAACGCGAGAACGGCGATCAATACGGACGCTACCGAGCTTTCTGCTTTGAAACGAGTCGCTATCCGAATGGACCTAACCTGGAAGATCAAGGAGGTGCAATCACCCAAGCAGGAGAGACTTATCAAAGCACAACTATATTTAAAATTCAGTAGAAGTTTAGTATTTGAATAGAAAACTATGTGCTCTCCGATAGCTATCGGAGTGACTATGTGTTGAAAATAATCAGGTCGTGTTTCTGTCACTATGAGATTCAATACAACAAAACGATAAACAAACATTATGATTGCAGGAATTATTTGGGCAATACTAGCAGGGATTATGCTAGGTTTGTATGCCCTACCAGAAAAATTCACTAAAGATTTCCAGTTTGAAAATACTTGGGGGTTGATGTTCACGATCAATATGATCGTTGTTCCACTCATTGCAGGTTTTTTACTCATCAATGATTTTGGGGAAGTGCTTTCTTCGCTTTCTTCGGATGTATTACTAAAGATGGCAGTCTCCAGTATTCTTTGGGGAATCGGCGTAATGATGTGGGGAAAAGCAATCAATTACATTGGGCTATCGCTTGGATTTTCCATCTTCATCGGAACGGTGATTCTAGTAGGTTCCCTCCTGCCTTTCATTGTAGATGGTTTGCCGCCAAATAATGTTTTCATTACCATATTAGCAGGTATCGTAGTCGTATTATTAGGCGTAATTGCCAACGGAAAAGCAGGAATAACGCGCCAAAAAGATGAAGCCAACAATGCTACTGCTGTTCAATCAGGCTCAATGGGAACAGGGATTCTAATTGCCGTGGTAGGTGGTTTACTAGCTACTGGATTCAGCTATGCGAATGCCGCTGGGCGACCTGCTATTCACGAAGCCTGCCAAGCAATGGGCAATCCAGAATGGGTAACAGCAGTGGGTGTTATGTTCATCATCTACGTTTCGGGAGCTATATTTGTCGTTCCTTACTTCGTTTATCAGTTAAGTACTAAGAAACTTTGGAGTAATTTCAGCACACCGCACATCGGTAAGAATGTGAGCATGACAACAGTAATGGCGATTCTTAACTTTGCTGCTTCTGCTGCGTTTGCTTTCGCCGCTTTTAAACTTGGGAAGGCAGGAAATACAGTCGGTTACGCTATTTTTAATACTATTAGTGTAGCGGTAGCTATTTTGAGTGGACTTATCACTGGAGAGTGGGCGAATGCGTCTCCCAAGGCTAAGCGATTTTTGTATCTCGGTTTGGGTGCAATGATCGTTGGGGTGATTATTATTGCGCTAGGGAATGGCATGGCGATGTAAGCACGCAAAGGCGCGAAGGCGCAAAGTTTTTGGAGAAAATTTTTCAATTTTTCTCTTTTCACTCATTAAGTTTGCTATGAAAAATAGTATTTATTTTCCCTTATTCTTCCTTCTTCTTGCCGCTTGTCAGACTTCAAAAACGACGGAACGAGCGCGCTTACAAGACTTCAACTTTAATTGGAAATTCTCTTTGGACGCATCCGAGGAGGCGTTTCAAACAGATTTTGTAGATGAGGACTGGAGAGCACTAGACCTGCCGCATGATTGGAGCGTAGAATTTCCTTTTGATTCCACGAAAGAAGGAGCAACGGGTTATTTACCTGGAGGAATTGGTTGGTATCGTAAACATTTCAAAACGGAGCAGCAAGAAGACCAAAAAACTTATATCATTTTCGATGGTATCTACAATCACTCCGAAATTTGGCTCAATGGAACAAAAATAGGAGGGCGACCTTACGGTTATGTTCCTTTCTATTTTGATTTGACGCCACATCTTAATCCAGAAGGAGCAGACAATGTCGTCGCTGTAAAAGTCGATCGTTCGCGCTATGTGGATTCACGCTGGTATTCGGGTTCGGGGATTTATAGAAATGTAGAATTAGTAATAGTAGATAAGCTGCATATTCCTGTTTGGGGAACATTTATTACAACACCAGAAGTTTCTGAAAAATCAGCATTGGTGAAGTTACAAGTTGATGTTCAAAACGACCATTCTACTGAAAAGGCAATTACGTTGAGAACTTCCATCCTTGCGCCAAATGGCACAAACATTCAAACAAGCGAAAGCCAACATAATATAGCGGCTAATGCTAACGAAAAAATTCAGCAAGAACTAAGCGTCAAAAACCCTCAACTTTGGGATATTGAGACGCCAAACTTGTATCAAGCCGTGATAACGGTGCTTGAAAATGGAAAAAGCATTGATGAATATACGACGACCTTTGGTATCCGCAGCTTCCAGTTTGACCCACAAACAGGCTTCTTTTTGAATGGTAAAAACCACAAAATCAAAGGAGTCTGTTTGCATCACGATGGAGGTTTAGTTGGTGCAGCAGTCCCCAAAGGCGTTTGGCGAAGAAGACTACAAGCGTTGAAAGATGGTGGTTGTAATGCCATCCGAATTTCACACAATCCAGGTTCTCAAGAGTTCCTAGATTTATGCGATGAAATGGGCTTTTTGGTACAAGATGAATTTTTTGATGAGTGGGACAATCCAAAAGATAAGCGACTGAACAAGTACGAAACGCACGATGACTATATCTCTCGTGGCTCGGCAGATTACTTCCAAGAATGGGCAGAAGCCGATTTGAAAAATACCATTTTGGCGCATCGAAACCATCCTTCCATCATTCAGTGGAGCATCGGCAATGAAATTGAGTGGACGTATGCACGCACGCAAGAAGCTACTGGTTTTTTTGACAACGCAGATTGGTCAGGCAACTATTTTTGGTCAACGTCACCTTATTCTCCTGAAAAAATCAGGGAAGTTTACCAATTCTTACCCGAAGGAAAATACACCATCGAAGATACGGGACGCAAGTTGGCAGCTTGGACACGCGAATTGGATACCACGCGCGCCATTACAATGAATTGTATTTTACCTTCCGCTACTTTAGAAACCGGACTCGCAGAAGCCATCGATGTGCTTGGATTTAGTTATCGTCGAGTGATGTACGACTACGCACGCGAGTATTATCCCGAACAAGCCGTCATGGGAACAGAAAATCTAGGACAGTGGCACGAATGGAAAGCTGTAGTGGAACGTCCTTTTATCTCGGGGACTTTCCTCTGGACGGGCATTGACTACATGGGCGAATCGAACGGATCGTGGCCAAAAAAAGCAACCACCTCGGGCTTATTAGATTTAGGAGGCTTTACAAAACCTTCTTATCATATGATGAAAACGCTTTGGCAGGATGAACCACATTTGGCTATTACCACACAGACCTTGGATAAATCCATCTACAAACTAAATGCACAGCAAGAAGTGGTGGAGAAGAAAGAAGGGGCATGGGAAAGGGCACTTTGGAGTTGGCACAATGTGAATAGGCATTGGAATTATGAGACTGAACAAATGATCATTGCCGAAATTTTATCCAATTGTGAAGAGGTAGAATTGTTCTTAAATGACAAAAGTCTAGGTAAAAAGCGTCTTGCCGATTTCCCAGATCATATTTATAAATGGGCAGTGCCTTTTACCGTAGGTGAACTCCTAGCAAAAGGAATCAAAAATGGAAAGACTGTGGAAACTAAAGTTATTACCGCAGGCGAACCTACCCAATTAAAAATAGAAGTAGATCAAGAGCAACTAAGAGCTAATAACTACGATATTACTCATGTGGTCGTCCAATTACTAGATGCAGCTAACAATCCTGTAATGCACGCTAATCGTGAAATTACATTTGATATAAGTGGTGTGCTCAAGTTACTAGGAGTGGACAATGGTGCAGCTACTAATGTACAAACGTATCAAACGAATAGCTTAATTACGTCCGAAGGTCGTGCATTATTAATCGTGCAAGCTGGTTTAGAAAAGGGTAGAGGAGTAATAGGAATAGATGGCGAAGGATTGAAGGGCGAGCGAGTGGAAATAAATGTCGAATGAGAAAAGTCAGAGGTTTGGAGTTCATCGAATTGGTCTCATCAGGAATGGCCACTAATTTTGGCAGTGATAAAAATGTAATGCTCTGGGATTGATAAGCGCGGAAGCATGGAGCGATTGCTAAGCCTCGTAACTCCTGCTTATCAATCCCTTCGGACTTAGCAATCAGAAATTACTCATAGCATTACTTGTTTTACACCGCCCTAATTTTTTAAGATGTCCATATTTTGTTCATGCAACAGATGGTTGTCCTAGCACAATTCAACTATAATTAGTAATGACCTTTCTCTACTTTTGTTAACCAATGTTCATCAAAATTAAGATGACGGCTTTGTCCTAAATTCCACTTTTACTAAAAGAGGTACAGTGAAAACACTAAACATTCGTTCTTTTCAAGTCAACATGGCATTGAGCCATGTTGATTTGCTCAAGGTTTCTTAAGGAGAAAAAATTGGCTTTTTGCCAATTTTTTCTCCTTAAGAAACCTTGATGGATTTGAATGGACTCGACGTCCATCCAAATCCAAATTACGTGACTTTAAATATCATTCTAATAATTTTAAAATTTTGTACAATTTGGGACACATATTTTTACCCCCAACACCTAAATCAATCTTATCAAAATTACAACATTTACATAATCAATGAACGCAAGTTTTTACGAAGGAAATCACACCATTTCAGTAGCTGATAAAGCTATTGCTGCACCAGCAAAGGGAGAAGTACAAATCAAAGTAGCTTATTGTGGCGTCTGTGGCACTGATATGCACATTTTCCATGGCATGATGGATAAGAGAGTCAATATTCCAGTGACGATTGGTCACGAAATGTCAGGAGTTATTGAAGCGGTTGGGGAAGGAGTTAACGGATTCAGGAAGGGAGAAAAGGTCGTAGTTCGTCCGCTAGATAATCGTGCAGAAAAACCTTCTGACAAAGGATACAGTCATATTTGTAAAGACCTAAAATTCATCGGAATTGACAGCCCAGGAGCAATGCAGCAATACTGGAATGTACCTGCATTCACCTTACATAAATTGCCAGAACAAACAGATTTAAAACTAGCAGCTCTGGTAGAACCACTTTCTGTAGCTTGCCACGATGTTCGTTTATCAAAATTGCAGAAGGATGAAGTAGCAGTGGTCTTAGGAGGCGGACCAATTGGGATGCTCGTTGCGATGGTAGCAAAGAGTAAGGGTGCGAGAGTCATTATTTCAGAAGTGAATCCGGCACGTTTGAAATTGGCAGCAGAATTGGGTTTTGAAACCATAAATCCAATAGAAACTAATGTAGTGGAATTTTTGGAAAAAGAAACCAATGGACGCTTGGCGGATGTCGTTTTTGAAGTTGCGGGCGTACAAGCAACTGTGGATTTGATGACAGAAATTGCAGGCATTCGTTCGCGCATCGTCATGGTCGCCATTCATGGTGAACCCAAACCCGTCAATCTCTTTAAAATGTTCTGGAAAGAATTGCAATTAATTGGTGCAAGAGTTTATGAAGAAGAAGATTATGAAGAGGCGATTACACTGATTACTAAAAATGAGTTACCGTTTGAAAAAATGATAACGCGTGTCGCACCTTTGACTGAAATTCAAAGTGTTTTTGAAGGCATTGATGCGAATCCAGATGGCATGAAAGTGTTATTGGATTGTCAAGCGTAGGGGTTGTTGATTTGGTTATCCGTTGATTTGTTGATCTGATAGGACAAGTAAAAAGATAGCCATAAGAATGGAAAAAAAATGTGTGTAACCTACCGATTATTGGACATCAAGTGGACGTTCGATTCAACAAATAAACAGTTCAACAGATAAACAATAAATAAATGAATATCCTAGACAAATTTAGTTTAGCTGGCAAAACGGCATTAGTCACTGGTTGCAAGAGAGGAATTGGAAAAGCCATGGCGATTGCATTAGCAGAAGCAGGTGCAGACATCATTGGTGTTTCGGCGACCTTAGAATTGGAAGGCAGCGCGATTGAGGGAGAAGTCAAAGCCAGAGGACGCAACTTCAAAGCATATCAATGTGATTTCAGCCAAAGAGATCAATTGTATAAATTTATCAGTGCCGTAAAATCAGATTTTCCAGTCATTGATATTTTGGTGAATAATGCAGGAACCATCTTGCGTACACCTGCTGCCGAACATCCCGATGAAATGTACGACAAGGTGGTGGAAGTCAACCAAAACGCGCAATTCATCCTAACGCGCGAAATAGGGAAAGAGATGGTCGCAAGAGGCTACGGGAAAATCGTCTTCACCGCTTCTTTACTGACTTTCCAAGGTGGAATTACCGTACCTGGTTACGCGGCAAGTAAAGGCGCAATTGGTCAATTGACCATGGCATTTGCCAATGAATGGGCAAGCCAAGGCGTGAATGTCAATGCCATTGCTCCAGGTTACATCAGCACCGATAACACCGAAGCACTGAGAAACAATCCAGAACGGGCTAATTCTATTCTAGCACGTATTCCAGCAGGGCGTTGGGGAGAACCTGAAGATTTTGCTGGACCAACGGTCTTCCTTTGTTCTGATGCTTCTTCTTATATGAGCGGAAGTATCATGCTAGTTGACGGTGGCTGGATGGGAAGATAATTGAATTACGAATACTGAACTAGTCTTTAGTTAAGACTAAAATGACTAGTAATTTGAATAGTCCCAGAGGGACGAACTATGGGTAGTATTTTCCTAATGAATCGTTTTTAAGCTCCGTAGGTGCGTACTACAGCTCGTACCTACGGCACTTGCAAAACGCCTCGCAGATATTTTCTACCCATAGTCCATCCCTACGGGATTTCATTAACCAAATTGAAATTGGCTAAGCACTAGGTGTGCTCAATATTCTAAAATCCTAAACTTATGCAAGAATTCAAATTATACATAAACGGAGCATGGGCAGATGCTTCTACTGGTACAAGCGATACCATTATCAATCCATCTGATGAATCAGTAGTTGGAAGCGTCCAAAATGCTTCGGCGGAAGATGCGCACAAAGCATTGGTGGCGGCCGAAAATGCTCAAAAAACATGGCGCAGATTACCTGCTCGTCAACGTGCCGATCTATTGCGTTCATTCACCGCTGAGATTAGAAAGAACAGCGAAGAACTCGCCCAACTCATCACTAAGGAACAAGGAAAACTACTGAAAGTCGCACGCTTTGAAGTGGAAGTAACTTGCACTTTTATCGAATACGCTTGCGAATGGGCGCGGCAAATCGAAGGAGATATTGTCAATTCAGACAATCCAAGTGAACAAATTTGGATTCACAAAGTGCCGAAAGGAGTTGTGGTCGCGATCACTGCTTGGAATTTCCCATTGGCATTGGCTGGCAGGAAATTAGGACCTGCTTTGATTACAGGAAATACCGTGGTTGTAAAACCAACGCCAGAAGCGCCACTTTCTACACTTATGCTTTGTGATTTAGCGAAAAAGGCAGGCATTCCTGATGGTGTCATCAATATGATAACGGGTGGTGTGGAAGCGGGAAAAGCTCTAGTAGAAGATCCGATTACAAAAATGGTGACCATGACGGGTGGAACGCCTACTGGACAAGCGATTGCGCGCTCGGCGGCTCAGAATTTGACGCATGTACAGTTAGAATTGGGTGGCAAAGCCCCTTGTATTGTCTTTGAAGATGCGGACTTAGATCAGGCAGTGGCAGGAGCTTTACATTCTCGTTTTGACAATTGTGGACAGGTTTGTACCTGTAATGAGCGAATGTATGTACACGAAGCTATTTACGACGCCTTTATGGAAAAATTCATGGCACAAGTGAAAGCCTTGAAAGTTGGTGACCCAAATTTGGAAGATACGGATATTGGTCCTAAAATGAATGCCACAGGGGTTGAACATTTGGAGAATTTAATTGCCGATAGCGTAGCCGCAGGAGCAAGCATTTCGATTGGTGGCAAGCGTCCGACGGGAGAAGGATTTGAAAAAGGATTTTGGTTTGAGCCAACTATTTTAGAAAATGTAACGCAGGACATGAAAATCGTTCAGGAAGAAATTTTTGGACCTGTGCTTCCAGTCATCAAGTTCAACGATTACCAACAAGTCATTGACTATGCCAACGACTCCGATTATGGATTAGCGGCAATGGTCTTTACCAATGACATGAACAAAGTCATGCGCTTGCACGATGATCTAGAATTTGGAGAAATTTATGTCAATCGCGGACATGGCGAACAACATCAAGGTTTCCACAATGGTCTAAAACTGAGTGGAACTGGCGGTGAAGATGGTAAATATGGCTTAGAGCAATATTTGGAGAAGAAGACGACCTACGTTAAATACAATTATTGAATATCGAATAACGAATATTGAACACCGAATAACGAAGTACTTCAGCATTCGGAACTCAATATTAGGGCTATTCAGAAAAATAATTTAACACATTTTTTAATGGAACACATAGTCACATAGAGAACATAGAATGTAGTTTTTCTGCGAAAAACTATGTGTTCTAATGTGCCTATGTGTTGAATAATCAAGTCTATTTTGTTAAAATAATGCATCTCAAATTCTTCTGAAACACTCTTAATTCAATATTCGTTATCCATGATTCCTTTTCATGAGTACAGCAATCAAACAAATAAAAACCCAACTCTTCAAAGTTCCACTTCCAGAAGTCCTTTCCGATGCCAAACATGGCGACCACTTCCATTTCGAATTAGTGACAGCAACGGTCACCTTAGAAAATGGAATGGAGGGCACAGGCTACACTTACACTGGAGGTAAGGGTGGGCATGCTATCAAAGCCATGATTGAGCATGATTTGACGCCTGTTTTGTTGGAGAAAGATGGTTCAGATATTGAACATATTTACGATTTTCTAGAGTGGCACATTCATTACGTTGGGCGTGGAGGTATCGCCTCATTTGCGATTTCCGCATTGGACATTGCACTGTGGGATATTCGCTGTAAAATGCGAGACCAGCCGCTTTGGAAAGTAGCAGGTGGAGCAAATAATACTTGCAATGCTTATTGTGGAGGAATCGACTTGATGTTTCCAATGGAAAAATTGCTAGGCAATATTCAAGGTTATTTGGATAGTGGTTTTGATGCGGTGAAAATTAAAATTGGAAGGGAAAAGTTAGCAGAAGATTTGGAGCGGATCGCGGAAGTACGCAATCTGATAGGAGAGGAGCGTATCTTTATGGTTGATGCGAACTACTCTATGAGTGTAGAACAAGCCATCAAAGCAGCAAAGAGTTTTGAAAAATACAACATTTATTGGTTTGAAGAACCCACCGTTCCTGATAATTATAAAGGCTACGCTGAAATCGCGGAAGCAACAGGAATGCCTCTAGCCATGGGGGAAAACCTACATACCATTTATGAATTTGGATATGCTTTTGAGCAATCAAAATTATCCTTTATTCAGCCAGATGCTTCCAATTGTGGTGGTGTAAGTGGTTGGTTAGCAGCGGCTAAACTCGCGCAGCAATACAATATTCCAGTTTGTTCACATGGAATGCAAGAGCTACATGTTAGTTTGGTTTCTTCGCAACCTCACGCAGGTTGGATGGAAGTGCATAGTTTTCCAATCGACCAATACACCAAGCGTCCTTTGGTCGTAGAAAACTATCGAGGAGTCGCACCAGATGAAGCTGGAGTTGGTGTGACTTTTGATTGGGAAAAATTGAAGCCTTATCTTACAACTTAGATATGATCAGTTTAAAGATTTTTCATAATGACGGGCAACTAGAGCTTGCCTGTCATTTACAGTATCCATCCTGATTAAAACAAGCCTAGAGTCGCTCGTCATCAGGATTCAAATGATGAATTCGTCCTACAATTTAGCCACAAATTCCGTCAAACTCACTTCTCGCGTCAAACCCAACTTCTTCCGCAAACGATAGCGATTCGTATGCACACTTTCTATAGAAATACCTAATAATTTTGCCATTTCCTTGCTGGAAAGATTGAGTTTGACTAAGGCACATAATTTTTGGTCGCCTCGACTCAATTTAGGATATTGCGCAGTCAGTTTTTCATAAAAATTCTTGTTCACCGAAATAAAACGCGCCTCAAAATCTTCCCAATTTTGGGCATTGCTGTGCGAAATGCTGCGTACGATTTTTTTCAATTCACTTGCCTTCAAATCGCCATTGCCTTTAGATAATTTTTCCTTTAAGGTAGCCAATAATTCATCTTTTTCGATTAGTTTCAG